>JAGBMX010000141.1 GCA_017634675.1 Selenomonadaceae bacterium | reverse complement strand
TCCGCCCTTCGGGCACCTCCCCTTTCAGGGGAGGCTCTCTGATTTCTCATTTTGTGGATATATAATAGAAAAGTCACCTTCACGTTGCCTCCCCTGAAAGGGGAGGGGGACCGCGAAGCGGTGGAGAGGTCGACCATGAACGGCACTAATTCGCCTTTCGCACCACTATGTTGTATTACCCGTGAATAGTAACTAAAATTTATGGTGATTTGGGGAGTTTTATATGTCGAAACGAAAAAAATCAGCATCGGCGGAAAATACTGTAAAAACAGAGTTTGCTGCAAAAACGGATACTCCTGCGGCGGAGCGTATTTTTGCCCTTGATATAGGCACGAGAAGCGTTATAGGCATTGTGGCGGAGATAACCGAGGATAAGGAGACAAAAATTCTCGCTACTGTAAGGAAAGAGCATAAGACCCGCGCCATGCTCGACGGACAAATTCACGATGTGCCGGAAGTGGCGGCTATTATCGGAGAAGTTAAGGAAGAACTTGAAGCAAAGACCGGTAAGATAAAAAATGCCGCAGTCGCCGCGGCGGGACGCGCCCTTTACACCATGAGAGCCGAAGCGGAGCTTCAGGTTAGCGGCGTTATCGACGAAGAAATGGAACAAAATCTTGATTTTGCAGGGGTTCAGGCGGCGCAGAATAAACTTGCCGAATCTAGGGCGATAGACGATCCCGCAGGTTACTACTGCGTGGGGTATTCCACCATCGAATATATGCTTGACGAAGTGCCGCTAAAATCCCTCGTGGGTCAACGTGGGAACACTGCAAAAGTTTCCGTTGTCGCAACTTTTTTGCCAAGACAGGTTATTGATTCCATGCACTCCGCGTTAGGCGAGGCTTCTCTTAATATGAGCGCCTTGACGTTGGAGCCTATCGCCGCTATAAATGTGCTTATTCCCCAAACCATGCGCCATTTGAATTTGGCTCTCGTGGATATCGGCGCAGGGACAAGCGACGTGGCGCTGACGAAAAACGGCGCTGTGTTCGCTTACGGTATGGTGCCGCTTGCGGGTGACGAGATAACGGAGGCTGTTTCGCAGAAATTTTTGTTGGATTTTAAAGTGGCGGAAGAGATAAAACGCAAGGCGACAAAAGGGGAACGGGTGGAGTTTTCCGATATTTTGGGCGTAAATTACAATCTTTCTGCGGACGAGGTTATTACACCGATTTTACCGAGCGTAAAAAATCTTGCGGACGCTATCGCAAAGGAAATTACGACTTTAAACGGCGGAGCGCCTCAAGCTGTTATGTTGGTGGGCGGCGGCGCGCTTACCCCCAATCTTGCGCCGATAGTGGCGGGCGCGCTTAACATGACGGAAGACCGAGTAGCGGTGCGCCGTCCCGAAAAGGTGGAAGGTATTTTAGAGCTTCCCGAAGAACTTAAAACCTCCGATTCCGTTACTCCCCTAGGAATTTTGAAGATAGCGACGACAAGCACGCTTCATTTCCTCTCCGTCTTCGTAAACGGCGAGGAATACAGCTTATTCAATTTCCGCAGGCTTACCGTGTCAGATGCGCTTTTAAATGCGGGGATAAGACTTCCTAAATTCAACGGCAGACCCGGTCTTGCCATTATGGTGACTTTAAACGGCGAAAAAAAATTCTTCCCCGGCACAATGGGAGGACTTGCCACGATTAAATTGAACGGCGAGACTAAGACTCTTGACAGCCGTGTGAAAGACGGAGATAAAATCGAAATCGTCAGGGGCAAGGACGGAGAGGACGCTAAGGCTACCTTACGGAATATAATTACCAAGGAAGATAAGCATATTGTTCGGGTAAACGGCAAAGAGATAGAGATAGAAACGACTTACATCGTAAACGGAAAAGTTCAGCCGCCGGATACTCCGTTAAAAGACGGAGATAATATCGAAAAGCGGGATTACGCTTTATTGGGGGAAATTTTAAAGCGGGCGGATTATTCTCCTGTGGGGGAGAGGATAAATTATACGTTAAACGGCAATAAATCCCATTTTACCACAAGACCCGAGATTTTATTGAACGGCAAGCCTACGGAACTTTCGGCGAAGGTGCGCGGCGGCGACGTTATAAAATATAACGCCAACGATAAACCTACCATAAAGGACGCGCTCGATATAGACGAGAACGCCGCTACCATTAAGATTGTATATGAGGGAAGAGACAGACGGATTCCCGCCGCTAATGTGGAACTTTCGGTAAACGGCAAGGCTGCTACGTCAAAAACCGTGATAGAGCAAGGGGCGGCTATAGTATACAAGCAAAATCCAAGGGCGAAAACCACGGTATCCGACGCTCTTTTAGCGGTGAATTTCACGCCTCCCGCCGCAACCAGCCGCATGAAGTTTGATATATTGGTGAACGGCAAGAGCGCCGAATTTGTAGACCCAATGAAAAACGGCGATACTTTAGAGGTTATCTTGACGAAAATCGGCGAACGCAAGCCTGTTAAGACTGCTCCGGAAAAGGAAAATTTGCAGGTTGCAAAATTTGAAGATAAAGCGAATTTATCCGAAAAGGTCAAAGAGGCTGATGAAGCAATGGTTGTAAAATCTGACACTCAAACAGAAAAAGATAAGGAGAAAACCTCCTCGTACGTTCCAAACATTCCGGGGCTTAGAGAGGCTCTCGAAGCGTCTCGGAAATAACAGTAGCGACAGCAATGATTTTTGTAATGATTTATCAAAATTTAAAGAAAAGCGTTTAACTTTTTTCCCAAATTTACGATAATAAAAGTGTAGGGGGAAGCAGGAGGTTTCTTCTTACGGGTCGCCGCCTTAGAATTCTCTTTGGCGGTGATTCGTTTTTTTTTCAATAAAAAACAAACCCGCCTTGTTTCATAAGAGCAAGGCGGGTTTTCGTTTATTCTTTTTTGGAAACAGCTTTTCTTATCAGATCCATAGGTATCATGGTGAAAGATAAAGCTATCAAGAGAATCCAACCGGTCACGCCAAAGGGCGTGCAGCTAAACATCTTGCTGATTGCGGTTAAGCCTATGAGTTCGGCGTTTACTATAGCCGCAACGACAAGGGCGATAACGAGCCAGATTTTTACAAAGCCAATGTTATCTCCTATGCCTTTTAGAATATCAAAGCCGGTGCTTCTTACGTTAAATCCGTTCATAAGCGCGGCGAAGATAAAGAGGGCAAAATATGATGTGTAGAGTTCTTCCTGACTGTTGAAGAAGGAGGCGAAAACGGGAAGTTTTAAATAGCAGAAACTTAAAATCACAAGCCAAAGCGCCATGAATAATATCTGACTTGCCATTGATCTTGAGATAATGCTCTCGTCTCTTCTTCTGGGCGGTTCCTTCATATAGTCTAAATGCGCAGGTTCGTTGCCTAACATCAATGCGCCCAAACTATCCATTACAAGGTTGACAAAGAGAAGGTGCGTAACCTTTAAAGGCTCTATGATGCCAAAGAAGGGGCTGATGGCGCTGACCACAACCGCAGCGACGTTAATCATAAGCTGGAACCGGCAGAATTTTAATATGTTGTGGTAAATTGTGCGACCGTACAGCACAGCGTCTTTTATAGAGCGGAAGTTATCGTCCAATATAACGATTTCGCCGGCTTCCTTCGCCGCTTCCGTGCCGCTGCCCATTGCAAAGCCTACGTCTGCGCGTTTTAAGGCGGGGGAATCGTTTACGCCGTCGCCCGTCATGCCAACCACTAAATTGAGTTCTTGGCAAAGCCGAACCATGCGGGATTTATCCGTGGGCAGCGCTCTTGAGATAACTCGGATATTTCTTATAATCGCCTTTATCTCGTCGTCCGTCATGGTTGTAAGTTCGCTTGAGTCAAGCACCCTATCGGTTTCGGCTCTGATTAACCCCGCGTCTTTTGCGATAGCGACGGCGGTTTCTTTTCTGTCGCCGGTTATCATTACAACCTGAATGCCCGCATCTTGCACGTCTTTGATAGCGTCTCTGGCTTCTTTTCGAACGTCGTCTCTAATCGCCACAAAGCCGATAATGGTGGAATCGGCGTTAATCTTGCTCTCCGTCATTGCGGAACCCGAGTAGGAGAAAGCGATAATTCTCATGGCGCGGCTGGCGTAATCGTTGATTTTGCCGTTTATAAGGTCGGTATCTACGGTTATTGTCTTGCCCGTCGTATCTATACCCTTTAAGTTCCCCGAAGCCATGAGCCTTTCGGGCGCGCCTTTGTAGAATACCTTGTTTTCTTCTTTAATAAACGCCTGACTGAATTTATTGGTGGAGTTAAAGCCCTGTTTTTCGGAAACAGTATATTTATTCTCAAGGGAATGATAATTTTCTTCCCCCAAAAATCTCATCAATGACTGATCCGTTGCGTTGCCGCCTATTACGTTATGATTGGAGTCAAACTGCGACGCGCTGTTCTTGCCGATGGCGATATCCAAAAGCCGTCTTATCTCGCTATAATTCCCCAAGTTAGAAGGCTCAATAACCTTGCCGTCGGCGGATAAAAATTCCACCACTTCAAGCTGACCTTTGGTAATAGTGCCTGTCTTATCGCTAAAGAGAATGTTTAAAGACCCCGCTGTTTCGATACCGATAGCTTTTCTTACCAACACGTTATGCGCGAGCATTTTGCCGGTGTTTTGCATCAGCACCAGAGAAATCATCAAAGGCAAGCCTTCCGGCACGGCGCAGACCACTATCAAAATGGCGAGGGACACCGCTGTTATTACGTTATTTAAAATAGCAAGCCAGCCTTGAGCAAGATATGCGGAAACTCCCCCTGCTTGAACTATGAAGAACGCCATATATAAAACTACGATAAGGACTGCGGAAGCGTAGCCGAAACGGGAAATCTGATCCGCCAATTTGCTGAGCTTTACCTTTAAGGGCGAATCCACATCCGCTTCGTTCATCTCGGACGCCATTTTGCCCATAAGAGTCTCAACGCCGACCTTATGCACATCTAACACGGCTTCGCCGTCAAAGACAACAGCGCCTCTAAAGAGTATATGTTTACCCGTAATATCGTTGCCCGTTAAATTCTCTGGGAACTCAATCTTTTCTTCGGCGGGACTCTTGGGGCATTCTTCAACCTCGCCGTTTAGAGCCGAATTGTTTACCTTTAAATTACCGTGAATTATAATGCCGTCTGCGGGAATTTTATCACCCGCCTGCAACAATACTTTATCTCCGACTACGATATCGTCGATTTCAACTTGCGTCAAAACTCCGTCGCGATAAACCTTAACGACATCCTTTTTTATGCTGCTCTTTAACTCGCGATATTTCGTGTCGCTGGCTACCCCCGTCTTAGCCGTGACAAACGCCACGATTAACACGGCGAAAATCGTGCCCACAGGCTCGTAAATTTCCGCTTGCCCCAACGCGTACATCACAAGCATAATCGCCACGATGACAAGCAGAATCCTAATCATTGGATCGTTAAAAGTTTCCTTAAACTCGTCCCAAAAAGTCGTAGGCTCCGAATCGGGAATTACATTATCTCCATACTTCTTTCGCGATTCTTCAACCTCCGCCTTGCTTAAACCGGTAAATTCCATCTTTTCTCCCCTTTCTTTGTTGGGACTCCGTCCCAGCTGTCAGCGTCTGCCAATCGCGCTTCGCCTTAGGCTCCTGCTCTTGGGACGCTTTCGCATGGGAAGCATTAGCGACGCTAAAGCGTCGATGCTTCTCCAACACCTGCAAGGGGCGTTGCCCCTTGACCCCACCAAAGGGCGCAGCCCTCTGGACTCCCGAGTGTTTTAGTTTTTGGTTAATTTAAATATTGGATTTATATTTAAATTTTTGACACTTAATTATAGAATAAAAAATGTACCCATGCAAATTTTTTTAACGTTAAATTTCCATTTTTTCAAAACAACGAACAAACAGCGTCCGCAACCCTTTCCTCCCATATATAGTTATTGCTGAATTTTCCCCGACTTTTCTCATTATCAACATCTATTGCCGTACCGTTCATTATGTATACGAATCCGTCCTTAGTTCCCGGTCGAAAGCATAGAGCGGACAACATACCGAAGGCTTCGCCGGTGTGCCCTACAAGATTAATATTTTCGTTCCGGCACATTTTCGCTTTAGTCGCGCCGTCCATGCAATACGCGCCCAATCCGTAAGAGAGAACGGAGCCGCCTAATGTGTTTCCGTTGTTTTTAGTTGAGTCGTACACCCATGTTCTACCGAACATCATGTTTAAAGATTTTTGGGAAAGCACTTGTTTTTTGTTATAAACTCCGTCGTTCATAATCATTTCCAAAGCGTGAGCCAGTTCGCCGACGGAAATTCTAAGCCCGCCAGTTGGAGAAAAAATCGTAGCGTTGGCGCCGGGAACGTAATTTTTTAAGCTATATGCCCCTTGGCTTTTTTCTGCGTATGGATTTTGAAGAAATACAGTTTCCTGCGGCGGCTTTATCCCCTTAAAATCATCCGCTTTTCCGTACCAAGCGCCGTTTTCGTTCCAATTACCGAAAGAGTCTTTTTTTTGATATGTCGTCCCCAATTTAAAAAATTCATCGTCGCTGAAATTCCCCGGGACATAATCCCCTTTTATATCAAGCTCTCTTAAAATATGATTTTTTTGGTAGATATCGAACCGTTCGCCCGTTACGGCTTCTATAACCGTACCCAGAACGCCGTAATTTAAATTGCAATAGGTAAAATATTCCCCTACAGTTTCGTTTTTCGGCGCAAAGTGCGCCCCGTCTTCCCAATATTCACCTTTAGGCGAAAAAAATTCCCGCAGGTTTTTTTCCGGCGGGATGCTGTATATTTTTCCGTCACGCAATGACGAAGTATGATTAGCAAGCATTCTTAAAGTTATTGCCGTATCTTGGAAATTGGGATTTCTAAGCGTAAACGTCAAATAATCACTTACGTCGTCCTCAAGATTAAGTTTGCCCTTTTGAGCAAGTTGCAAAAGGGTAAACGCCACAAACATTTTTGAAACCGAAGCGATACGGAACTTTGCATCTCTCGTCATGGGAAGGTTTTCATTTTCGTTAATCCTGCGACTTCCGCCAAAAAAGCTGTAAATTTCTTCACCGTTTTTATAAACTATAAGTCCAAGTCCGGGAACTTGAAGACTTTTTTCGCCTGTCATTTTTGTAAAATATGTGTCTAATTCGTTGTTTTTTTTCATATAGTCCTCACAAAGTTATAAACTAATCCTCATCTAATAAAAATGTTTCTCCTAAAGCATTGGTTTGTCTGGCACAACCGCCGTAAGCGACAACGGAAGATAAAAAGCCGCGGATAACGGTGAGAAGGAAAACGCAAATAAAGCGTCGAATATAGGGAGCAACGAACCCGATAAAGGCGGTGTTGTTGTGACGGGCAACGAATTTGGCGAATATGCAGATATTAAGGAACTAAGAAAAAAAGCGATAGGTTTTTATCGTGAAAACTTACAGGGAATTTCAGTTGTTAATGAGGAAGTCGGCAAAATTGATATTGATGAAAACGGTACTGTAGAATTTACAACAGAAGGAAGACAGAAAGTAAAGGCAAGTAGCGCAAATGAAGAAACACTTTTATTAATCAAATATTTACCCGACTTGATAAAAAATGCCAAAGTGGTCGAACACAAACACGCGACCAGTGAAAAGCATAAAAAGGTAGGAGATAGCTTTTATTATCTTACCACTTCATACATTCGCGATGGCAAGTCTATACCTTTAGAAATTACTCTAAAAAAACTTCATACAGGAAACATTCACTACTATAACCATATAGTAAACCCTAAAGAACATAAAAAAGAAGCGCCGGTATCTCCAAGAACTGAATCTCCACATACGGGAGCCAACGTCTCCAAGGCCGACGGCGCTTTTGTTGACTCTACTATATCACAAATAAAGCCGACAAGCAAGGATAAATCTTCGACAAAACAGGATACCTGACAAAAGGTTGTTACTTCACCGTGAACAGCAACGAAAAAGAAAGCAGAAGCTACCTCCACCTCTTAAAATACCCAATGCTAGTCAAAGAATTTATCATCTCGACATTTTGGGAATTTTTGAAATGCAAATCTGAAACCACGACTTTGCGGATATAGTGTTTTTCGCCCACACCGTTTTGAAAATCGTAGTAACTGCTGAGAGCGTGAATAACGGAAGGTTCGCCGTTGTCGTCGGTTCCAAGGTAGAGCATAACGTGATTTTGGCTAAATAACAAAGCGCCTACGGGGGCGTTTTTTATTTCCTCTAATCGCTTTTCCTCGGATAAGCCCGTTAATTTAACCGATTCGGGCATCGCTTTTTCCTGCTCGTCCGCATCTCTAGGAAGCTCAATTCCCATAATGCGATATACGTTCATTGCAAAAGAAGAACAATCAACGCCGCCTTCCATGCCGCCCCAACCGTAGGGCGAATTTAGATAATCAAACGCTACAAGCAAGAACATCCATGGCACGCAAAATAACGGTTGATATTCAAAGTCTTCGTTTTCATCTAAGTCAACCGTTATTTTTGATAGCTTTTCCTCTACCTTTTTCGGCAGATAAATTTGATCAATGGGTCCAAACGGGACAATGGGCAAAATTTTTCCGCCTTGAAACTGCAACACTTTATTATCATAGGCTAAACTTGCCTTATCGGAGAGAGCGACTATATAATCTTTTGGTCGAACGCATTTAAGCCATTCGGCTCTGTCCGTAAAAATAAGAGCGTCTTTAACTATCCACCCCGTATAATACGCAGAAACAGCAAAGCAAAATTTACCATCGACGCTTTCATGAAGCACTGCAATGGGTTCCAACGGGTCTAAAGCCGTACCCTGCAAATCGTCGTAATGCAAAAAATCTTTGTCGTCAAAAAAGTTTTTCTCCGTAGGCAAGAGCCTTAAATTATCTCGGCGTATCGTCAGCGCAAAACGTGTGGTTACAAATTTTTTCAAACCTTCGAGATTGCAATTTTCCTTTGCGAATTTGAAATCGCTTTCAGTGATGGGAGAACTGTCGCTGTCATAATATTCGCCTATGGTTTTCCTGTTGCATAAAAATTGCTGCGCCGCTAAAATCATCTCCTGCGCCTCGTCAGAACGCAATTTATTGGGAAACTTCGCCAAGTCTATTAGAGTCTTGGTTTTTTTCCTAATGCGCTTGTTTGCGGCAGATACCTCCGATTCATACCACAGTTCCTTTTCACTAGCGTGAAATCTTTCTGCCCAATATTTTACCGTTGTACGCTCATCAGTATAAATTGATTCCGACACGTTTAGTTTCCTCCTTGAGATTCCAATACAAAATGGGTATCGCTTAATTGTCGTATAACGTCATGTTCGTAATTTGCGTTTATCGAATCATAAGCTATGAGTTTACGCCTTTTTTCCACTCTTGGGTTAGCTATGGGCGCGGCGGAGAGTAAACTTTTTGTATAAGGATGGCGGGGATTTGAGAAAATTTCTTGGGTCGTACCCGTTTCCACCAGATAACCATTGTGCAAGACTCCGATTTTGTCCGAAATATACTTCACCATGCTTAAATCATGAGCGATAAAGAGGTAAGCGCAGTTCGTTTCGTCTTGAATATCCTTCATTAAATTCACAACTTGCGCTTGCACCGATACGTCAAGGGCGGATATGCACTCGTCGGCGATAATGAGTTTCGGATTCATTATTAACGCTCTGGCTATGCCGATTCGTTGCCTTTGACCGCCTGAAAACTGTTCGGGATAACGGTTGCCGTATTCGGGAAAAAGCCCTACTTTTTTTAGCATTGCCGAAACTTTTTCTTCACGTTCCGTTTTAGATTCGGAAAGTCCGTGAATTTGCAGTCCTTCGCCTATGATTTCGGAAATTTTTTTTCTGGGGTTAAGACATGACATCGGGTCTTGAAAAATCATCTGCATATCTCGTCTAAGCATTTTGCGTGTGGATTTATCCATGTTTCCCGCTATATTTTTACCGTTAAACTCAATATCGCCTTCCGTTGGATCGTAAAGCCTGATAACGCTGCGTCCCACCGTGGTTTTGCCGGAGCCTGATTCGCCCACAAGTCCGAATGTTTCGCCGGGAAAAATGTCGAAAGACACGCCGTTGACCGCTTTTACCGTAAACTCGCGGGATATTTTAAAATGCTGACGCAGATTTTTTACCTTTAACAATGGTTCGTTCGTCATAAACTCGCCGCCTTCGCCCGTTCTATCCTATATTTTAGTTCCTTCGGCATATCGACCTTCGGCGCGTCGGGGTGTAGCAACCAAGTAGCGGCTTCGTGAGTTTCGGATATTTTAAACATAGGAGGAGCCGCCTTTTCGTCTATAGCCATAGCGTATTCATTTCTCGGAGCAAAAGCGTCGCCTTTAGGTTCATACAGTAAATTCGGCGGGCTTCCGGGTATTGAATACAACCTTTCTTCTTCCGTCTCCAAACTCGGCATTGACAACAACAAGCCCCAAGTGTAAGGATGCCGCGGGTCGTAAAATATATCCTCCGCGGTTCCGCGTTCCACTATTTTTCCCGCGTACATCACGGCGACGTAATCCGCAACCTTCGCCACAACTCCTAAATCATGGGTTATAAATATCACGGAAAGATTCATCTTTGCCTGAATATCTTTTATCAAATCCAAAATCTTTGCCTGAACGGTTACGTCTAATGCAGTAGTGGGTTCATCGCAAATTAAAACCTTAGGTTCGGAGGAAAGCGCGGCGGCTATGACGATTCTTTGACGCATACCGCCCGAAAGTTGATGGGGGTAATTGTTTATTCTCTTTTCAGCCTCTAAAATACCTACGGTTCTTAAAAGTTCGACGGCTCTTTCCTTTGCGTCGCTCTTTGAATAACTTGTGTGAAGAATCATTCCCTCCATAAGCTGTTTGCCGATGGTCATGGTAGGGTCAAGGCTTGTCATGGGGTCTTGAAACACCATGCCTATATGTCTGCCGTTGATTTTTCGGCGCATTTCCTTTTCATTTAGCGACAACAAATCAATATATTCGTTATCGTTATAACGATATAAAATTTGACCGCCGTTTATCACGGCGTTATCCTCCAAAAGTCCCGTTACGGCTTTCATAGTGGCGGACTTTCCCGATCCCGATTCGCCGACTATCGCGACGGTTTTTCCCTTCGGCAGATCCAAATCAACGCCCCGAATAACATGAACGTCTCCGATATTGCCGCGAAAACTTATGTCCAGTCCCTTGACAGAAAGTATATTTTCAGGCATTACACATCTCCTATTTTGGGAGAGAGCGCTCGGCGAAGACCGTCCCCCACCAGATTAAACCCAAGCATTAAAAACGCCAACACAAAGATAGGCGGCATTATTTGATACGGCAAAATTGTAATATTGTTAAACCCGGCTTCTATCAAAGATCCCACCGAACATTGAGGCAAAACTATGCCGACTCCGACGAAACTTAAAAAGGCCTCGGTGAAAATCGCGACGGGTATGGAAAACATAACTTGAGTAATGACTGGACCCACAATATTCGGCAAAATCTGCTTAAACATAATATGAAAATTTCCCGCGCCTAAAGTGCGGCTCGCCAAAACATATTCCCTTTCTTTTAACTTCAAACATTCCGCTCGCGCAATCTTGCTCATGCCTATCCATTCGGTAATCAACAATGCGGCGATAACAAGTCCGATGCCCTTAGTCATAAAAATAGCAAGCACGGAAATAATTACCAAAGTGGGAATACAGCCGATAATCTCTATAAAACGCTGCATCAAATTATCGCAAACACCGCCGAAATAACCCGAAATAAGACCGTAACTCATGCCGATAATCATATCGATTAAAATCGCCACAAAAGCTATAAGCAAAGATACTCTGGCGCCGTGCCAAGTTCTCGTCCAAAGGTCTCTACCCATATCGTCGGTGCCGAAAAGAAAAGTCTTATCGGAAAAATATCCCGTTGCCCCTCCGGCAAATTGAGGAGAAAGACTTTTTGCCACAACTTCCGCGCCGGTTGCGTCCGTTGTCGCAACAATCTCGTCGTATTCGTAAAAACTTAAGAGAGGCGCGAATATGGCAAACAATATAACGAAAACAATCAAAGCCGCTCCCAAAAGAGCGAATTTATCCTTTGCAAATTGACGCGCCACATTTTTCCAATAGTCCGTCGAAGCAAGATGCGCATCTTCAACGCTATCCCTGCGAGGAAGAAATCGGAAATCCTCCTTAACGGGGGTATAATTATTTTCCATCAAACTTTCTCCTTCGCAGTCAATCTTATTCTCGGATCGATAATCACATAAAGTATATCGAGAATAAGCATTATTCCTATGTAAAGCGAGGAAAACAGAATGCTTAACGCAAGCACATAATTATAATCTATGCCTTCTCCCGCTATAGCGTCGACCATCAATTTACCCAAACCGTTTACCCCGTAAATTTTTTCCATAACCATAGCGCCGGTTAAAAGATCGACCACAAGCGGCGCTATAACCGTCACCACGGGAATAAGAGCGTTCCTTAAAACGTGTTTCCTGATAAGTTTAAACCCGTAAAGTCCCCTAGACTTTGCAAGTTTTACATAATCGCTGTCAAGAACTTCAAGCATTTCGTTACGCGTAAATCTCGCAACCGTCGCAATCGAAATTAAACTAAGCGACACGGCGGGCATAATAGCGGAGAAGAAAAAATTCGACGGATCGAAGAAATACGGAAAAAACGGAATTTTATAAGCGAAAAAATACTGTAAGAAAATCATAAAAACATAAGACGGAACACAAACGCCCAAAATAGAGCAAATCGTGCAGAACCTATCTATAAATTTTCCCCTGTTAAGCGCGGCGGCAATCCCCATCATAAGCCCCACACCCGAGCCGAACAAAATAGACATTACGCCGATTTTAAACGAATTTTCCATACAAACTAAGATAATGGGCATAATGGGCGCGCCGTTATAAAGCGAAGTGCCGTTGCCGAGATCCCCTTGCAAGAGTTTTGCCATATAATCCGCAAATTGAATCGGTATAGGTCTGTCAAGCCCCAATTCAATTCTCTTAAGCTCAATCATCTCCGCTGTCATACGCTCAACGGGAAACGGATCCCCCGGCATTATCCGAACCAACACAAACAGAGTGAAAATTATTATAAATAAGGTGACAACCGACATTAAAATTCTTTTGGTAATATATTTTGCCATAGCATTTCCTTACATCTTTAATTAAAAATATTACTTTCTTTCTTAATCTCTCTTTTTTTTAAAAATAGAGATAAGAAAGAAAGTAACAAAGAAAGAAAAGAGAGAAAAAATAAAGACATACCGCTATTTTACCTTAGCGGATTTAAACACGCGGTCGACACCGGCGGTGTGATATTCGATGCCCGAAACTTTGGGAGATGTTAAGATAACGTTGGTGTTGGTGAATAAGGGAGCGATAACCGCTTGCTCAAAAAGAATTTTTTCAGCCTTATACATTGCGTCCCAACGAGCGTCATAATTAATAGCCAAATTATCTGTGGAGCAGTCGGAGATTATTTTGTCGTATTCGGCGCTGCTCCAATATTCGGTGCTTTTAGCGTTTGATGTTGTCCAAAGGTTAAGGAACGTCATGGGATCATCGTAATCGGGACTCCAGTTCGCAACCGCTATATCAAAGTTGTCGGTGGAAAAATTTCTGAGGTATTCGGCTTTGGGAACGGGTTGAAGCGTGACGGTAAGTCCGGGCAAATTAGCTTCTAATTGGGATTTTACCGCCTGAACGATTTTCGTTATTCTGTCCCCGCTATCGTTTGAGTAAAGGAGATGAATGTTAAATTCGTCCCTATTTAATTCTTTTTTCGCTTTATCGAGATGTTCTCGGGCTTTTTCTAAGTTAAAAGAAACGTAATCCTTATAACGGTCCTGATTTTCGGAGAAGAATTTACCCGTTTTGACATTTGCGGAAAATTTTTGAGGAACAGCGGTATAAGTGGGTAGAGAGCCGTCCATCAAATAATTTTTCACTAAAGAATTTCGGTCTATTGCGTTTGTAATCGCAAGTCGCATATTGACATTGGCAAGAACGCCGCCGTGATGATTTTTGGGATCTTGATTGAAGGCAATGTAGTATAAAGAGCCTTCCGGTATAAAACTTAATTGTTTGGATAGCTCCGAATCGCTTTTAATGTGTTCGACTTGTTCACCCGCAATTTTTACCACCTGCAAAGTACCGTTCTTAAAAGCGGTAAGAGCATTGTCGGAAGACGATACGACTTGATAGCGAAGCATATTCAAAGATACGCGATTTGCGTCCCAATAGGATTCGTTTTTCTTTAACGCGATATTTGCGGTTCCGGGAATATAGCTGTCGAGGGTAAACGCGCCGTTAGAGATAAAAGTATCGGGGCTTGTACCGTAGGAACCTTCCTTTACGCTGTTGTAGAATTTTTCGTTAATTGGGTAGAAAGAAGGAAAACTCATAAGAGCGGGGAAAAAAGACACGGGAGCGTCGAGAGACACAACAAGAGTCTTGTCGTCCTTTGCCGTTACGCCTAATGTGGAGGGATCTGCGCCTTTTATAACGGCTTCGGCGTTCTTTATGCACGCAACCGTAGAGTCGAAAATAAAGGAGTATTCGTCCGCAATTTTACAATGCCTTCTCCACGCAAAGACAAAATCGTGGGCGGTAACGGGATCTCCGTTAGACCATTTTGCGTCCCTAAGATGAAAAGTGTATTCCTTACCGTCTGCTGAAACTTCAAAACTTTCGGCTATGGCGGGAATTGCGTTGCCCTTTTCGTCAAGCTGCATCAGACCGTCGATACAATCGGCAACAACCTCAAAAGAATAGCTGTCTTGCATATGCGCCGTATCGAGAGTCACAACGGTGGAGCCGAGCATAACTTTTAATTCGTTCTCCGAAGTCCCTCGTCCGCAGGCCGTAACCAAAAACAACAAGCCTATAAGCGGAAATATGAAAAATCTTTTTAATTTGGGTTTCAAATTCATTCTCCTTTCAGAACATTCGTTGTTGCATTTTATCACATAAAAAACTTTTATTCAATGAGATATGTAAGTATACAGAAAAAATTTGCGATTAATGAAACGGAATTTATAAACGGAATTGTAGTTCTATCAATTTGTAACTATTCACGGGTAAACTTTGCTCTCCTATAAAAAGTATGCGCCCGAGGCAACGTTGCCACCTCTCCGCCCTTCGGGCACCTCCCCTTTCAGGGGAGGCTCTCTGATTTCTCATTTTGTGGATATATAATAGAAAAGTCACCTTCACGTTGCCTCCCCTGAAAGGAGAGGGGGACCGCGAAGCGGTGGAGAGGTCGACCATGAACGGCACTAATTCGCCTTTCTCATCACCGTGTTGTACTACCCGTGAATAGTAACAAAAATTTCTCGAAAAAATTTTATGTGGAAATTTTGTGGAAAGACTTGTGGAAAATTTAATTTTGTCATAAAATACAAATAAAAACCTGTGGAAAAAATTCATATTTTCAAAAATGAGTTTTCCACAGCTGTGGAAAAAAATGTGGATAAACTGAAAATATTGTAATTTTGCCACCAAACTTTCAAATTAAAGTACCATGAAATCCGGAGGGCAACGCTCTTGTAGGGTTAAATAACAAGATTCCTTGCAAAGTTTGAGGCAAAGCCCCAAATAAAAAGAGGTTGAAAGATGAACGAAACTGAAGCTAAGGCGCTTTTTGAGGATATTTTAAAAATAGTGGGAGAGAATTTATCGGAAACAGTCAATAATAAGTGGATAAAACCGTTAAAGATAAAATCGGTGAAGGATAACGTGATTACGCTTATAGCGCCCAACGCTTTTATGCGAGATTACATTACGGACAGATTTTTAAAGATAGTGGAATTTGCCGCGCTTGAGGCCACCAATAAGACTTATAAGGTTACTCTTACGGCTGAAGAGACGAGAATGGAGCCGAAACAGCCGGAAATCGTCACCATGGACGAGCTTTTCAACAAAGATACTCCAACCTTATCCGCACATGCGGGGCTTGAGTGGCCGGAACCCATCGCGCCGGGAGATCCGTCTACTTTAATAGAAAAATACACATTCGAAACCTTTGTCACCGGCAAAAGCAATCAGCTTGCCCACGCTGCCGCCATAGCCGTAGCGGATAAACCGGGAGAAGCTTATAATCCGTTCTTTATGTATGGCGGCGTCGGTCTTGGGAAAACCCATCTGATGCACGCCATAGGTCATCGCATATTAAACAACGACCCCAAAAAACGGGTGCTCTACGTATCAAGCGAGAAATTCACCAACGAACTTATAAACTCCATAAAAGACAACAACCAAGAGGTTTTCCGCATGAAGTACCGCACGGTTGACGTGCTTATGGTGGACGATATACAATTTATTTCCGGAAAACAGAGCACTCAAGAGGAATTTTTCCACACTTTTAACACCCTTAAAGATGCGAAAAAGCAGATAATCATATCTTCGGACCGTCCCCCTAAAGAAGTGCAACGCTTAGAAGATCGTCTGCGCTCGCGTTTTGAGGGCGGGCTTATCGCGGACGTGCAAACTCCGGATTTGGAAACCCGCATAGCCATTTTAAAGAAAAAGGCCGAAGCCGAAAAAGTCGAAGTGGAAGACGACGTTCTTCTTTACATAGCAAGTCGCATCGACACCAACATAAGAGAGCTTGAAGGCGCCCTTACAAGAGCCATAGCCTTTGCTTCCCTAAACAACAAATCCATAACCAAAGAAGTCGTTGCCGAATCCCTACAAAATCTATTCGGCGGCATGGGTAAAAAAAATGTCACCATAGAGATGATTGAATCCATTGTGGTAGACCATTTCGGCATTTCCAAAGAGGATTTGAAAAGCAAAAAACGCAGCAAGGAAATTACCTTCCCAAGGCAAATAGCCATGTTCCTCTCAAGAGAACTGGCTAAAGCCAGCCTGCCCCAAATAGGACAATACTTCGGCGGCCGCGACCACACCACCGTCATGCACTCCTGCGAAAAAATCGACTCCGAACGAAAATCTAACTCCAAACTCGACGCCCTTATCAAAGAACTTACCGAAAAACTCGGCGTTTAGTTGGGGCTTCGCCCCAAACCCCACCAAAGGGCGCTGCCCTCTGGACTCCTGCCAAAGGGCATTCGCCCTCTGGACTCCCAATAAATAAAATTAAATGGGAGTCCAGAGGGGCGAAGCTCCTTTGGTCGGGTCAAGGGGTGAAACCCCTTGTGGGGTTTGGGGCAAAGCCCCAATAACTCTGTGGATAAAACTATGGAGAATGATGTTGAAAAGATGTGGAAAAGTTCAAAATTAAGGATAAATGTGGAAAGTGTGGATAAAAATTACAAGTTTTAGACAGGTCGGTGTGGATGGATTTTCTGTGTTGTTAGAGGGCTGAAAGGGATTTTCAACTTTTACACAGGTTCTACTACTACGGCTACTATGTTTTTATAAATATAGTAATAATAGTAAACCCTAAGGAATGTGGAAAAAATAAATTAAGCCGTAAAACAGCAAAGCAATAAAAACATATAACCGGGAGTCCAGAGGGCGAATGCCCTTTGGCGGGGTCAAGGGGCAGCGCCCCTTGTGGGGTTTGGGGCAAAGCCCCAACAAAAAGAAAGGAAATTTATGAAATTTACACTGGATAAGAAAAAATTCATAGAAGGTTTGGCTCTGGCGTCCAAAGCGTTGTCAAACAAGCAGAATGCGCCTATATTGACGGGGATATACGTCAATGCGTATGACAATATCGTAGAGTTGCAAGCTACGGATTACGAGATAGGTTTTATAATAAAGATAGAAGCCGAAATAAAGGAACCGGGCGAGATAGTGCTTTCGGGAAAGTATTTGGTGGATGCGGTAAGAAAGCTTCCCGGCAGCGAGGTAAGCTTTGATTATAACGAAGCTGAAAAGATAGCTCATATATCCTCAAATAAATCCAAATATAGGTTGCTGTCTATGCAGAGTGCAGAATTTCCCAAGATAGAAAAGTTAGACGGTGGAACGAGCTTTACCGTTAAGGATGAAGATTTGTTTTCCATTATAAAAAAGACTGCTTTTTCTGCGTCAACCGATGAACTTCGCCCTGTGTTCATGGGGTGTTTCCTGCAAATAGAGGATAACAAGCTGGAGATGGCGGCGACCAATTCATTTAGATTAGCCGTAAATAAGCTGGATATTGAATCCAATTCCTCGATAAGACTTATTATACCGGCAAAGGCGTTGAATGAACTTTCTTATGCTTATAAGGAGGACGAACCGCAGGATATAACGGTAAAACAGGCGAAAAATCAGCTTGGATTTGAGTTTGGCAATATTTATATGACCACCAGGCTGATAGAAGGCGAATACCCGGATTACAACAAGATAGTGCCCAAAAGCGCGGCGACTACGGTTACGGTGGATAGAACCTCGCTTTTGTCGGCGGTGGACAGGGTGAGCCTTATTTCTAATCCTAAAGGCATACAGTCGGTGCATTTTGATATAAAAAAAGGTATTATACACATCGACTCAAACAATCCCGAGATAGGCAAGGCAGAGGAAGAGATAGAGGCGGACGTTCAGGGAGAAGAGCTCAGCATATCGTTTAACGCGGTTTATATTATCGACGCAATGAAAGTTATGAGGGGAGATAAGATAAAGATTTCCCTAAACAGGAACCTTGATCCGGTAAAGATAGAGGATATGGAAGATACTAATTTTACATATGTAATAACCCCTGTTAGAAGCCAACAGTAAACATGAACATAAAAAAAATATATTTAAATAACTTTAGAAACTATCTTAATTTAGAATTGGAGTTAAATGACGGAGTAAATATTTTTTTAGGAGAGAACGGAGCGGGAAAGACCAATATATTAGAGGCTCTTTCCTTAGCTTCCGTCACGGTATCGTATAGAACGAGAATAGACAGTGACTTAATAAAGTGGGAAAATAATATAGCGGAAATAAGGGTTGATTATGAAAGATACGGAGTAACGAGCGAAATTAAATTGTTGCTTCATAAAAGGGGAAGGAAAGAAATATATTTAAACGGGAATAAATCAGCGGCGAAAGATATAGTTGGAAATTTGATGACGGTTGTGTTTTCGCCGGAGGATTTAATGCTGGTAAAAGGGGCGCCGTCTATCAGAAGATCTTTTATAGACAGGGAAATTTCTCAGGCTTCTCCACTTTATATAGACAATTTAATAAGATATAATAAAGTGTTAAAAGAGAGAAATTCTTTATTAAAGCAGATTAAAGAAGGAGTAAGTTCGAGGGAATTACTGGACATATACGATACGCAGTTATCGGAGTACGCCTCATTTGTGGCAAATAAAAGGATGGAAGCCGCCAATAGGTTGGATGGGATAGCTAAAGAAATAGGAACAGAAATATCCGGCAACAAGGAGAAATTTGGATTAAAATACTTTTTATCAGGAATAGAAGAAGTATGCAAAGATAACTATATAAAGAAACTTAAAGAAATAAGAGAAAAGGATATAATAAGGGGTTCTACCGGAGTAGGACCGCATCTTGATGATTTGATTTTCACCATAAACGAAAACGATTTAAAAAAATATGGCTCGCAAGGGCAACAAAGGACGGCAGTCTTAGGAATGAAACTTTCGGAAGTGATTTTCTTAAAGGAGGAAAAGGACGAATACCCGTTATTGTTGTTAGACGATGTGCTCAGCGAATTGGACGAAAAGAGGAGAAGCGCCCTCGTGAATTATTTAAAGGAAGAAAGTATAACGACGGTGCTGACGGCAACAGATGATTCCTATATTCCAAAAGACATGGGAAAAATATACAAAGTAACAAAAGGCAAGGTGCTTTAAGGAAATGTCATGAAGAGAAATAGAAAAATAGAAAAGATAGGGGATATATATAGGGATGCGGGATTGTTTAAGAAGGGGAGGAAAAAGTATTTAACGGCGTATGTAAGAGTAAATTGGGAAAAGGTGGTAGGAGAGAGAGTAGCGAAAAACGTTGATTTTGTTGGAGTTATGCAAAAGGAACTCTTGCTTTATGCGGAAAATGGAATTTGGGCTAACGAAATAAAACTTTATGAAGAAGATATAGTATCAAAGGTAAATCTTTACGCAGGGGAGAATTTGGTAAGAAAGATAAGATTTGTAAGAATACCTCCCGAGAAGAAACCGAAATTCAAAGAAAATAAAGAAACTTTAAAAAGAGAGATAAAATTAGACAATTTGACTTTTAAAGAGGAAGAAGAAATAAAAAACAAACTTTCTAAAGTGACGGATAAAGATTTAAGAGATAGCTTGTTCAAATTAAAAAGCAGCGCAAAGCGGTTGAATAATTACAGAGAAAGATATTTAAGAAAATGCGAAGTATGCGGGAAATATATTGAAGAAAAGTATTGTCCATATTGTGAATTGGAAAATAACGAAAAATTAAGAAAAAAGGTAAGAGAGTTGTTAAAAGAGGCGCCTTTTTTGTCTTATGGAGAGATAAAGGAGGAAATACCTGAAGCCGGTCCGGATTTTATAAGAAACGTAAGAGTAGAAATGGCGCAGAATATGGCAAAAAATATAGACGGCAGCAAAGGTGTAACGCTAGACGCGCAAATACTTACCATGCTATTCAGAGGAATATCTCCGGAGTATATAACAGATAAAGTTGTAATAGACACGCTAAAGGAAATGAAGTATAATTTAGCGATTCCGTATTCGAAAAATAATAAAATGAAAAATAGTATTGAAAAATCAAAAAATAGGTGATAAAATAATCATAAGAAAAAGCCCCGCCGGTCAGCGAAGCTTTTGGGTGGCCTACGATGACAGCCCCCTTAAGATAATAAAGGTAAGGAAGCCGTCGAGTCTGCGAAACTAGTGACGGCTTTCTAGTTTTTTACCAGGATGATTGTTAGGCATATCAACGTAACCGTCAATAAGTAAACAAAATCGTATCTGTTCATAAACTCCCCCCCTTTCGGGGGGCGGGGCCATCGTTAGCAAACCACCGAAATTATCTTATCATAAAATTTTCATAAAAGCAACCTTGAATTGTGCTCGAGGTTGCTTTTTTCGTCTTACTTGAAAAATTCCTAAAAATATAGTAAAATAAAGCTACATTAACCCCTCCGCCGCTTTGCGGTCCCCCCTCCCCGGAGAGGGGAGGCAACCCCTCCACCGCCTAACGGCGGTCCCCCTCCCCTTTCAGGGGAGGCTTAAAACATAAATCAGAGTTTGTTAAAGTTTTTTCTCTCTCTTTCTTTTCTTTGCTTCTTTCTTTTCTTTCTCTCTCTTTTTTACAAAAAAGAGAGAGAAAGAAAAGAAAG
>JAGBMX010000140.1 GCA_017634675.1 Selenomonadaceae bacterium | reverse complement strand
GTTACTATTCACGGGTAATACAACATAGTGGTGCGAAAGGTGAATTAGTGCCGTTCATGGTCGACCTCTCCACCGCTTCGCGGTCCCCCTCCCCTTTCAGGGGAGGCAACGTGAAGGTGACTTTTCTATTATGTATCCACAAAATGAGAAATCAGAGAGCCTCCCCTGAAAGGGGAGGTGCCCGAAGGGCGGAGGGGTTGACCATGAAGAGCAATATTTTTTTGTACTACCCGTGAATAGTAACTATCGTCTACTTATTCATTAGTCCACCGACTAAAAATGGTTTTGTACTCGGGGTACGCTCCATTAGTCCTGCTGAGAAACATACAGTTTTGTTATACAATCAGGCGGAAAAATCTTCAATTGACCCGGATATTGAAAAAGGACGCAGATACATCCTCGTTATAGAAGGAAATCTGCGTCCTTTTAAATCATATTAAACTTTTTATTCTTTTATAAATCCCCAAAATCGCAATGGGAAAACCTAAAAGAATCCCACCAAACATGCCGTAAGGGGAAATTTCAAAATAATTGTCGACTAGCTTGCCGAGATACATGGCGCATCCCACAACCACAACCAAGTATATTCCAATACCGGATAGAAAAGAGAAAGCTTTAAGCGCTTGAGTCAAACCTTCGTTTTTCTTCATTGTTGCGCCGCCTTAAAAGGTTCTGGCGGCAATTCCCTCTTTCCGTAACGGTATAAAATAGCTTCTATTATGCGTTTTGCCGCTTCTCCATCGCCGTAAGGATTGTAAGCTTCGCTCATTTTCTTGTATTCGTCACTATCAATCAAAAGTTTTTTTGCTTCGCTGTAAACTCTGTCTCTATCCGTTCCGATTAATTTTACCGTACCCGCCGAAACGGCTTCGGGGCGTTCCGTCGTGTCCCTAAGCACAAGGACAGGCTTGCCTAAAGACGGCGCCTCTTCTTGAATTCCGCCCGAATCGGTCAATACCAAGTATGCCCTGTTTATTAAATTGGCAAAAGGTTCGTAATCCAAGGGATCTATCAAATGAACCTTTTCCAAACCGCCCAATTCCTCTTGTACGACCTCTCTCACCTTGGGATTTTTATGAACGGGGAAAACTATGTGAGCGTCCGTAATTTCCTCAACCAAATCTTTAAGCGCCTTATAGACGTGGCGCATAGGCTCTCCAAGATTTTCCCTTCTGTGGGTAGTTACTAAAATTATACGGTTTTCTTTAAAATTAATGCGCTTTAAAAATTCGTCCTTAAATTCAAAATCCTCTCGTACCGTATGATGCAGAGCGTCTATTACCGTATTTCCGGTTACAAATATATCTTCGTCTTTTACCGATTCAGCCAAAAGATTGTTTTTTGAGGTATCGGTCGGCGCAAAGTGTAAATCTGCGATTGCGCCGGTGAGTTTTCGGTTCATTTCTTCCGGGTACGGGGAGTATTTGTTATGGGTGCGCAGTCCCGCTTCGACGTGTCCCACCGAAATCTGGTGATAATATGCGGCCAACGCTCCCGCAAATGTAGTAGTAGTGTCCCCGTGTACCAAAACCAAATCCGGCGCTTCCTTGGTTAAAACGGTATCCAACCCTTTCATGGCGCGACTTGTTATATCAAAAAGAGTTTGACCCTTAGCCATAATATCCAAATCGTAATCGGGGCGGATTTTAAAGAGTTCCAATACTTGATCGAGCATTTCTCTATGCTGCGCGGTGACAGCTACAATCGGCAAAATATCTTCCGGATATTTTCGCATCTGGAGCACGATAGGAGCCATTTTTATAGCTTCGGGACGAGTACCGAAAACCATCATCACTTTGATTTTCTTTTGCATAGAAAAATCTCTCCTTTTCAAATTACAGCGTTTTAGGCGGTTCGTTCATGTGAAAAATCCCAAGTTTCTTCGCCCCGTAAAGCACTACAAACAGCACAACAACAACTATGCCTATGGCAATTTGACCGCTGACTTCATTTAACGTAACTGCGCTGAGTCCCAAAAGGGCGCTTATTACATACATTAGCAATACGGCTTGTCTTTGGGTAAAACCTAGGTCTAAAAGTCTATGATGCAAATGCCCGCGATCGGGTTTAAAGATTGGCACTCCTCCCCTATAACGACGAATTATCGCAAACGCCGTATCCATGATGGGAAGACCCAAGGCCAGTATAGGCACGATTAAAGCTATGGTAGCGGCGGATTTTACAGCGCCTATTATAGAAATTCCCGCCAACATAAAGCCTAAGAACATACTGCCGGAATCTCCCATAAAGATTTTTGCGGGATTGAAATTATAATACAAAAATCCTAGTGCCGCCCCCGCGATTATCGAAGTCAAAAGCGCTATCAGGAAAACATTCTGTTCAAAAGCGACTAAAAAAATAGTAAAAGACGCTATAATTACGACTCCCGCCGCAAGTCCGTCCAAACCGTCTATCAAATTTACGGTATTTGTAAGCCCCACAAGCCAAAAACAGGTGAGAGGCACCGCAAATTGCTCCAAAAAGAGATAATCTCCGAAAGGATCCGTGATAAATTCTATTTTCACGTCAAAGCCTACCGTCAGTATCAGAGCCGCCGCAATTTGTCCCAAGAGTTTTACCTTTGCGGGAATGTTGAAGTAATCGTCGATAATCCCCAATAAGAAGATAAAAGTTCCGGCGGCGATAAGGCCGAAAATTTCATAACTTGCTTCGTCGGAAAAATCGTAGAACAAAAAAGCGATTCCCGTCGTAATCATAAAAGACGCAAAAATGGCCATACCGCCGATTCTTGCCACAGGTTCCTTATGGACTTTGCGCGCGTCCGGCTTGTCCATGGCGTTCGTTTTCTTAGCGAGCGCGATAACCATTGGGGTAAGTATAAGCGTTGCGCCGGTAGCTATACAAAATGCAAAAAAATAACTCCACATATAGGAATACGCTCCTTTTTTTGAGTGCGTTGCCTCAAACTTCCGTAAGAACAGTAATTTTTTTCAAAAAGCCATAAAAGCGACGAACTATCCCCTTCGCAAAGTAAAATAGGCTATCTCCGGAGGGCAGCCGATGCGATATGGGAACCAACTTCCGTTGCCGGAATGTACGTATCCAAAGGAATCACCCTCGTTATAAAATCCCCTGGTATACTTAAACACAGGAAAAAGAGGATAACCCAAAATACCAAATTGAGAACCGTGAGTATGCCCGGTTAAGGTCAATTGTATATTTTTTTCCCTTGCCGCATCGATAAATTCGGGATGATGCGCGAGGAGAACTTTTACAGAATCGGCAGGTACGCCTTTTAACGCTTCGTTTGTAAAGGCTCGTTCCTCTTCGAGAAATTTTTTTTCTTCCCTTGAAGGCGGGTAGTCAACGCCCAAGAAATAAAGAGGGCGCTTACCGTCCACCACAATTTTGGAACTGTTGTTCAAGAGATTTATTTTCGTATTTTTTATCGCTTCTTCGATTGCGGCAGTCCCTCGGAAATGTTCGTGATTTCCGAAACAGTACCATATGCCGCTGGGAAATTTATCGGCAAAGCTGTCGGCAATTTTTATGGCTTCGTCGTTTATCCTCGTATCGTCGAAAATATCGCCGGTCATCAACAAGGCGTCCGGTTTACCCGCCGCGACTCTGTTCAAAAGTTCTTTGAAACGCTCTAAAGAATAAAATCTCCCCAAATGCACGTCGCTGATTTGCGCAATGCGGAATCCTTTTAGGTTGTCGGGTAAATTCTTCACCGGAATTTGAAATTCCCGTTCAACGGTTTCATCAACGCCTTTTGAGGCGCCGTATACGGTAGTGACGACCGAGGCGGCGGGGTATAACAACGCCCCTTTTAAAAGATTTCTGCGACTTCTGCTAAAAGTCGTAGCGGAGCTAAAAGCGTTCATGGATTTTGTGATTATAAATCCTACGGCGACGAGCGCGGTAAAAATCAATTCCGCAACAACTACAATAGTGGCTAACCGTAAAAGAACCGGAGTAAAGGGTTTATCCGCCAAAATAGTATATCCTGAAAAAAATACAATGATTGCAAAAACATGAAGCGCGATTAATATGCGCCGCCAAAAATAGAACGTATATTCTTCGGTTATTTTAGAAAGCGCCCAAACCGAGCCCGCCAACAATGCCAACAAAAGTACCGCAAATATTGTCAAAAAGAACACTATGGACAATGATGTCACCTCTTAACAGTTTTTTACAAAAAGCAGTATAGCACAAATGAAAGAGAAATAAAATAACTATTTAGCAAGTAAGTCGTTAAATTTGGTGAGTTTTATTTTTTTCAAGAGTTCGTTGGCAATAAAGCCGATAAGAATGCCTGTTGCCACGCCTATCACGCCTAAAACCGGAAGATAGTAAAAAAAATTAAAATTTTCCATAAAAACGGAAGCTGTCAATAATTGTCCGACATTATGCAAAAAGCCTCCCGCCGCGCTTACCGAAACGCATGAAAAAATTGCTGTTCTCTTTAAAATTATCATTCCCGCCAGACTTAGCGCGCCGCCCGCAATACTGTACAAAAAAACGCTCGGACCGCCGAAAAAAGCCGAAGACAGTATGGTTCGAATTAAAATAACGATAAAAGCGTCTTTGGAAGAAAAAAAATACAGGGTAAAAACCGTGGCGATTTGCGAAAGCCCCAATTTTGCCCCGGGCGCCATAAAAGGAAGAGGAATAGCGCCCTCAAGCAGAAAAAGCGTCAGAGAAAAGGCTATGATTTGCGATAAAATCACATATCGACGCATTATTCGTCCTCCTCAATTTCTATCACGAGCTTATGCGGAAGACAGGCAATAATCTCGCCGGGTTTTGAAATTTCGCCGGTTTTAACGCATACGCCGTCTTTGCAATCAGCCGATTTGACAAAAATTTTCTTGTTTTTTATGACTACGATATTTTCGCCGTATTCGGTCGTTATAATTAATTCCTTGTTTTCACTTAAAGGGAGAGTTTTATATAATTTTCCGTCTACGGTAATTTTTGCTATATTCCCATTTAAATTCGAAAAAAATAAAAGCGGAAAAAAGGACATTAATATAAGGAAAAGAATCAAAACAAAATCCTTTTTTTTCATGGCGTTCCTCTCAAACTTACCTGCGCTTCGCATGGAATTTTACCCATAATTTCGATAAGAACACTGTTATTTCCTTCATGTTTTTTTACCATAACAAAAAAACGCAAACGAACCGTCTGCGTTTCAGAGTGTAGACTTATTATTATTTATTCGCTGAACTCTCCCCCCTACCCCCCTCTAGGAGGGGGGCTTGGTTAGAGGCAATTTAAAATTTTAGGCTCAAAAGCAGTAATCCGAGTGCCTCCCTCCTAGAGGGAGGTGCCCGAAGGGCGGAGGGAGAGCCATGAAGAGCACAATATTTATTGATTTGTCTACAGTCTGACGCAAACGAACCGTCTGCGTTTTTTTATTTTTTATTAAAATTCTTTTTCTTTCTTTTGCTTCAATACACCACTTGCTCAATCCCGAACCAGTCGGCTTTATCATCCCATTTAAGGCGAAATTCGCCTTCAGGCTGAGATTCTCCGTTCCAATGCCATCTGAAGTATTTTATGACGATGCTCTCACCCACGCAAACCGGCGCATCGTACATAACTCCCCCGTCTTCTTTATAAGCGTCTTTTCCGCCGAAAAATCTCTTGCTGATTTCCTTGCTGTTGATGAAACTCACCCATTTGCCGCTTTTTTGCTTTCCCAAGATATTTAATTCCGTCACGCAATACTTATGATATATCGCATACATCGGAAGATTATCGGTATTTTCGATTTTAAATATATCTTTAAAACTTCCCCCCAAATGGACTACATAGTTATCCTTACCGCCGAATTTAACCGACTGAGAAAAATCCTTCGCTTCAAAGTCATAGTCGCAGTAAAGCGCCCCGTCGCCGTTTCCGTAACAAGCGACGCCTTTTTTGTAAGTTTTTACGTTGTTCGTCTGTTCCTTATAAGGCTTACCCGTATTTTGCGCCTCGCCGGTTATTATAAAGCCATGATAAGGGGCTTGCATGGGAAATCCCATAGTTCCGATTTTAACGGATTGAGTGAAAGTCATGGCGAAGGCGTTTGCGCCAAATACGAAGCAAACGCCTGCCAGTACGAAAATTACTTTCTTTAACATGATAACCCTCCGTAAAAAATTTCATTTCTTCCTGAAAGCCGCTGTCATTGTCCCTATTACAATCATGGCGGCGCCCAACCACAACAACCATATATAAGGTTTAGCGCTGATTGTGGACACAACGGGAGCTTTTGACATCTCTTCCAGAGAAGGCAGGACTTCTATACGGATTTTCTTCTGATTTTCGCTGACGCCTGTCAAACGAATACGTTTTTTTCCTCCCAAAATATCTACGGCATCCGAAACTCCGCTTGTTTTTGAAACCGTTATAGATGGAGTGGCAACGTCTTCGTTCTGTCCGTCGGTGACGGAAATCCGCGCGACAGCCGTCAGGTGGTTTTCATCAGTTTCGGTTATTTCAACTTCTTCAAATATATAGGCAAAATCGCCGTCAAGAGCAATATCCCAACGCTTTAAAGTCATCTCTCCAACTTTTGCGTCGTCGGAAGGACTTGGCGCTATGTAGATATCCCCTGTAAAATCCTTATATATGGCGGGTTCCCTAGCGGCGTCTGTGCCGTTTCTTCTAAGCTTGGTCAAAGCTTTCGTCTCTTTGCCGTCAACCTTGTATTTATAAAACTTTGCGGAATTATCTTCCAAAAACTCTTGTCCTTCGTAAGCGATGGTTTTTCCCAATATCTCCTTCGTATCGCCCGCCGCAAATTCCACGGTTTCACTTTTAGACCCACTGCCGGACAACACTATTGCAAAAAGTCCTAAAGCTACTCCCACATGGGCAATCGCTCCGCCTAAACTCAACGCTTGTTTCTTAAAAGCGTAAATAGATGCGGCCCCCATAGTCATTGCAAGCCCTGCCAAAATAATCGGCAGAGCCTCAAAAACGCCCGCCGCAACCGCCATACTCACGCTTAACAATCCGATTATTAAGGGATGAGCGGTGAAAGGAAGCTTTTTCCCGTTATATAAGCGTAAAACCGACAAAATCATGACGATTACAAAAGCTATAGCAAAGGGGAGAGTCGCGCGAACGTAATAATTCGTATCTACTGCGGCGGGATGTCCCATCAGACCGGTGATAAGAGGCATCGACATTCCCAAGAATATTATGGCGGCTATAAAAGATATGAGCAACGCCCCAAACAGCATTAAGAAAATACGGTTATTATAAGACGAATATATTTCGCCTTTGGGAAATCTTGCAGACCTTATAGTCAGCAAGAATAACCCTCCCAAGAGTACAGCGGCGTTTACGATGGCGAGAGTTGCGCCGATATTGTCTTTGCCGAAGGAATGTACCGAAAAATCTCCCAACAATCCGCTTCTTGTCAAAAAAGTGCCGTAAATAACAAGGGAAAATGTAAAAATCGCCGCTAAATGAGTTAGCGGAAGGGCAGTATCTTTTACTTTCGCCACTTTTAAAAGATGCAGAAGAACGCAGGCTACAAGCCAAGGCACAAGAGAGGAATTTTCAACCGGGTCCCAACCCCAATAGCCGCCCCAACCAAGCACCTTATACGCCCAATACCCGCCGATAAAAATACCCGCTCCCAAGAAACTCCACGAGATAAGCGTCCATTTTCTCGCCTCATCTATCCAATCTGCGCCGAATTTTTTTCCTATAAGCGCGCCGACGCTAAGAGAAAAGGGCGCAGCCAAAAGGGCGTATCCCATAAAAATTATGGGCGGATGCACAGCCATCCAAGGATCTTGCAACAGCGGATTTAAACCGAATCCGTCCTCAACGGCAAGTTCCTGCGGCGCAAAGGGACTTTTTGCCAGTACCAGCACGCCCAAAACAGCTTCGATAATCATAAAAACAGCCATGGAAGGATTATCGAACTTTTTTTGCTTATGGATAATAACCGAAGCGATTGAGTGAATAAGCAGCCACAGCAAAAAAGATCCCTGTTGACCTGCCCAAAAAGCAGAAATTTTATAAAGAACGGGCAAATCCTTTGATGAATAACTCACTACATAAGAGTAGCTCACATCATTTTGAAAAATCAGCGCCATAAGCGACGCGCTCGCTAAAAAAGCGCTCACGGCAGCAAGCATAGCGGATGGAAAGCGATATTTTTTCACCCATTCAAAAGAAGTCGCGTAAGCAAACGCCGCGCCTAATGATGCGGCAAGCCCCAACGCCAAAAATACTGTTCCGTTCAAAGATTAGTCCTCCAATTAAGCTAGTCGGGGCTTCGCCCCTCGCTCCCATTTTATCAGTTTTAGAGTAAACTCTTCATGTTGCGCCATAACCAGTTATTAAAGTTTTTTCTTTTCTCTTTTTCTTTGTTACTTTCTTTTTCTCTTTTCTTTTTTACAAAAAAGAAAAGAGAAAAAGAAAGTAAGGTTTTTTAGATACCATTCAATTAGCTGCTCTAGCCCCTTCATACTTTGAAGGGCATTTTATGAGAAGTTTGTCGGCGGAAAAAGCGGAACCGTCCCACTTGCCTATGGCGACTATGTGGTACGCTTCGTCAAACTGATCCGGTTTTACGCCGTGATAACGAACGGGCATGGTTTCGCCTGTTTCCTCATCAAGAAGCGAAAATACGAAATCTTTGCCCTCGACATGAGGCGCGGGGGCAGTCTTATCCAACAAACCTTTTACTTGGACGTTTTTTGCGGATTGCCTTGCCTCTTTTATGCCGACATAAGGCGTAACCGAATCGGTAAGGCTCCAAAGAGCGTAAACGCCGAATATAACAATAAGCGTTATCAGTAAATATTTACGCATCGAAAGTCTCCTTTTTCATACTAGAACACGTTAGAATTTTTCGCAGGAAAAGCTCTTATGTGTTCTGCATATACCGCAGGGGTCACTAACAATTATGACAGTTTTTCCTTTGCGAGTATAAAAGGCGCATATAAATTAAGGTTGCGTCCGTAACGGCAAGAATAAGGGTAACAAGCGCGGTAAATTCCATGTCGATACTGCCTTTTCCATTTATAATCGGAGACGGGTGAAGGGAAAAATAGAGCCTTGGAATAATAAACATTAAAAAAGGCACGGCAATACATGAAAAGCAGGCGTATACAGCGGAAATCTTAGCTCGACTTTCTTCGCTTTCAATGGCTGCGCGAAGCGTAAGATACGCGCCGTACAAAAGTATCAACGCAAAAATGGTGGTTTGTCTTGGATCCCAATTCCAATAAGCGCCCCAAGTAAGTTTACTGAAAATTGCTCCGGAAACGGTTGCGAGAATTACAAAAAAAAAGCCGACAGCGGCGGAACGAGCCGCCAAACGGTCAAAACGAAGTTCACGTTTTTTTATATACTTAACGCTCCACCACGCGCTCATAACAAACGCTATCACCGAAACCCACGCCATAGGTATGTGAAAAAAAATTATCCTCGAAAGATAACCCAAACCTTTTATCGGAGGGACTACGAAAAACGTCATATATAAAACCGCAAGAGTCAAAATCACTATTCCTATGTTTAATATTCGCAATTACAACCCTCCCAAGAATTTTTTAATCAGTATTTCCTAAATTATAGCAAATAAAAACGACGAACGCAAAGAAATCTTTACATTCGCCGCTTTTTAATAAGTATGCAAATTTTCAACTCACATAATATATGTGCTGTCAAAGGAACGATCCCATCCCTTTATGTTTTCCTTGTAAATCTCTTCAAAGAGTGAAAGATTTTGACCGTAAGACAAGAGAAGACAACCTACCGCTATCTCAAAGTATTTTGCTAACGGACGTATCGTATGCTGCTCAAAAGCGTAAGGATTGTAGCGAAACGTTATGGCAAGACCTTCTTTTCTGATGTCGAAGTAGATATTAAGGTCGCCCCTGCCCGCATCGAAGGATTCCACATTAAGAAGCGCGTAGCCTTCGCCCAGCTTTACGTTTCCAAAGTCTTTCTGCTCCTGCGAAAAGCCGTGGAAATGCAAATAACATGGAAAAAGCTCGTTCGGATCTCCTAATGTCTTTAAAACATACTTCATCTTCGTACATCCTAGAGCAATTTGCAAAAATAAAAACATTCTATATTTACACATCATCTAAAATATAAGATAATATAATAGGGTGGTAAAAATGTTAGGGAATGAAGCTCGTAATCTCTTGGTAAATGCTTATGAAAAATGTAGAAATGCCAAATATTTAGCAACTGTATTTGATGTAAAAGAACGCACGGTGTACAGACTTGTAGCACAAAAACGTAATACGGGTTCAGTGGAATTGCGAACTTCAGAACGTGGAAGAAAAGCAAAATTGAATGAAGAGCAAATTCAACAAATAGACAAATTACTCAAGCAAAAACCTGATATTACTCTATTGGGCATTATAGAAGAACTTGATTTAGATTGTAGTGAATCAACACTTAGCCGTGCTATACATAAATTGGGATATTCTCTCAAAAAGAAGGTGATTCATGCTTCTGAACAAGAGCGTCCCCGATGTGAAGGAAAAGAGAGAGAAGTGGCAAAAATTCGCCTCTGAAGCTGATTGTAGTAGGCTCGTATTCTTGGATGAAAGTGGCATCAATACGAATATGACGCGTCGTTATGGGCGTTCTATTGGAAAAACTAGAGTTGTAGATAAAGTACCTTGTAATACCCCTAAAAATACCACCATTGTATCTTCAATACGTTTAGGTGGTACCTATGCCTACGAAATAATAGAAGGTGCTATGAAAACCGAATCTTTTGTGGAATATATAAAAAATACGCTCGTTCCTACGTTGCAGATTGGCGATATTGTTATTATGGACAATTTGAAGGCACATAAAGCCGACGCTGTAAGCGAGCTTATTTGTGCTGTCGGCGCAACTGTTGTATTTTTGCCCCCATATAGTCCAGATTTTAATCCT
>JAGBMX010000017.1 GCA_017634675.1 Selenomonadaceae bacterium | reverse complement strand
GCCGTTCATGGTCGACCTCTCCACCGCTTCGCAGTCCCCCTCCCCTTTCAGGGGAGGCAACGTGAAGGTGACTTTTCTATTGTATATCCACAAAATGAGAAATCAGAGAGCCTCCCCTGAAAGGGGAGGTGCCCGAAGGGCAGAGGGGTTGACCATGAAGAGCAATATTTTTTTTTTTCTACCCGTGAATAGTAACGACATTTGAACAAGCAAATACCCTCGGGCTTCCCGGGGGTATTTGCTTTTATTAAAATTTGTGATATAATACTTCGGTATTTTTTTCATTTTATGTCGAAAATTGGAGGATTGTATATGAAATTTTCTCTAAAGAAAAAGGTTTTGGCGGCGGCGCTGGCTCTTTCTTTCGGCGTATTTGCATTTGCCGGCGGAGAGGCCGCAACCCGGCAGGAAATCGCTTCGGTAAATATTAAAGCGAACGGTTCAAATTTTAAATATTGGTCTAAAGACGCAAAAGCGCTTGCGGCTCTTAAAGACTATATGAATGAAATTACGGATAAGAATAACCGTAATTTCATTCCTAAAGAGGACCGTATAGCCGTATTCGATATGGACGGTACCATCCTTTGCGAAACTGCGCCTATTTACTTCGACCATTCCCTTTTCCTGCGCAGAGTCTATGAAGATCCCGCTTTTAAGGCCAACGACGAGCAGATGAAGGTCGCCAAAAACATGGAGGCGAGCATAAAGAAAATAGGTGTTCCGTACCCATCGTCAAACAACGCCAAAGTTGCCTGCTCCGCTTTTACAGGCATGACGATGGACGAGTTCAACCGTTACGTCAAAGATTTTATGGAATATCCTACAACCGGGCTTACCAATCTTAAATGGGGCGAAGCTTTCTACCTTCCCATGGTTGAAATTATTTCCTACCTTGCACACAACGATTTTAAAGTCTACATCGTTTCCGGCACCGAGCGAGAAATCGCAAGGAACATTATTTTGGGCGCATTCCCCGACATAAAGACCAACCAGATTATAGGCACCGACATCGAATACCTTGCGGGCAACCAAGGAAGCGAACAGCCCCTTAAATACATTTACCAAAAGAACGACACCATCCTTAGAGGGCAGTTCGTCATAAAAGACCTTCAGATGAACAAGACCTCAGCGATTGTCCGTGAAATCGGCAAACAACCTGTTCTTGCCTTCGGCAACGCCATGAGCGACGCAAGCATGCTCAACTACTCAATATTTAACAACAAGTATAAAGCCTTGGCGTTTGGTGTTATCTGCGACGATGAGACCCGCGAATTCGGCAACTCAAAACGCGCCAAAGAAATGCTCGATGGTTGCGTCAAGCACAACTGGCTCCCTATCTCCATGAAAAACGACTTCAAAACTATCTACGGCGATAACGTCAAAGTCGCCCGTTAATTGGGGCTCCGCCCCAAACCCCGGCATGGGCGCCGCCCCTGCACCCCGCCAAAGGAGCTTCGCCCCTCTGGACTCCCATTTTAATAATTATATTTTAGCATTTTAATAAATAATAATTATTATGGGGTCAAGGGGCGAAGTCCCTTGCGGGAGTCCAGAGGGCGGCGCCCTCTGGTGGGGTTTGGGGCAACGCCCCAACAATACAAAAGGAGGTGAAAAGTGGTGACAGACTTTGAGAAACTGAAGCAAATAAAAAAAGAAGCGGCTGTGACGGGGTTGGCGCTTCTTACTTTAATTATTTTTTGGTGTGTTGCGGGATTTGGCATGGCGGGAGTAGATGTTAGCGTTTTTTATTTGCCGTTATGGGCCGTAACGGGTACTGTGGGAGTTTGGCTGTTTGCCATTATCATGGTGTGCGTGATGGTGAAATTTTTCTTTAAAGATATGGACTTGACAGAGGTGGAGGATAGATGAATTTTTTGCAACTTATCCCGCTTTTGCTGTTTATGGTCGTGATGGTGGGCATATCCTTTTATGTTCGCAGGGAGGCCGCAAGCGAAAGCGGGTTTTTATCTCATTACTTCGTGGGTAATCGCGCCCTTGGCGGCTTTGTGCTGGCAATGACAACGGTTGCTACGTACAGTTCCGTGTCGTCCTTTGTGGGAGGCCCGGGCATGGCTTGGCATATAGGTTTTGGTTGGATTTATATGGCTGTGGTGCAAGTAACCGCCGTGTTTTTGGTGCTTGGGATATACGGAAAACGGGTTGCGCTCCTGTCGCGCAAATTAAACGCCGTAACGGTTGTGGATATTATAAGGGCGCGTTATTCGTCGGACGCTTTGGCGGCGGTTTCGGCGCTTGTTATAGTGTTGTTTTTCGCAGGCACAATGACCGCTCAGTTTGTGGGCGGGGCAAGGCTTTTTGCGGCTACTATGGGCTATGATTACGAGATGGGGCTTGTGGTGTTCGGGCTTATCGTGGTCATATATACCGCTATCGGCGGGTTTCGCGCCGTGGCGTTTACGGATACTCTCTGCGCCCTTGTGATGATGGCGGGGATTGTGCTGCTTTTTTACTTTGTGCTTCAGGCGGGCGGCGGGTACGCTAATATTATGCAAAATATCGCCGACAAACATCCGGAGATGTTGGAGCCGTTTTCCGGCGGCAATATGCCCCTTGGACTTTACTTTACCCAATGGCTGTTGGTGGGTATCTGCACCATCGCCCTTCCGCAGTCGGTGGTGAGGGGTATAAGCTATAAAGATACGAAGGGACTTCATCAGGCGATGATTATAGGCACCTTCGTGGTCGGGTTTATGAATATCGGCATAAACATGATAGGAATTTTGTCGAGGGGCGTACTGACAGAGCCCTTAAGCGCATACGGCACGGTGGACAATATTATTCCCACGTCAATCGCAACGGCAATCCCGGAATCTATTGTGGGATTTGCGATTATAGGACCTCTTGCCGCATCCATATCGACGATTTCCGGACTTTTGATAGTGGCGGCTTCTTCCGTTATAAAGGACGTGTTTATACATTACCGCCGTAAAAACGGAAAAGGCGAGCTGTCTCCAACTCGCCTTCGCGCAATATCAGTTGTTGCGACGGCAACCCTTGGCGTCGTCGTGTTCTTGGTGGCCCTTAATCCCCCGAGCGTAATTTGGCTTATCAATATGTTCGCCTTTGGAGGCCTTGAGACAGCGTTCTTTTGGGTACTCATCTTTGGACTTTTTACCAAATGGGCGAACAAGTACGGAGCGCTGTTTTCAGCCGTGGGCGGCACTATTTGCTATTGCTTCTCTCAGGGGTTTGGAATAAAGCTTTTCGGACTGCACCCGATAGTAATCGGGATAAGCCTTTCTTTGCTCTTTTTCTTGGCGGGAAGTTTTTTGATAAAGGATAAGGAAAACAAAAACCTTGAGGTATTTTTTCCCGGGGAGTGATTATCCTTCCTGCCGAATAAACTCGATGCGTAGCTTACAGTTTAACCCTTTTGCGATTTTTTCAATAAAATCGATGGAAGGGTTGCTGTGCCCGCGCTCAAGACGGCTGACATTACTTTGCTGAATGCCGATTTTCTCGGCAAGCTGACTCTGGGTCAAATGCTCTTCCTGGCGCACACGCACGATCTCTTTTACAAGGGTCTCTCTGGCACTTAACTCAACTGCTTTCATCTTGCACATCCTCTCGCAGATTATCGTATACATGATTATACTCTATATCTAAAAATAATGCAAATTTTTTAGAAAAACATTCTAACCCCGCATCTGTGCGGGGCTTTTGCGTATTTTGGAATAAGTTTTAATAAAAAATTTTTTAAAAAATTTTCCTTTATACAAAAAGTAGCCGTTAATTTGCAAAAATTAACAGCTACAATCAAAAGCCTAAGTTTCAAGCGGCTATTTCGGGCGAAGGACAATTTCCTTTCGGTTCTTTTCTTTTTTCCCAATCGGCAATAACCCAATCAGCCCATTTTGCTTCATCGTAGTGAAAGAAGAAAACAGAATCGAGTTTTAATCTTTCCATCAAAGTAGAGGTTTTTATCATTTTTTTAGCTTCCTTACGCCCAAATCCGCGTTTTACCAATTCTATAAGCGTATAAACAAAGGCAAAGCGTTCGTCGGACATATCGTACGCATATTTATCCACACACATACTCATACCTCCAAAATTTCTCGATATATTAGACCACACAGCGAAATCATTGTTTTAAAATGCCTTAATTCAAGTTTTTTCTTCGCCAGAAGAAAAAACTACATACGTCAGCATTTCAACAAGACGTCCGAGAGGCGGGAGATTTAAACTCCCGCCTTTCTTCCGATATAGAACCCCCACCTAAGAGGTGGGG
>JAGBMX010000139.1 GCA_017634675.1 Selenomonadaceae bacterium | reverse complement strand
GGGGGCTTGGTTTGAGGAAATATTGAAATTTTTTGGCTCAAAAGTCGCAATCCGAGTGCCTCCCTCTTAGAGGGAGGTGCCCGAAGGGCGGAGGGAGAGCCGTGAAGAGCACGATATTTATTGATTTGTCTACAGTCTAAAGTAATTTAGATTAAAATAACATAAGCAAATATAAGAAACAAGATAGTAGCGGTGTACATTAGTTTTATGGTTAGAGTTATGTGGCGTGGTGAAAGTTTCTCTATGGGGTCGCCCATGTACGCGCGGAAAGTTTTTTTGCCGAAATAGCTGTTTTCACCGCCTAAGCGGATATGAAGGGCGCCGGCAGCAGAGGCTTCTGCGTAGCCTCCGTTTGGGCTTGGATGTTTTGCCGCATCCCGCTTCATGATTTCAAGGGCGTTCTTTGCGTCAAGTTTAAGAAATGACGCGGAAACAACGAAAAGCAACCCTGTGATTCTTGCCGGAATGTAATTCAGAACATCGTCAAACCTAGCGGCAGCTCTGCCAAAAAAAAGATAGCGTTCGTTTTTGTACCCAAGCATGGAATCCATGGTGTTTGCGGCTCGATAACAGATTGCAAGGGGTAAACCGCCTAAGATAAAGAAAAACAAAGGCGATATTATCCCGTCAACCGTGTTTTCGGCGACGGTTTCGACTACTCCCCTTGTAATTTCCCCGCTGTCCAAATGCTCCGTGTCACGTCCCACTATATAGCTTAACGATTTTCTCGCGCTCTTTATGTCGTCACTTGCCAAAAAAAAGTAAATTTCCCTCGCGGCTTCGGCCAAACTTTTCGGAGAAATGGTAAAACTTAGGAAAAAGCCCGTAAGTATTACGTCCAAATACGGCCAATTCATAGCGTCTCTTATGTGATAAACGCATATAAGCAAGAATACGCCGATGTAATACGATGTTACAATGACAAGAGCAACCAGAACTCCGCCGCAAATGAGTTTCCCTGTGTTCGCCATTTTTTCTTTATATAGCAATTTTTCAAGAAAACTTATGAAATTTCCCATTAAAGCCACGGGATGAAAGCGACTTTTCGGGTCGCCTATAATCAAATCGAAAACAAAAGCTGTTATAGCCGTAATCAAAACTAATCACCCATAATTAATTCTTCATTTATCATATTTCCATATTTCCCGCGCCACCATGAAATTGCCCTTACGGCATTTATATGGTTTTGTGTTTCTTCTTGGTTGAAATTTACTTCATCGTTGCTTATTTTTTCATAATCGAGGGGAATTTTGTCCGTATGCCCCATAATGTCCCTAGTCATGAAAAAACCGTAGTTCACGGCGCAAAGATTTTCGGAAAGGCTCTTTCCTAAGGAACAGTATTCAAAATTCCGCTTTGCTATAAGTTCCACAATCGTTGGCGCAATATCTATATGACTGCCTGCGCTTTTTTCATGGAGCAGACCTTTTTTTATCCCCTCGCCGTGAATTATGAAAGGTACTGCGTAACGCTTGTAATTCGACGGGATTTTTTCTACGTTATACCTGTCCGCATGATCCCCCATCACTATAAAAAGGCTGTTAGGATATTTTTTCTCGGCCGCCTTTATAAATCTTGCGATTTCCCTATCTCCATAGTAGAAATGTCCCAATTCCTTTATAAGCCATTCGTCGTCTTGCGCCTTTTCGGGCAAGGCTTTTTTTATCGCTTCAACCGGAATACCTTCGCTTTTCATATCAAGATCAAAGGGGGAATGATTTGAGGCTGTAAGGATTACGTTAAAACTGGGGTCATCGGATAAACACGCAAGAACCTTTTCAAACAAAATCGCATCCTTTACCCCCCAAACGCTGCCTTCTTGACTTACAAAATCCCCCTTGCTTATAAAATTTTCAAACCCTTGAGCCTTGGTAAAGGCACCTATATTTTCCCATGTAGCGGAACCTGCGTAATAGAAATTCGTCTTATATCGAAGTCTTTTGAAAATCGGCGCAATCGCCGTCGAATAAGGTTCCTTATAAGCTTCGTTCATGGCGGTTAAATATAAATTCGCATCCGCAAGTCCCGTTACTGTTCCCATTACGGCAGATACCGTACTGGATCCGTCGGGAAGCATGGTAAGAGAGCAATCGCTGTTTTCTTCGTTAATAATTTCTCGCATACCGTCCGCTATATGCAAATTTTCGTAATCATCTAAAAGCGGCCAAACGGCGTAACTTTCCGCAAGTATGACGAATATATGTTTAGGCTTAGGTATCTTTGCGCCTGTTGCTTGTTTGGTTAGGTAATAATCTAAATCGGAGCTTTCCTCCGCTTTTCCGGAATAGAAAGCGGCTAATCTTTTTACATCGGCGGCGGTAAAATCAAGTCCGTTACAGGCAAGTACCCTTTGGGTATTGGTATATCCTCTAAAAATCGCCTGCGGAGAGTCTAAAATCGCTTCGTTCAAGAAATTATCCCCCATGACGCCGGAATTTTCGAAATCAACTTGATGTTCCCAACTTAAAGCGCCGCCAAAGAGCGTCCAAAGAACGGTTATATAGCAAAAAACCGTCAATACGGACAGGGATATGATTTTGGGAAAAAACGAAAACAATTTTTTTATGTAATTTTTTTTTATCAAGAAAAAGAATATTTTATAGAGCAGAGAACACAACAAAATTGCGGCAGTCAACCGCAAAGACAGAGAAAATTCCTCATAAAACGTTGCAATAAGCGCCGTCCAGTCCTCGTTAATCCCCCTAAACACCATTTGGTTAAAATTTTCGCGAAACGTCCTGTAAAAAGGGAAACTTGCTATATGTAAAAGAGAAAGGATGAATAGGATTGTTGCGGCAAAAATTTTTGAAATTTTTAAAAGAAAATTTTTTTCAAATACAATAAAAAAAAGCAACGGCAACAGAAGAAAAATTCCTATATACCCGGCGCTTGTCATGGAGAGCAGCGCTCCGCGGTACTCTGCCTCCAGAATATCAAGCCAGGAAGTATTCCCGCTCAAATAATCTCTGAGGACAAAGGTATAATTCAATCTGAAAATTATAAAAACGCCAAGCAGGAAAAAATAAATCGTAAGCCAAATGCAAGTCGCTTTTTCTGTTATTTCAAATATCTTCTTCATGGCAAAATAATCTGTACCCCATATTTTTCGGCGGCATTGCATATATCCTTCGAAGGTTTCTGATCCGTTATAAGTCCCGAAAGAGTATCTAAAGTAGTATAGTTATAATTTCCGTCGGAGTTTAATTTTCTTGCTTCAGCAACAACGTAAGCTTTCTTTGAATGACGAATGATTGCCGCCTTATTTACGCCATCCTCTATATTATAAGTGGATACGCTGTTTTCCATGACGTCCACGCCTACTGCGCCCACAAAAGCGATATCCGGCTTTAACTTGGATATAAAGTCAAAGGCAAGATTTCCCCAAAATCCATCGTGGCTCTTGTTTAAGGTTCCTCCTACGAATATCAGTTTAACATTAGGTTTTCTTGAGAGCGTCACTAAAATATCAATCATGTTTGTGACTACGGTAATATCCCGTTCGTCTTTTACCAAAAGTTCCGCTACGGCGAGATTGCTTGTGGAGATATCTAAAAACACCATATCCCGTTCGCTAATAAGTTTTAACGCCGCCTGGGCTATCTTACGTTTGGCGTCTACATCTCTGTCTCTGTGTTTTGCCACTTCGTGCATATGAAGATTTTCCCGTTGCAAAACCGCGCCGCCGTATGTGCGTTTTAGTTTTCCCTGCCTTTCAAGCGCTCCTAAATCCTTTCTGATGCAGTCTTCGGTAACATTGAAAAATTCGCTTAGATTTTTGACCTTAACTTTCCCCTCGTTCTTTAAAAGCTCTAAAATCGCCTGTTGACGCTCCTCTAAAAACATATTCGCACCTTCTTAGATGATTATTGTTTGCTATTGTTTATTATTTATTATAATTGCAAAAATGTTAAGGGTCAAGGCGAATTATTTTTTTATCATATTGTTTTAGGAATGTTACTATTCACGGGTAGTACAACACGGTGATGCGAAAGGCGAATTAGTGCCGTTCACAGATGACCTCTCCACCGCTTCGCGGTCCCCCTCCCCTTTCATGGGAGGCAACGTGAAGGTGACTTTTCTATTATATATCCACAAAATGAGAAATCAGAGAGCCTCCCCTGAAAGGGGAGGT
>JAGBMX010000138.1 GCA_017634675.1 Selenomonadaceae bacterium | reverse complement strand
CGTGAAGGTGACTTTTCTATTATATATCCACAAAATGAGAAATCAGAGAGCCTCCCCTGAAAGGGGAGGTGCCCGAAGGGCAGAGGGGTTGACCATGAAGAGCAATATTTTTCTTTTTTTACTACCCGTGAATAGTAACAACAATTGGGTTTGTGTATGTGTTACTATTCTTCTTCGACTACTACTTTTATCTTCGAGGTTATCTTGGGATGCACCTTTATTACCGCTTCATACTCTCCCAATGCGTCCACGTTCGGCAAACTTATTTTCTTCTTATCTACGTCTATATTCTTTGCCTTCAAAGCGTCCGCCACGTCCTTTGCCGTTATCTTCCCAAAAAACTTGCCGCCTTCCCCGGCTTTCGCCTTTATCGTCACAGACACCTTCTCAAGCTGCGCCGCCATCAACTTTGCTTCGTCTTCAGCCTTCTTATCTGCATGCTCCTTAGCCCCCTGCTTCTGCTTCGCCACGTTCATGTTTTCCTTCGTAGCTACCGCCGCAAGCCCTTTAGGTATCAGGAAATTCCTCCCGTACCCTTCCTGTACCTCTACTATCTCTCCCTTTTTCCCCAGCTTCTTTACGTCTTCCTTCAATATAACCTGCATCTTCTCTTTATCCTTTCCTTTGTTGGGGCTTCGCCCCAAACCCCACAAGGGGCAGCGCCCCTGCCGGGTTTGGGCGGAGCCCAACATATTAATTCGTTGATTCTAATTCTTTTAAATAATTAATGGTGTAATCGGCTAATTGATTGGCTATATCGTCCACATCGGCGTTTTTGATTTGAGCGCCGGCGACTGTTTGATGACCGCCGCCGCCGAAGTGTTCCATAATGACTTGAACGTTGGCATCGCCGCTTGAGCGCGCGCTGATACCGACGCCGCTTTCCATTTTAAATACCACCATGCTTACTCTTACGCCTTCAATGGCGAGCATCATATCCGCCGCTTGAGCGGCTGTCACTTGGATATTCTGCGTAACTTCGTAACCCGTAGCCACTATAATGCCGCCTTGGTAATACTTAGCGTTTGATACGATTGTGGAAAGCGTGATGGCGGTGTCAAAGTCTTTTCTGAACATAGCCCTGACCGTAACGGGATCTGCGCCCGCTCGGCGAAGGTACGCCGCGGCGTCGAAAGTCCTGATTCCCGTCTGCACCGCAAAATTCTTCGTATCCACCACAATGCCGGAATATAGTGCCGTCGCTTCCAGTCTCCCCAGTTTCATGGATTCGCTGAAATACATGAGAAGCTCCGTCACAAGCTCCGATGCGGAACTTGAAGAAGGTTCGATGTACACAAGAAGGGGATTTTTCACAAACTGCTCGCTTCTCCTGTGGTGGTCTATAACCACAATCTTCGGTATTTTCTCCGTAATCTGCGGCGCGGCGAAAATCGCCGGAACATGCACGTCAACCACGAACAGCACGGGGGACAGGGCGATTATGCCGTCTACTTCGTCCGGCTTTATAAAGAGCTTATCGTAAGTTTCGTTTTCCCTAAACATGGAAACGGCTTTTTCAATGGCGGCGGTCTCGCCGCTTAAAATCACATGAACTTCCTTCTTCAAATGTCTCGCCATTCGAGCGACGCCCATGGCGGCTCCGAAAGCGTCGAAATCCTCTCTTACGTGACCCATGACGTATACAACGTCCGCGTCTTCTATAATCTCTCTGACGGCGTGCGCCACTACTCTGGCTTTCACCCTTGTATGCTTCTCTACGGCTTTCGCCCTGCCGCCGAAAAATTGGGTCTTGCCGTTCAGCATTACTGCAACCTGATCGCCGCCTCTGCCTAATGCCAAATCAAGTTTCGCCTTAGCTTCTTCTCCAAGTTCGTTCATGCCCGTGCGATTACTTTCTCCCGCAACGGCGCCTCCCATGGAAATAGTGACCGGCAGATGATTTGCGCTCTCGATCTGCCGCATCTTGTCCAATATGTCGAATTTTTCCGCTATTACCTTGTCTAAATCCTCCCTGGTTAAAAGCACCAAGAACAAATCGTCCCTCACGCGCCTTATAAGCCCGCCCAGGTTCCCGAGCCAATCGTCTAAGGTCTGGCGCACGCTCATCAAAAGATTAGCCCGTTCAGTTTCGGTTATGCCTTGGGTTACTTCTTCAAAATTATCAATCTGCACGCTTAAGAGTACCGTCCTGGAGTTCTTATATTCGATTTTTAATTCCTCGAACCTGGTAACGTCCCTTATATAAAGCACCATCAAGTCGTCTTTCACCATTCGGTGGCGCATTCTGAAGAACCGTTCCCCGGCGGCAAACACCATTTCCCCTTCTTCGCCCCATATTTCCTTGACGTTAAGTTCCGGCCAAATAAGGGTTATGTCCGTATCCATCTCCGGCTTTTTATCCAGAAAATCCGTTATGGAATCATTCGTCCACTCAATCCGACCCTCTTTGTTTATCATAAGTATGCCGTGGGGAATTTTCTCCGCCGCATACACCATCATTTCCCCAACGCTTCCTATTATCGTATCCGCATAACGCTTCAGCTTCTTAGACCGCATCCTGACGCGTTCATAAGAGAAAAACGCCAGCGCCAGCCATAAAAGCCCCGCCATGCAAAATATCGACATATTGTAAAACGACACCAGTCCCACCAGCGCCGCCGATACAACCAAATGTATTATTATATCCGTCCATGCGGATAGATTCTTAGGCATAACTACTCCTTTTGTTGGGGCTCCGCCCCAAACCCCGCAAGGGGCGCCGCCCCTTGACCCCGCCAAAGGAGCTTCGCCCCTCTGGACTCCCATTTTATTGATTTTAGAGCAAACTCTTCGTATTGCGCCTTAACCAATTATTAAAGTTTTTTCTTTCTCTTTTTTCTTTGCTACTTTCTTTTTTCTCTTTCTTTTTTACAAAAAAGAAAGAGAAAAAAGAAAGTAGAGAATTCCCTTAAACCACATTCTCGCGGAAGAATTTGCGATAGTTGAAGATCATGTCGAATAAGCCGGTGATAGCGACGAATTCGAGGGCGAAGAAGCTTAAAAAGCAAAGGGTAATGATAGCGATACGGAAGGGGAGGGAGATTTTAAAGCGTTCGAACATGAAAAAGAGGATGGCAAAACCGCTGACGATACCTAGGACAAAGACCGCCATAAAGGTGTTTACGGAGATTTGGTATAAAAGGAGCATATCGTGAACGCTGCCCCAGTAAACGCCTATGACGGAAAAAGCGAGAGCGAAGAAGAACCAGCGGGAAAAGTGCCAAAGTCGAAAGGGCGGAAATTTGCTTACGGTTACGTCAAAAGGCTTGCAACAAAGGATGTTTAAATTATAGTGGATAACGGCGACAAAAGCCGCCGCAAGAGCGACAATGAAAGGAACGAGATTGAAAATTTCCCTTGCCGTTTCAACGACCAATTCTTTGTCGTAAGCTTTTAAGGATTGCATTTCCCCGATGGATTCGGCAAGAACCGCGCCGTCGATAAATCCTACGGTGAAGTATACGAAGACAAAATTCGCTCCGTAAGATATGATTTCGCCTAGGAAAGTGAGGAGAAGGGTCTTTACCGCGCTAAAATTCCTGTAAATCCCATATCCGAAAAGCAAGGCCGGAAGAATGGCGTTTAGAGCGGTCAAAGCCGATTGAGCCGGGGACAGAAACGGGGTTAGCAGCAAAAACAAGAGAGGATAGGCGAAAAAAGCGAGCCTAAGCCCTCGTTTGGCCGCAAGAACAGCTACGGGGACCGTCCAGATAAAGGCGAAAAAAACTCCCGCCACCGGCAAAAAGACAGAAGCCATGACAATGAGAAAAGTGGCGAAAACAGCCGCTATCAAAGCGTATCTGCCGCTTATTATTTCCGTTATTTTAGACATAAATTTACCTCGAAGTCAAATATCAGCTTATTATAGCACATTTTTTTCGTTTGCAATACAAAAATTTATATTCTTTTAGTTTTTCTTTTTGTTTTTCTTTTCGTTTTTCGTTACTATTCACGGGTAGTACAACATAGCGGTGCGAAAGGCGAATTAATGCCGATCATGGTCGACCTCTCCACCGCTTCGCGGTCCCCCTCCCCTTTCAGGGGAGGCACTAGAGCGGCAGCTTTTCCCCTTACATCCACAAAACTAACAATCAGAGAGCCTCCCCTGAAAGGGGAGGTGCCCGAAGGGCGGAGGGGTCGACCATGAAGAGCACCGTTTTTTTGTACTACCCGTGAATAGTAACGTTTTTCCTTTTGTT
>JAGBMX010000137.1 GCA_017634675.1 Selenomonadaceae bacterium | reverse complement strand
CGTCAGACCAGAGGTTTGCCTACACCTTCCTTCAGACTCCACCTCACGATGGACGCCCTTGGTGTTCAGCTATGCCTTTCCCACTACTAGGGCAGGCTACGGACTTTCACCGATTAGAATATACCCATGCCGGGCACACAATAAAAAACCTCCGAACCATAAATTGATTCGGAGGTTTTTGTTAGAAATTTATAAAGCGAGGCTAGAAAATAGTATTAGGTTGCCAACATATCAAAAATACTTATAAAGGGTTTTAATTCAATTTTCCCCGTATTTGGATCTACTTTGGACACCATGTGTGGGCGTTTTTTAAACTCTGAGATAACTTCACCGTCCCGTTTTGTTGTGATTAAGATGGTGCCGTCAGGCATTAATTTTCTCGTAGTGACTATTGTATTTGCCATAAGTTTTGCGAACGCATTAAATTTGGCGGTTTCTTCTTGAGAAGCGATTCTTTCCAAAAGTTCTTCCCTTTTTTTCTCTAAAATCTCTTCTTGTTTTGCAATTATTGCTTTTTTATCCACTAAAGACAGCAACATATCTTTATACGAAACGTCGGAAGAGGGTATCACCTTTTTGCTGTTTTTTGATGAATTATGATTGCTAATGCCTTCTACTAAGTTTACGGTTGACATACTATCACATCCGATATTGAAATTTAATTGAAACCTACTATTCCTATATCGAAATTTTTAAATTGTTTCTTAAGAAAATATTTTTCTTCAAAAAAATTTCACAAAAAAAGTTGCGGCAACATACCACAACTTTTTTTGCGAAACTTTTACCACACACAGGATTAATCAGCTGTAAACGGTAAAAGAGCGATATTTCTTGCGCGTTTAATCGCGATTGTCACTTGGCGCTGATGCTTGGCGCAATTGCCGGATATGCGGCGGGGAAGTATCTTCCCACGCTCGGTGGTGAAGCGGCGAAGCTTCGCCACGTCTTTATAGTCGATTGTTTCTACTTTATCTACGCAAAAGGAGCAGACCTTCCTTCTGGGTCTTCTGCTTCTGTCTCGTCTTATCAAAACTTTTCCCTCCCGTCAAAATGGAATGTTCTCGTCATCGATGGGACTACCAATGGCATTATTGGTATTTGCCGCAGGAACATTGTTAAATCCATCGTCGGAGGCAAAATTTGATCTGTTGAAACCGCCGTTGTCCCCGCTTGAATTCTTGGAATCCACAAATTCCACATTATCTGCGACGACTTCCGTCACGTAGCGTTTTGTACCGTCTTTGGCTTCGTAATTGCGCGTCTGTATACGCCCTTCCAATCCGATACGTCTGCCTTTTGAAAAATATTGATTGCAAAATTCGGCAGTTTTTTGCCAAGTCACAATGGGAATAAAATCAGCCGTGGGCTGACCGTTTTCTTCACTTCTTCTTGCAAAACGACGATCAACTGCAATGGAAAATGTACAAACCGGTGTACCGTTCGGCGTCATGCGTAATTCCGGATCACGCGTAAGTCTTCCTACTAAAACTACTCTGTTCATGCCATTTCCTCCCGGACTTTTAGTCCTCGTCCGCGCGCACTATCATATGCTTTAAAATTTCGTCGGTAATCTTCATAACGCGGTCGCACTCGTTTACGCAGGCAGGCTCCGCTGTTACGTAGAAAAGCATGTAATAGCCTTCCGTCTCCTCTTTAATCTCATAAGCGAGACGTTTTCTGCCCCAGCGATCTTCCTTATCGATGGTTCCGCCGTTATTTGCGATAAGCTTCCGGAATTTGTCAACGACTGCGTTAGTCGCTTCTTCTTCCATGGGCTTTACGATAAATATGACTTCGTACTGTCTCACGAAATCACCTCCTTCTATGGTCTATGGCTCTTATCAAGAGCAGAAGTTCATCGAACGTCGATTGAGTATACCATCTTTTTTTTTTTTAGTCAAGAACTTTGAAAATTTAAAGGGTTAAACATTTGACAAACATTTGAAAATTTAAGGGATTCAATTCATTGACACAATTTTAGAATAATGATATTATTAGCAAGTGTAAGAAATTTTAAAATATGTTTTACAAGGGGGACGGCACTTTGGAATTAGCAACGGTGATCGGCGTCGTCGCCGGTTTTATATCTGTTTTCGTTGGTATGGTTATTAAAGGCGCGCCAATTAGTTCTCTAAACAATCCTGCGGCGTTCCTTATTATTATAGGTGGCACTTTCTCTTGTCTTTTCATAGGGCATACCATGGAGCAGTTAAAAACCCTTCCCGCCCTCGTGAAAATGACTTTTTTCAAACCGCCTCTTCATCCGAAAGAAGAACTTTTGCAACAATTTGTGGAATTGTCGCAAATCGCCCGTAGAGAAGGTATCTTAGCTCTTGAAAGCAAGGCGCAGGAAATCGAAGATCCCTTTTTTAGAACAGGTCTTGGTATGGTTATTGACGGTATGGATCCAGAATTTGTGGGCGATGTTTTAGATGCTGAAATTTCGGTTATGCAAGGTCGTCACGCAGTAGGGCGCGGTATTTTAACGCAAGCCGGTACATATGCGCCTACGCTGGGCGTGCTTGGCGCCGTGGTTGGTCTTATCGCGGCGCTCGGTAACTTGAACGATGTTAATAAACTTGGTCACGCCATTGCTGCGGCGTTTGTTGCTACAATTCTTGGCATATTCTCGGCTTATGTTTTGTATCTTCCCCTTGCTAATAAATTAAAATTGTTGTCAGAAGCTGAAGTCAGCGAAAAACGAATGATAATTGAAGGAATTTTATCCTTGCAAGCCGGTGATTCCCCTACGGCTATAGAAGCAAAACTCAAAGTATTTATTCCTCAGTCGCAACGAGCGGCTTTAGAGGCGCAGAAGGGATAATGTATGGCTAAGAAGAAAAAACATGGCGCTCCTCATGAAGAGGAAAACGGCGAGGCTTGGCTGCTGCCGTATTCTGACCTTATGACTCTTTTACTCGCCCTTTTTATCGCTCTATTTGCTATCTCACAAACTGACCAAAAAAAAGTTACTCAACTGGCCCAAGCTTTTTCAGCGGCATTTAACATGGGTGGTCCCTCGTTTTTTGACAATGCGGGGCCGAACATGAGTATGATGCGTCAGGTGGTAAGCGATGAGGATCGGGGCAATCAGGCGTATTTAGCTGAAAATCAGCAGCTTGAAGAAATTCAGCGTCAACTTGAAGAATATATAGAACAGAACAATCTTGAGGATGAACTTACAACAGAACTTGCGGACGACGGTCTTATGATACGCATAAAGGAAAAGGCGCTCTTTCCGTCAGGTTCCGCTGAACTTGTAGGGGATGCGCAAAAGATAGGACCCGTTGTGGCGGGGCTCTTGGCTACCATTCCTCAACGGGTGTTGATTTCGGGGCATACCGATAACGTTCCCATAAATACGCCCCAATATCCTTCTAACTGGGAACTTAGTTCTTATCGGGCGTTGAACTTTATGAAATATCTCTTATCCATAAATAGCGGTCTTAATCCTGCCAGGTTTAGCGCCATGGGATACAGCGAATATCGCCCCATTGCCTCTAACGATGACGAAATAGGGCGCACTCAAAACAGAAGAGTCGAAATTTTAATAGCAAGATCTCAACACTTCGACCCACACGAGGAAGAACGTAAAGCCATGAAAGCTAAATTGGGCGAGTAATTGTTTCTTTTCTTTTTCTTGCTTTCACTTTTAAAGAAATGAAAAATTGAAAGCAAGAAAAGAACTGATTTTTATGGGAAAGGGGCTGTCGGAGGGATAGCTTCTTTTTTTTTGGGAGAGGTCATGATAATAGGGGTAGGGACGGATATTTGTTCCGTTAGAAGAATTGAGAAAGCGATTGAACGAGAAGAATTCGTAAGAAGGGTATATACGATTGGCGAGATTTGTTATTGTAAAGCCAGAAAAAAATCCGGAGCCGCTTCTTTTGCAGCGCGGTTTGCGGCAAAAGAAGCGGTACTAAAAGCTTTTGGAACGGGGCTTCGAATAGGAAAGATGACGGATGTGGAGGTCATAGTGGATAAATTAGGAGCACCGCATATACAGCTTCATGGAGAAATAATGAGTTTTGCAGAAGAAAAAAAAGTGAAAGAAATTCACCTATCACTTTCACACGAATATGACTATGCGACGGCTTTTTGCGTTATGGAGGGTTATGATGAAAATAGCTTTAAAGGATGAAATGAAGGAAATTGACAGGCGAGCCGCCGAGGAGTTTGCTGTTGATGAAATAATGCTTATGGAAAATGCTGGCGCGGCGGTAGCCTTTGAAACTAATGCGCTTTTAAACGGAGTTAACGGTAAAACCGTTGCAATAGTGGCCGGAACAGGAAATAACGGTGGCGATGCCTTCGTTTGCGCGCGTCATCTTTTGAATTACGGAGCCAAATGTAAGGTTTTTCTCGCAGGAGATAGGGAAAGACTTACCGAAAGCGCAACAAAAAATCTTTCAATACTCGAAGCTATGAATCAGGAAGTCGGGGAACTCTTTGAAGAACGCACAATAGATAGATTTAAGATGTATCTTTCCCGTTTTGCAGATTGTGTGATAGACGGGTTATTAGGCACCGGATTTCATGGAGAGATGCGAGAAAATATTGCTGAAGTTATAGACATAATAAATAAGGCTGGGAAAAAAGTTGTCGCTATAGATATTCCTTCGGGAGTGGAAGCGGATACAGGCGCAGCTGAAGTTGCAATCAAAGCGGATGTTACCGTATCATTGGGATCGCTAAAGTTTGGGCATCTTTTTTCACCTGGAAAAGATTTATCCGGCAAAATTAAAAATCATGCCATTGGTATACCTGTAAATTTACTAAACGAGGGAAAACTTACAGCGGAACTTATAGAATATGATTTGGTAAAAAATATGTTACGACAAAGGTCATCGGGAGTATATAAGGGTAGCGTAGGAAGAGTAGCGGTGCTTGCGGGATCCAACGGAATGACCGGCGCCGCAATATTGTCTTCAAGGGCATCTCTTCGAGTAGGCGCAGGATTGTCTACATTAATGCTGCCAAAAAGTTTACAAGGGCAAGTTGAACCTCTAACTCTTGAAGTTATGACTCTGGGTTTGCCGGAATGCGAAGCGGGATTTGTCGGGGGCGAAGAAGCTTTAAAGCCTATCATTAACCTCGCCAATAAAAGCGATGTCCTTTTGATGGGACCGGGACTAGGACGCAACGCCGGCACAATGCAACTTGTAAGAGATGTTGCGGCGAACGCAAACACGCAGCTTGTATTAGATGCGGACGCTATTTTTGCTTTTAAGCAATATAAGGAGCAACTGCTAAACACAAAAAAAATTGCAATTTTAACTCCGCATTTAGGAGAATTAGCGCTTTTTTTGAATATGAAAATCGACGAGTTGAAGAAGGATTTAATCAGACGTGTAAAAGAAACCGCAACCGTATATCGCTCCATATTTGTGGTAAAAAGCGAATGTACTCTTATTGCGTACCCCACAGGAGAAATATACGCCGAGAATTCGGGAAATACAGGTATGGCAACGGCAGGCGCGGGAGATGTTTTGGCGGGAACTATCGCGGGTCTTTTCAAGGAAACAGGTGATAAAGCGTCGATTTTAGGCGTACATTTGCATACTATGGCAGGAAATATGGCTTATGAGTTTCATGGCGAAGGTCTCATGGCGAGGGATATTTTGGAAAATTTGGGAACGGCAAGAAAACGCTTAAGTTCTTGACAGAATTACTTTCAAGGAATAAAATTACATACGAGGAAGTTGCAAAAATTATTTCCTTTTAAAAAAAAGGAAAGATTAAAACCGAAAGGGGAAATATAAGTGGAAAAACCAAATTTGGATTGGGGAAACTTGGATTTTAGCTATAGGGAGACGCCGTATCGCTTTGTTTCGAATTACGATAACGGAAAATGGGAAGAAGGTCGCCTCATAGAAGACGATACGATTGCTTTAAGCGAGTGTGCGGGGATATTGCAGTATTGTCAGGAAGTTTTTGAGGGGCTAAAAGCGTATACTCAGAAGAACGGTGACATAGTTACTTTCCGTCCCGATTTGAACGCCGAACGCATGATAGACTCTGCCAAGCGCCTTGAAATGCCGCCTTTTCCAAAGGAGGAATTTTTGCGGGCAGTAAAAGAGACTGTTGCCGCCAATAAGGATTATGTTCCTCCTTATGGTACTGGTGCGTCGTTATACATTCGTCCCTATATGTTTGCTTCCGGTATCGTAATAGGCGTAAAGCCCTCGACAAAGTATCAGTTCCGTTTGTTTACTACCCCAGTTGGTCCTTATTTTAAGGGCGGCGCAAAACCGATAACGATTTGCGTCAGCGATTTTGACCGAGCGGCGCCTAAAGGTACGGGACACATAAAAGCGGGGCTAAATTACGCCATGAGTCTTCATGCTTACGTTACGGCTCATGCTAACGGGTTCGACGAAAATATGTTTTTAGATCCCGCAAGCCACACGTTTGTCGAAGAAACCGGTGGCGCAAATTTTATATTCGTCACTAAAGATGGCGGCATTGTAACGCCTAAATCCAATTCTATTCTTCCGTCCATAACCCGCCGTTCAATTATGTATTTGGCGGAACATATTCTTAACCTGAAAGTGGAAGAACGTCCCGTTAAATTCTCCGAAGTCAAAGACTTTGCCGAATGTGGACTTTGCGGTACGGCGGCGGTTATCTCTCCAGTGGGTAAAATCGTTGATCATGGAAACGAAATTTGTCTTCCCAGCGGCATGAATGAGATGGGCGAAGTTACAAAAAAACTTTACGATACTCTTCGTGGGATTCAGCTTGGAGAAATCGAGGCTCCTGCCGGTTGGATTCACAAAATCGCTTAACGGATAGTGGTTACTCGAACTATAAATCATAAAAATAACACAAAATATTTGACGAACTTTGTAACTTATGTTATAATCCTTCCGTACAATAAGAAGAAGCCGCCGCTTCTCACCTACCGATCTTGGGTCGCATGGTTAATATCGAACTTTTGAGGCGGCTTTTTGTCGCCTTTTTTATGTTTAAAAGTTTATTGGGAGGTGTTTTTACATTAGCAGAGAGTCTTTGCGAATTAACGAAGAGATTCGCATTAAAGAGGTGCGCGTCACCAGCGCAAGCGGCGAACAGCTCGGCATCATGGCAACGAGAGACGCTTTAAAAATGGCGGAAGACCAGCATTTGGACTTAGTTGAAGTTGCGCCCAAGGCGCGTCCACCCGTTTGCCGTATTATGGATTTTGGGAAATATCGCTACGAGCAGCAAAAACGCGAGAAAGAAGCAAAGAAAAAACAGAAAGTTATTACCATAAAAGAAGTAAAGCTTCGTCCAAATATTGAACAGCACGATTTTGAGGTTAAACTTAAAAACGCCATTCGTTTTATCGAAGAAGGGAACAAGGTTAAGGTAACCATTATGTTTCGCGGACGTGAACTTTCCCATCCGGAACTTGGACAAGAGCTTTTAGACAAAGTTGCGGAGCGTATGGGTGATTTTGCTTCTCTGGAACGAGCGGCAAAGCTTGAAGGCAAGAATATGACAATGGTAGTTTCGCCTAAACCGCAAAAGAGCGCGAAGACGAAACCTATTGAAAATAAAGGAGGAGATATAAATGCCGAAAATGAAAACGCGTAGAGCGGCGGCAAAGCGCTTCACCATGACGGGAAGCGGCGAATTTAAGAGAAACAAGGCTTATAAAAGCCATATTTTAGAGAAGAAGACCCCGAAAAGAAAGAGAAATTTGCGTAAAGCCGCTCTCGTGAACGGCGCAGAGTATGAACGCGTGAAGCGTATGCTCCCTTATGCGTAAGGAGGATGAAGAACTATGCCAAGAGTAAAAAGCGGCGTTACGGCGCATCGTCGTCATAAAAAAATCTTAAAGCTCGCCAAAGGTTATCGCGGCGCAAAGAGCAAGCAATTTAAAAAAGCTAACGAGACTGTAATGAAGGCGCTTTATTATGCTCGTCGCGACAGAAGAGCTAAAAAAGGCGTGTTCCGTCGTTTGTGGATTGCCCGTATCAATGCGGCGGCTCGTCAAAACGACATCAGCTATAGTCGCTTTATAGCGGGACTTGCCAAAGCTAATGTGGACATCAATCGCAAAATGCTTGCGGATCTTGCTGTAAACGATGCGAACGCATTTACAGAGCTTGTCAATATAGCAAAGAAAAATCTTTAGAAATTAAAAAGGAAGCTGCGGCTTCCTTTTTAATTTATTTTTTTACAGAAATTTTTGAGGTTGTTTATGATAGAAAAAATAACAAGTTTGACTAACTCTAAGATTAAACTTGCAGCGTCTCTGCGCGAAAAAAAATATCGAGATAAATCGGAATTGTTTGCGGGAGAAGGTCTTAGATTTTCCGAAATGGCGTTGTTGTCCAATTTCGAGATAACTGATGCTTATTTTACTACAGATTTTGTCCAAAATACTCGAAAAAAAAAGTTGATTGAGGACTTAAACGAGAAAATCGGGGTCATATTTGAAGTGACGGATATGATAATGAAAAAAATATCCTCTACAAAAAGCCCACAGGGAATTTTTCTTGTTATAAAAAAGAAAAAAATTTTTCTTGATATGATAAAAAACATAAAATTTGCGATTGCACTTGACGGCGTAAAAGATCCCGGAAATGCAGGGACGATCATACGTCTTGCCGATGCGGTTGGGGCGGAGGCTCTAATACTAACGAAAAATTCGGCAGACGCGTACTCCGATAAGGTGGTCCGCGCTACCATGGGATCGATTTTTAACATTCCTGTTGTGGAAGATGTATCAACCGTAGAATTAATAAATTTCGCCAAAGAAAATAAAATGCCCTTATATGTGGGTGCGGCAGGTGAGCATTGTTGTTACAATGAGGATTTTTCAAAAGGCGGCATTTTTGTCTTCGGCAACGAGGCTTTTGGGGCAAGTGAAGAGATTTTAAAAGAAGCAAAAAAAATCGCCCTGCCGATTTTCGGCAAGGCGGAATCCTTAAATGTGGCATCGGCAGCCTCTGCAATTTTATACGAGGTTGTAAGACAAAATAAATTTAAAAATGTTATTCCGGTATAAGTCCCATGCCCTTTTGAAACTCAATAATCCTCGCCTTTATCTTCTTCATCCTGTCGTCGCTTTTTTTGATTGATTCTTCGATTTCCTTCAGCTTCTCTGGGGTCAAGTCCTTGTCCACTATCTCGATCGCTTCACCGCAGGCTTTTTGTCGCTCTTCAAGCCAAACCACATAATCCGCATTGGCTTCTTTCAGTTTTTCCTGCTCGTCCTTCGTTAGATGCTTGGAAAATTCCATTTTGCTAAATACAGGCTTGGATTCTTCAAGTTTCTTTTCAAAACTCTTTAGGTTTTTGGCGACTTCCTTTCGCTCCGATTCACCTTTGGACATGGCGGAAAGAATACTTTCCCACAACATCTTCCAGTTAGAATTTACCATTTCGGCTTGTCTGTCCGTTTCTTCCGTCCATTTGTTGTACGCCGCCAGTTTTAACGCTTTTGCTTTGGCGTCCTTATCATTTTCTTCGCTTTCCTCAGATTCTGCGCTTACGGCGGCTTGCTTGCCGGAATCTCTCGTTTCTTGCTTGGCTTGCGGCGCAGGCTTTGCATCTTCTGCGCTTTCGTTGTCTTGAAAGTACGCCATAAGCCCGATAAGCCCCGCAAAAATCACAACGGTTAAAAGGCATCCGATTCGATTTTGCTGTTCCTCTTTCTTCTTTTGCTCCTTCTTCCGTTTTTCACGTTCCATCTTTGCGGCGTACATCTGGAACCGTTCGCGTTCGCTAGGGGGAAGGGTTCTTAAATATTCATCCATTTCCTCTTTTGAACAATCCTTATGCGCTTCATACTCGCGTATTAGCGCCGCATCTATATCCTTTGCCATTTATATGCCTCCCGGATGATTTTTTATATTCGTTGCAATTATACCAAAAAAATTTCCTTTTTTCTATTGTTTTGTTACTAATTGATAAAATTTATCGTTTATCTATCATGCAGGAGAAAATCTTTTTATGTCGAAAGTTTAAATCTAAAACAGAAGAATATATTTTAGGAGAGGATTACTTGATAAGCGTTACGAAACTTCTTTTTGCGAGGAGTTATTTTGGGGACACTTTACGCTATACAAAGAGCGCGCATAAGATGCGGGACGGCGCAAGCGAAGGTATGGGCCCCGTTGTGGTGTGGAACTCTACCAAGACTTGCAATTTAAAATGCCGCCATTGTTACATGATGTCGGAGGATAAGAAATATTCGGGCGAACTTTCCACGGAAGAAGCTAAGAATTTCATCGCCGATTTGGCTGATTTTCACGCTCCCGCCTTACTCTTTTCCGGCGGCGAACCCCTTATAAGAAAGGATTTTTTTGAGCTTGCGGAGTACGCCGCAAACAAAGGCGTAAGACCAACCCTTTCCACCAACGGTGTTCTTATAACCCGCGACGTCGCCAGGCGCATTAAAGATATCGGCGTCGGTTATGTGGGCGTTTCCCTTGACGGTTTAGAGGACGTAAACGATAAGTTCAGGGGCGTTAAAGGCGCTTACGAAAAAGCTATGGCGGGAATTGAGAACTGCGTCGCCGTAGGTCAGCGGGTGGGACTTAGGTTTACAGTCAACCGCCATAATATCGAAGAACTAAACAATATCTTTGACTTTATCGAGCGCGAAAATATAAACCGAGTATGTTTTTATCATCTGGTGTATTCGGGCAGGGGCAACGCCATGATGGACGAGGACATAACGGGCGAAGAATCAAGAGCCGCCATGAACGTTATTATAAAGCGTTCGAGGGATTTTGAGGAACGGGGACTTGAGAAGGAAATTTTAACCGTAGATAACCATGCAGACGGAGTTTATATTTACCTGAAACTCTTAAAAGAAGGGGATACGGTTGGCGCAGCGAGGGTCAAGGAGCTCTTGCAGGACAACGGCGGCAACCGTTCGGGGATAGCCTTTGCCGAAGTCGATCCCTTCGGGTATGTCCATGCGGATCAGTTCACTCAACATTATACATTTGGAAACGTCCGAGAGGAAAAATTCAAAGATATTTGGACAAAGCCCAAGCATCCCATTTTACAAGGATTGAAGGATAGGAAGCCGCTTTTAAAGGGCAGATGCGCCAAGTGTAAATATTTGTCATGGTGCAACGGTAATTTTAGGACGCGGGCGGAAGCTAAGACCGGGGATTTTTGGGAGAGCGATCCCGCTTGCTACTTAACCGATGAGGAGATAGGCATAAATTGATAGTTTCATGGAACACAACCAACGCTTGCAATATGTACTGCGCCCATTGCTATAGGGATGCGGGGGTTAAAGCCGAAGAAGAACTCTCCACCCTTGAGGCGAAGAAACTTTTGACGGAAATAGCTCGGGCGGGATTTAAGATAATGATATTTTCGGGCGGTGAACCCTTAATGCGCCCCGATATTTTGGAACTTGTCAAGTTTGCGGCGGATTTAAAGCTTATTCCGGTTTTCGGCACCAACGGGACCCTTATCACAAAGGAGATGGCGAAAGATTTAAAAGCCGCCGGCGCAAAGGGTATGGGAATTTCTTTGGATTCCTTGGATAAGGACAAGCACGATAAGTTCCGTTCCTTTAAGGGCGCATGGGAAGGCGCGGTGCAGGGCATGAAGAACTGCGCAGACGCCGGGCTTCCCTTTCAAATGCACACAACGGTGATGGATTGGAACGAATCCGAACTTGAGGCGATGACGGATTTTGCCGTAGAGCTTGGGGCAAAGGCGCATCATTTCTTCTTCCTCGTGCCGACAGGAAGAGCCGCCACCATCGAAGAAGAATCCCTTAGGGCACAGGCTTACGAAAACGTGCTTACCCGCATTATGAAAAAACAAGAACAGGTAGAGATAGAGTTAAAACCCACCTGCGCTCCGCAGTTTTTGCGGATAGCGGATTTGTTGGGACAAAAGTCGCGTTTTAAGCGCGGCTGTCTTGCGGGACTTTCTTACGCCATAATAAGTCCTAAAGGCAAAGTGCAACCATGCGCCTATCTTAACATGGAAATAGGCGACGTTCGCAAAACGCCTTTCGATGAAATCTGGAAAAACAGCGAGGTTTTGAACAAACTTCGCACACTGGAATACAGCGGCGGTTGCGGCGTGTGCAAATACAAGCGAACCTGCGGCGGTTGCAGGGCAAGGGCGGCTTTTTATCATAACGGTGATTACATGGCGGAAGAACCGTGGTGTTTGTATCACGGACGACGGGGGTGATATGATGATAAAGATGATATTTACGGATATGGACGGGACGCTTTTGGATGACAGGAGCGAGTTGCCGCCGGATTTTGAAGAAGCGGTCGGAAGATTGAAGGAAAAAGGCGTAAAATTTGCGCCGTCGAGCGGGCGGCAGTATTTTTCGCTACTCAAGAGTTTTGATAAATATAAGGACGATTTTGTGTTTGTGGCGGAAAACGGCGCCATCGCTTTTTATAAAGGCGAGGAAATAGCGTCTTTCCCTATGGATAAGGATGCGGCGGTGGATATTTTAAATTCGCCGGAGGACGAATCCACTTATAGGGTGTTTTGCGGGAAACATCACGCCTTTATATTAAAGCCTCAAGATACGGAAATTTTTCAGAACGAGGTGCGCAAGTATTTTAGTTTTTATAAAAAAGTGGACAGATTCGACGAGGCGGACGACACGCCTATCAAGCTGTCTTTTTTTGACCCCGAAGGCAAGGCTAAGACGAGGATCTTGCCTCATGTGAAAAAATATGAGAAGGATTATACCGTGGTAAACTCAAGCGACTGTTGGGTGGACATAACGGCAAAAGGCGTGAGCAAAGGTCGGACGATTGAGGAAATTCAGAAGCGTTTTGGCGTATACAAGGAAGAGTGCGCGGCGTTCGGAGATTATTTGAACGACATGGAGATGCTTGACGCCGTAGGGTATGGTTACGCCATGGAAAATGCGGTTGACGAGTTAAAGAAACGGGCGAAGTTCATTGCGCCGGCAAATTCCGATTACGGCGTGACGCGTACCATAAAACAGCTTTTGGACGAAGGATTTATGGGGTGAGGTATGAAAATAGATTATCACATGCACTTTGAGTACGGAAGTTACGACGAAGAATGGGTGAAAGGTTTCTTCGAGGCGGCAAAGGCGCGGGGTATCGCAGAACTTGGGATAACGGAACATTCCCATACCTTTCGGGAGTTTGAGGAACTTTATTACGAAGATTTGATTTTGGACGATTCTTTTATAGGGGATTTTCAGAAAAAGTGGCTCAAAAAAAATAAATTTAAATATGATATGAAGGATTATTTCGACTTTATGGCGAATTTAAAGTTAAAATATCCCGTTAAAATCGCCATAGAGGTCTGCAATTTTAAGAATCAGGAGAAAGTAGCGAAGATACTTAAAAATTGGGATTTTGATTATGTTATTGGTTCAGTGCATTTTTTGGACGGCTGGGCGTATGATTCCTCCGAGATAAAGGCGGAATGGGAAAACAGAGATTTGCGAGAAATTTACGAAATTTACGTCAAAGAAGTTGAAAATTTAGCGGCAAGCGGGCTTTACGATGTACTTGGGCACCCCTTCAACATAAGGCTGTTTAAGCATATCCCTGACTTTGACACAAAGCCTTATTTAAAACGGGTGGCGACGGCTCTAAAAAAAGCCGATATGGCGGTGGACGTAAACACCGGAACATTTTATCGCTATCCGATAGAGGAAATTTCGCCTTACCCCGACTTTATGAAGATAGCAAAAGATGAAAACCTGCCGATAATCACTTCGTCTGACGCTCATAAGCCGGAGGATGCAGGACGTTTTATAAAGGAAGCCGAGGAGTATGCCAAGTCTTTTGGCTATACCAAGGTAGCGACTTTCGACGGGCGGAAGCGGACGCTTAGACCTATAGGATAAACGGGAGAAAAATCCTATTAAATTTAGACGATGCGTGTGATATTATTTTCATAAAATTTGGATTTTTAAGGGGATTACCAATCTTTTTGAAAGGAGAAATTCTATGAAACGCTTTAAAATCATAGCTTTTTTGTCAGCGCTTGTGATGCTTGCGGCGCTGTTTGCGGGTTGCGGCGACGATTCCGTGTCGGTGCGTTCGGTGACAAGTACGGCAAAGTCTTCGGATACGGAAAAGAAAGAAATTCGCCATAAGGTTCATCTTATTACGATGGATCAAGGCAGCAATTTTTGGCAGCTTATCGACGCCGGGTGCAAGAAAGCCGCCGAGGAAATGGGAGATATTGAGTACAAGTGGACGGCGCCTAACAACCACGATGCGACGGAACAGGGCGAGTGCATTAAAAAGGCGGTTACAGAGGGAGCCGAAGCAATTATAATTTCATGCGTATCGCCTACGGAAGTAAATCCTTACATAGAAAAAGCCAAGGAAGCCGGAGTAAAATTTGTATATGTGGACAGCGCCGCAACGGTGGAAGCCGTGGCGACGATTGAGACCAACAGTTACGAAGCCGGCAAAGCAGCCGGACGCGCAATGATGAAGGCTTTGACGGAAAGAGGCGTTAAGACCGGAACCATAGGACTTACAGCCATGGGGCATACGGAGAATGCGGAAGCCAGAGTAAAAGGTTTTGCTGAAACTTTTGAAGGCACGGATTTTAAAATGTCCGAAGTTGCATATTTAAACAACGATCGGCAAAATATAAGGAATTTCGTTAAGGATCACTTGGATTATGTCGGCTTCTTCGGTTCAAACGGTCAGACAACCTTCGCCATCGGCGATGCGCTTAAAGAGACCGGCGCAAGGCCCGTGTTTATCGCCTTTGATACGGCGGATGTCACTTTAGCCATGATAAAGGACAATATCGCCTACGCCACAATGCAGCAAGACCCGCAGAAGATGGGTTACGAGGGCGTGAAAATGGCTGTTGATGCGTTAGACGGCAAAGTGACGCAAAATGGTCAGATGATAGACACAGGCGTACATATTATCAGTCGGGATAAGATTTAATAAATACCCGCATTTATGCGGGATGGAATTAAAGTAAAGGGGGAGGGAATCCCTTTGAGGAAAAAAACTTTAATCAGCGTTCTCGCTCTTTTGAGCTTGTTCCTTTGTTCGCTTTTCATAGCGGGTTGCGGCGACGAGGATACGGTAGTGCGCAAAAAGGAAAAAGCCGAGGTAAAGCAGGAGGCCAACGCTAAATATGTTGTATATCTCATAACAATGAACCAAGGCAGCAATTATTGGAAACAGATAAACGACGGTTGCGAGCAATCGGCGAAGAAGTACGGCAATCTGCGCTACGAATGGAGCGCCCCCCTAAACTCCACCAACGAAGAACAGATGGAGTGCATAGATAAAGCCGTGGCGGACGGCGCAAACGCCATCTTGATTTCCGTTATTTCTCCCGAAGGGGTTAATCCTGCATTGCAGCGGGCAAAAGATGCGGGCGTTAAGATAATCTATGTCGACAGTTCCGCAACATTGCCGGGTCTTGCGATTTTCCGCACGGATAACGAAAAAGCCGGTCACATGGCGGGGCAGGTAATGAAAAAAGCCTTGTCCGAAAAAGGAATAACCTCCGGGATTATCGGAGTCGGCGCAAACAAAGTCGTAAAGAACGGAATCCTTAGGGACAAGGGTTTCAGAGCCGAATTTGAAGGCACGAACTTCACCGTTGCGGAAGCCTTTGAAATGAACGGAGACAGGCGCAATATTAAAAATTACGTCAAGGAACACCCCAATTATGTTGGGTATTTCGGCGCAAACGAGCAGATAACGAGAGCGATGTGCGAACAGATTAACGATATGGGTATAAAACCTGCGGTAATCGGCTTTGACACAAGCGATTACACGCTGACCCAAATTCATTCCGGGGTTATCTACGCCACAATGCAGCAAAAACCCAAGAAGATGGGCAGTGACGGGATTGATCTTGCGATGGAAGCCTTAGAAGGTAAATTTACGGGTGAAAATGTGGATAAGGATATGGGCGTGGACGTTATAACGAGGGATAAGATATGAGTTTAAGGACAAAGCTACTATTATCAAACAGTATGCCGCTGATACTGTTTGTTATTATCTCTTTGGCTTTTTCCATCACTCAATTCCGTTCGGCGATATATGCCGAAAAAGAAGGCAACTTGCGCTCCACGGCGCTCGCCGCTCTTACTTTTTACACTTCAAGGGGATACGGCGACTACAACCGCCGTTCCGACGGGAATATCTGGCGGGGCATGAACTTTAATTTGTCGGAAGAAACGGAGATAGTCGACGATTTAAAGTTGGAAACCGGCGCGGATATCACCGTTTTCTTCGGCGAGGAAGTTGCGGTAACCTCCCTTATGGATAATGGGAGACGAGTTACAAAGCTAAAGATGGATCAGCGGATTTTGGAGCATGTTTTAAAAAACGGCGATCAAATTTGGTTTAAGGACATAGTGATAAACAACGAGGCGAGCCAAGCCTACGCCATACCCATAACCCAAGAAAGCGACGGCTCCGTTGTCGGTGCGCTTGTAGCGTCTACCTCCGCAAAGGGGTTTAACGCCACTATTAGGAATTTCATACTGACTAATTTAGGCGTTGTGGCTGTTGTTCTCTTTATAGTGGGCATTTTTGTATGGTGGCATGTTGATTGGTATGCGCAGAAATTCTCGGAAGTCACCGACAGGAGCCGTCAAGACCTCTTGACGGGACTTTTGAACAAGCTTACCTTTGAAACGGACACCAAGAAAGCTCTTGCAAAAAGCAAAGAAGGGCTTTATAAGGCGCTCTTTATCTTTGATTTCGATAATTTCAAGAAAGTCAACGATAATTACGGGCATCTTGCGGGAGACGAAGCGCTAAAAGCCTTTGGAAACATCCTAATGCGCTCTTTCCGCGCCCACGATATTATAGGCAGGGTCGGCGGCGACGAATTTATGGTCTATATGCCTGATTTGGCGAAGGAAAACCTAAAACGCGCCGATGAAATAGCAAACGAAGTTTTAGACGCTCTAAAGCAAGTAACGCTAACCGGCGGCGCAACGGGTTTTTCATGCAGCATAGGGATAGGCACCTCAAACGAAGCCGTGGATTTTGCAACGCTCTATAAGGTGGCGGATAGAGGACTTTATATAGCCAAGGAAAACGGCAAAGCGCAAGCAAAACGCATGGATAAGACGGAAGTTAAGCCGGGCGACAAGGGCGATCATGACGAATAAAAAAATGCCTTTCTCAAAAATGAGAAGGGCATTTTCTTATTTATTCTTCCGCAAAATCCGTATCCATGACTGTTTGCAACTTGTAATTCGGGAACTCTCGTTTTACAGCCTCCACAGCTTCCTTGAAAACAGTGTTTCTGTTTTCTGCGTCAAAACTTATTACAAGGTCGAAGCGTATTGTGTTGGTTTCTTTAATAAGGTAAAACCCGTGAATTTGCCGTACGTATTCATGGGAAAAAACTATTTCACGCACCTTTTCTTCAATGCGCCTAGCTTCTTCATCCTTTGTATTAAAAGAATAAACGCCGATAGCAGTTAAAAGCACATTGTGTTTTTTATGCACTTCCACCATAATCTCTCTTAATAATTTATCTAAAGCGGCGGCGCTAAAGGTGTCGGGGACTTCTATATGAATTGAGCCGTGCCATGCGTCTGGACCGTAATTATTGAGTACCAAATCATAGGCCCCGCGTACCCCTGAAAATGATTTTACGGTCGCCTTAATTGCTTTTGCTAATTCTGCGTCGCCACGTTCTCCTAAAATCTTTGATACAGTCTCTTTTAACATATCAAACCCGGCTTTTATGATGACAAGGGAAATAATAGCGCCGAGCCACGCTTCCACCGCTATATTGCTGATTAAGTATACTCCCGCCGCGACAAGAGTGGCTGCGGAGATTATCGAGTCTAACTTTGCGTCTTCGCCGGAATTTATCAGCGCATCGGAATTTACCTCCTCGCCAGTTTTTTTGACATATCGTCCTAATACAATCTTTACAACTACCGCCACGGCGACAATTACTAGTAAAATTGAATTGTAGTCCGGAGTTTCTGGAATAAAAATCTGTTTTACTGATTCTGTAAGCGAGGTTATTCCCGCATACAATACGATAACAGATATAATTATGGCGCTCATGTATTCGATACGTCCATAACCGAAGGGATGTTCCTTATCAGGTTCTTTAGCCGCTAATTTTGCGCCCACAATGGTAATCAGAGAACTTGCCGCATCGGATAAATTGTTTACCGCATCCAGCGTAATTGCAATGGAATTGCTGAAGAAACCGATTGCGGCCTTAAAAGCGGCCAAAAACACATTGGCGACAATTCCTATTGCGCTTGTCTTAACTATTATCTTTTCTCTGGAAGTCTCATTTGTGTTCATATTCGTCTCCTCTTCAATAAAATCAAATCGAGACAGACGCATAAGAATTCGTCTGTCTCGATATTTTTTACGCAGGTTTTTTTACAAGGGGAACTTTTTTCCAAGCCTTGATTAAACCGGCTTGCATACGTTTCAAGAAACTCTCGTGGTTGGGGTGAAGCTCTGTTGTAAGTCGTTTGGTATGCGCTTCCACATCGTCTGCCGTATAGCCTGCTCTACGAGCAACACCTGTATCTATTGCGGCTTGAGCTACGGCTTTTGCCACGGTTGGCGCAACTCTTGCGTCAAAGGGGCTTACGATAACATAGTCTTCTGAAAGTTTATCATCTTCAACCAACGACGCTATCGCCTTTGCTGCGGCAATCTTCATCTCATCGTTGATGTCGGTGGCTCTTACATCCAATGCGCCCCTAAAGATACCGGGGAATGCTAAAAGGTTGTTTACCTGATTCGGAAAATCTGAGCGCCCTGTGCCAACAATTCTGGCTCCGGCGGCTTTTGCGTCGTCAGGCATAATTTCCGGGGTAGGATTTGCCATCGCCATAATGATAGCGTCTTTGGCCATGGTTTTTACCATATCTTCCGTGACGCAATTACCTTTAGATACGCCAACGAAGATATCTGCGCCTTTCATAACGTCCGCTAAAGTCCCGGCTTCCTTTTCGCGGTTTGTCACCTTTGCTATGGCGTCTTTATAGGGATTCATGCCTTCTTTGCGGCCTTCGTAAATAGCGCCCTTGGTGTCGCATAAAATAATGTGTTTGGCCTTTACCGCGGCAAGAAGCCTAGCAATAGCCTGACCTGCGGCGCCGGCGCCGTTTATGACGATTTTAACTTCTTCAAACTTTTTGTTTACAATTTTAAGGGCGTTCATCAGGGCGGACGTTATGACTATTGCGGTACCGTGCTGGTCATCGTGAAATACCGGAATTTTCACCTTATCCCTAAGGGCGTTTTCGATATCAAAACATTCCGGCGCTTTAATATCCTCCAAATTAACCCCGCCATAAGCCGGTTCCAAAAGTTCGACAGTCCTTATTATTTCTTTGGGATCTGTTGTATTAAGGCAAACGGGTACGGCGTCAACGCCAGCGAAAACCTTAAACAAAATCGCTTTGCCTTCCATAACTGGCAACCCCGCCGCAGCTCCGATATTTCCAAGTCCTAAAACTGCTGTACCGTTGGTAACAACAGCCACCATGTTTCTTTTCGATGTGTAATCGTAAACAGCATCGGGATTTTCTTTTATAGCAAGGCATGGAGCTGCGACCCCCGGAGTATACGCCAAAGTAAGATCTTCAGCGGAATCTAAGGGGACAGTGCTTACCATCTCGAGCTTTCCGTGATATTTTTTGTGCAGTGCCAATGCGTCTTTATCCGTTTGATTCATCTTGTTCTTCCTTCCTACAATTGCTTTCACTCTTTTTTTACAAGAGTTGCGTTTCACATATTAGCACGAAAGTCCCATTTGAGTCAAGATTAAGTAAAATTGTATGATTGTATACAAATTGTGCGTCCTTTATTTGTTGCAGGAAAAATAAAAAAAATAGAAGAATGGGTAAGTGAATACATTTAGGAGGATAAACATATGATCAAGAAAATTTCAACTCTGTTATTTTTCTTTTTGTTAATAATATGAGTCAAGACTGATGCATATTGGGTAGGGCGGGATTCAGCTTTTCACGAAAAGTATATGCTTCAAAAGATGACTATATTAAGCAGGCGTAACATAAGGTCACCCATATCTGCGCCGAATTTTGACATCAAATTAGCTACGCCGCATCAGTGGTTCAAATGGACATCGGCACCTGAAAAACTTTCCCTTAAAGGCGGGCAACTCGAAACTATCATGGGGTAGTACTTTAGAAGAGCATTAACAAGCGAAAAACTTATCTCTGAAGTATACCAACCAAAAGATGGCGAGATGAGGTTTTACGCCAATTCAAAGCAGCGCACCATAGCAACCGCAAGATTTTTCGCCGCAGGTTTTCTTCCTCTTGCCAATATAACCGTCGAGCATAAATTTGAACCGGAAAGCAGCGATTTGGTCTTTAGTCCTCATCTTGCATATTACAGCGAAGGCTTCAAAGATAAGGCTAGAAAAGAAATGCTTGACAGGTTTAACAATAACGGTATGAAAGAAAAATTTGAGAGAGCATTTAAAACCGTCGAGAAAGTCATAAATTACAAGGATTCGCCCATGGCAAAAGCGGGCAAGTCATTTACGATAAAAGATATGCAAATAAGCATTGAAAAAGAAAAGCAACCTAAAATCAAAGGCTCATGGTGAGGAATACGCTGCGCCGGAACTTATATATCAAAGTGTTGAGCAGCTTAAAAATCGTGAAATCTTAACAGAAGATAACCCGCCTATGGTTTATCGCCTAAAACTAAACGGCATAACCGAAAACCACGACAGTCTATACCGCCTAAAAGATGTCGAAGCTCGTTTCCAAAAAGCCATTCTTTCTTTTGATAATTTAAGCAAACTCTAAGCCCTTACTTTTATTATTTTTCTTTTTAAAAACTCAAAACGGGAAAAATAATGAAACAGATTGTCCGGCAAAGAACTTAAACTGAGAACTACTTTATTTGATGCCAGAAAAGCGGCTGTAACTCGTGATTTTATGAGTTGCAGCCGCTTTTATTATTAATTCGATGAACGATATTGCATGATTTTGTGATAAAAAAGTATAATTTACTTTAGCGCCTCCCTAAGCGCTTTTGCATTTTTGCGCATTGCATCTATATAAGCGTATTTGTTGGACTCGCCGCCCTCGATTGGGTCTATGGCGTAAATCTGCGCGCCTGTTTCATAGGCTATCATTTCGGCAGAACTTGGCGCCGTCGCAGATTCTGTCAATATAACTTTGTTCTTTAGCGATGAAAGTTTTTTTACCATATCTTCGATTTGACGGGGGCTTGGCTCGTGTCCCGGCTCTTCTTCTATGTTGGCTACTACGTTTATGTTAAACTCCTTGGCAAAATACGGGAAAGATTCATGGTAGGTAACAACATCTCTGTGGGGAAGGCCTTCGAGCTCTTTTTTCATTTCTTCTTCTAGGCGTAAAAGCCGTTCCTCATAATGTCTGGCGTTGTTGTCATAAACGGTGGCGTGAGTCGGATCCGCTGCGGCCAGTCCCTTCGCTATGGTGCGGACTTGCTCTATATAATGGCGAATGTTCATCCAAACATGAGAATTTACATGACCTTCGTCGTCTTTAATCCAATCAATGTTTAAATCTTTCGTAGAGTCGATGACAACAAGCTTAGGATTATCTTTTTCAACTCTAGGCATAAATTCTTCCATACCGCCGCCGTTGATAATAAAGACGTTCGCCGCCGTCAAGGTTTTCATGTTGCCCGTGGTAAGTTGATAGTCGTGCAAGCAACCAACTCTGCCGTTCGTAAGATTTACGACTTCGACCCCATCTATTCCGTCCGTTAAATTTAGAGCCGTTATGTACATCGGGTAAAACGACGCTACAATCTTAAACTTCACATCTTTTTTTGCTACGTCTCCGCAAGCCGATGTAAACAGCGTGGTAAAAACCAACGTCAGCGCAAGCGTAAAACGTATTATCTTTTTCACAGTGAAATCTCCTTTGCTGCGTTAATGGTTTGTTTGGCTTCAGATATGATATTTTCAACAATGTCCTTTACCGGCTCGATTTTTTTGAGTGGCAACAAACTTTGCCCCGCCTGCATCATGCCGTTTTCCGTATCTCCATCGACCGCCGCCAATTTGTTTGTGCCCGTGGCTTTATCCAAAAGTTCCTGTTTTGTGGCTTTTCCCGACAGCTCAAGCGCTACAAATTCCTCGGAAAATTTATTCTTAATTCCCCGCACAGCCCCGCCGATTGTAAGCCCCGTTACGATTGTATCGGTATCAACGGCTTCTATCAATTTTTGCTTCATATTGTCGTGAACCGAACATTCTTCGGCAACCAAGAAACGTGTGCCCATCTGTACGCCTGCCGCTCCCATTAATAGAGCCGCCGCAAGACCCCTGCCATCAGCGAAACCGCCCGCCATTATAACGGGAATGTGTACCTCGGGGATAACCTGCGTCATAAGCGCCATCGTGGTAAGCACGCCGATATGGCCGCCCGCTTCCATGCCTTCCACAACCATTGCGTCTGCGCCTTTTGCTTCAACCCGTTTTGCAAGTTTTACGTTCGGCACAACAGGCACGGCTTTTATTCCCGCCGCATGGAGCTTTTCAAAATACGGCACGGGATTTCCTGCGCCAAGCGTCACGAACGCGGGTTTTTCTTCGCAAATAACATCCACTATTTCGTCCTTATTCGGCGCCATCAACATAACGTTTACGCCGAAAGGCTCTTTTGTAAGTTCCTTACACTTTCTAATCTCGTCTCTCGCGTACTCTACGCTTCTGCCGCCGGTCGAGATAATCCCTGCGCCCCCTGCATTCGACACCGCCGCCGCCAATTTAGCGTCCGAAATCCAAGCCATACCCCCCTGAATAATTGGGTATTTGATGCCTAGAAGTTTTGTAAGTTCTGTCATATAATTAACCTCCATTTTTTGTTGAGCTTCGCCCAAACCCACAAGGGGCGCCGCCCCTTGACCCCGCCAAAGGGCATTTGCCCTCTGGCCCACGGTTATTTTTTATTTTTGTGTATAACACTTTATATTCTGCAAAAAGTATAAAATTTCCTTTTAAAATTTCATATTAAAGGAAATTTTACAAATTTGGCGAAAAGTTTCATTGTAGTGGTAAACTTGTAATGTAAACGAAACCAAATTATTAAAGTTTTTTCTCTCTCTTTCTTTGCTTCTTTCTTTTTCTCACTTTTTTACAAAAAAGAGAGAGAAAGAAAGAAGGAACTAACAATTTAGGAGAAAACCATGGAACTTACAGACACTTTGGATTGTTTGAGGGGCGTAGGGTCTAAGCGGCGGGAAATTTTGGAATATATGGGGCTTATTACGGTTTATGACCTTATCACTTATTATCCGAGAAATTATGAAGATAGGAGCAAGATAAGCAAGATATCTGCACTTAGGGCGGGGGAGAGGGCTTGCGTTATCGTCTCCGTCATGTCGATAAACGAAACTTTTTCCAAAAGGGGAATGAGACTTATAAAGGCTACCGTTGCGGACGGAACCGGTTATATGGTAGTTACTTGGTTCAACAACGCTTATATAAAGAAAACCCTTTATGGGAAAAAGCGTGTGCTTCTAACAGGCGAAATAGAATACGCTTACGGGGGCATGGGAGCGCTTGCTATGAGCGCGCCTTCTTTCGAGGTTTTGGGCGATGCTTCGCCTAAGGGGATAATTCCTATTTACAGGGTTACGGGAAATCTTACGCAAAAACAGATTCGCTCTATGATTGAGGAAGTTTTTAACAGAGGCATACGGGCGACGATTGAAGATATTTTGCCGAGAGATTTAGGCAAAAAATACGGTCTTATGGAAAGAAGCGAGGCTTTTTACCGCGTGCATTTTCCGCAAACCATGAAAGATGTCGCTCTTGCTCGTAGACGACTTGCCTTTGAAGAGCTTTACCTTATACAGTGCGGATTGGTGGCGATGAAAAAGCAGAGCCAATCCAACGTGCAAGGCGTTAAACATCTTGCAAACGGCAAACTATTGGAAAAGGTTTACGCTTCCATTCCCTTTGCTCTTACCAACGACCAAAAACGGGCGTTTAAAAGTATCGCTCTTGATATGGAAAAAGACATCTCCATGCGGAGACTTGTACAGGGCGATGTTGGTTCGGGAAAAACGGTTGTCGCCATGCTTGCTCTCGTAAAGACCGTAGAGAACGATTATCAGGGCGCGCTTATGGCGCCGACAGGCATTTTGGCTCAGCAACATTACGCTTCTTTTAAGGAACAGCTTGAACCTTTCGGTATCAGAATCGGGCTTTTAACCGGTAAATTGACGAAAAAGGAACATGATGAGATGTATGAGAAAATCCGTACTCATCAAGTCGATATAGTAATAGGCACCCACGCTCTTATAGAGGATAAAGTGAAATTTTCACGATTGGGACTTGTCATAACCGACGAGCAGCACCGTTTCGGCATATCTCAACGCGCCGCCCTTGAAAAAACAAACGGCGTTACGCCGGACGTTTTGGTTATGACGGCGACTCCAATTCCACGCACAATGACGCTGACCGTTTACGGGGATTTGGATGTGTCTCTTATACAAGAACTTCCGCCGGGACGAAAACCAGTGCGGACTTTTCTTCGCTCTCCGGATAGGAGAAGTCTTATATATAAATTCGTCAAGGACGAAATCGAAAAGGGCAGGCAGGCTTACGTCGTCTGTCCGCTCGTTGAGGAGAGCGAGACTCTTGACCTTCCTTCCGCGGAGGAAATTTATGAAGAACTAAAGGGCGGTATTTTCAAAGATATTCCCTGCGCTCTTATTCACGGTCGAATGAAGGATAAGGATAAAGAAGACGTAATGGAGAATTTTCATCTTGGTAAGACCAAACTGCTTGTGGCTACGACGGTTATAGAAGTCGGTGTAAACGTCCCCAATGCAAGCGTAATGGTAATAGAACACGCCGAGCGCTTCGGTTTGTCGCAGCTTCATCAGCTAAGAGGCCGCATAGGTCGCGGCGAATACGATTCGTATTGCATCATGGTTGCGACTATGAACAGCGAAGCGTCGAAAGTCCGCTTGCAGACAATGGTAAATATTACGGATGGGTTTAAACTCGCGGAGGAGGATTTAAAACTAAGAGGTCCCGGGGAATTTTTCGGCAAATTCCAACACGGGTTGGGCGATTTAAAAATCGCCAACGCCTTAGAAGACGCGGATTTGCTTTTAATGGCAAGGGAAGCCGCCCTTATTGCCGCCGAAAACAACGAGGATTTCAAAAATGCGCTGCGTTTGCTATCCGTTACCTACAAAGGCAACTTTGAGCATATTTTGGATTCGTAGCTATATTGAAAAATCCTCTCAATATCCTTCATGTAGCTTTTTCTATCCATCAGCGGCGAATTTAACATCATCTGCCGAAGATTTTGCCTTAAAGCTAAGAGCAACTCTTTGTCGCTTGCAATGTAAGAAGCAATTTCTACATAGGAATTTTTATCTTTTGCTATTAGCTCATTTAAATCCAGATTTTCCAAAAAACTTACGCCAAAGCGAGAACCATGACGAACCCCGCAAAGAGTGACCAGCGGAACCCCCATCATCAAAGCTTCAAGAGAAGTTGCGCCTCCTGTATAGGGGAATGTGTCCAATGCTATGTCAACGTCGTTGTACTCCTCAAGATAATTCTCGCTAAAACCCCTGAATTCAATCCGCTCCGTCGAAATCCCCAAGGAATTAATTCTGTTCTTTGTGTACTCCAACCCTTCCTTGCTGTCAAACAGAGAATGTTTTAATATGAGCTTAAAATTTTTGTTGTTTTTTAAAATTTTATTCCACAATATCAAACATTCGTCCGTAACTTTTGAAAAGTTATTGAAGGAGCCGAAAGTTATATAATTATTTTTTATACAAGGAGAATTTTTTACTGCGGGAAATGTTGCGAACGGGGTATAGCAGAAATGCGTATGAGGAAGTCTTATAAGCTTTTCGACAAAATACTCGGATTTTTCTTCGGACGAGGCGTGTATATCGGTTAAAAATCCGTCTGTTTCATAAAGCCCCGTACTTAACACGTAACCTATTCCCGATAATTGTATAGGAGCAGCTCGGTGCATAAAAACAGGCAAAGCGTTTTTTGCCGTGTGACCTGACAAATCCACCAAAATGTCAATTTCGTCAGTCTTTATTATTTGCGCAATTTTATCAAACGATAACCCATACACATTGCGCCATACGTTGATACCCTGTTTTAACGCTTGTGTAACTTCATCTTCTACGCTCCCCAAATCGTAAACATAGATTTCAAATTTTTCTCTGTCATAATCAAAAAACAAGGAGGCGGAAAAATCTGCAACCGGGTGAGCGTGTAAATCAGGCGACATATAGCCGACGCGGATTTTTTTAATCCCCTCAGCACTTTGGGCACTTCCACTTTCAGAAAAGGCAAACCCCTCCGTTACCGAAGGCGGCGAAGGGGTTTTTAAAGAAATATAACATTTCCAAGTATCGCGATATTTTTTATAGAAAACTTCCATTTCTTCGGGAGAAAAATCCGAAGCCCCTCTTGCAAAAATAGCGTTGCTGATTTCTGCAAATTTTTTTTCTGCGTTCGGCTCTATTTCGGCGGCAATTAGAAAAATTTTCGCCGCCTCGATAGTTTTTCCAATTCTTTGATAGGCTTCCCCCAAAAGACTATACAAAATCGCCAAAAAACGCTTTTCATCAGACCCTTTAAAAAGCTCTAACGTTTCTTCAATATGCTTGATTTCAGATATATACAACTTCTTAGAACGGAGAATATAGGCGTAAAGCGTCATTTGAGGCAAAGTTTTTGCGCCTGTTTTATCCCAAAAGCTTTCAAGCTCATTTTTTGCCTCGTCGTAGCGTCCATTTTCCCATAAAGCCTTAGAGGTTTCGTAGTTTTCGAGCCAGTCAGATTTAGTCATCGTCGTTCAATCTCCGCTTCTTCGTAAGCTCCATCTCCTGTCAACCGCAGCTCTACATCGTGTACTTCTCTTAATGTGCTTCTATGCCCAACGCTGATTATTCCGGTTTTGGGCAGTTCTTTTCTCAAAAGTTCGTACATTTCACGTTCTAACGGCTCGTCTAAAGCTGAAGTTGCCTCATCCAAAAATAGCCACTTGGGTTTTGCTACAAGCGCCCTCAAAAACGCTAATCTCTGTTGCTCTCCTAAGGAGAGGATTCGGCTCCAATCTTCCGTTTTATCTAAGGAATTCTTTAAATCCGAAAGTTTTACCATATCCAAAAGTTCTTCAGCGTTAGGTATATTTTCATCGACGTTTGGATAGCAAATTGCCCGTTTTAAGCTGCCAAGCGGTAAATACGGCTTTTGAGGTAAAAACATCAAACTTTCACTTGCCGGGTGAATAATCTCGCCGTCACCGTACGGCCAAATTCCAGCTAACATCCTTAAAAAAGTACTCTTGCCTGCGCCGGATTTTCCTATTACCAAAATCCTTTGCCCCTCTTTTAAAGTCAAATTGCAATTTTTAAGCAACACCTTGTCATTGGGAAGTTTTACGTTTAAATTTACAATTTCCAAATTACCCGTCGTGTTCTCGTTTTCGACTATATTCTTTTCAATATCCGAAACTTCCGTTATATGCTCTTTAAAGCCAAAAAGACGCTGTACAACGGCGACAAGTTGGGCGATGGTATTATATGAGTCAACGAAGTATGAAAGAGCGTCCTGAACCCTACCGAATGCGGAAATGGTCTGCATAAGCCCACCTAAGGTCATAGCCCCCGAAAAATACTGGGGCGACGCCAAAATCAGCGGCACAATAACTGCAAGTTGAGCGTAACCGTTGACATAGAAATTCAACAATTTCGTTTTTTTCATAAGTTGCCAAAAATTGGATATTACATTTGAAAAGCGTTCCTTAAATATCCCGAATTCTGAATTTTCACCGCCGTAAAACGCAATGCTTTCGCTGTTTTCCCTCACTCTCATCATGCTGAAACGGAAATCTGCCTCATATTTCTGTTGGTCAAAATTGAGCGCTATAAGTTTTCTACCCACGATATGCACGAAATACGTGCCTATAATTGAATAAGCGAGAGAGAACCAGAACATATAACCGTGAATTTGGAATTCGTAGCTTCCCACGGGCAGCGTAAAAATCCCTGAAAGATTCCACAGCACTACACTAAATGCCGCAAGAGTTGTCAACTGTTTTATAAACCCTATCATAAGGGATAGGGTAAGACTTACAAACTGGTTTATATCCTCGGAAATACGCTGATCCGGGTTATCCGTATCGCTTCTTAGCACCTGCAATCTATAATAGACGTTATCTTTAAGCCAATCCTTCAAATAACGGTCGGTCATCCAAGTACGCCATTTTAATTGCAACATCTGACATAAATATATAGCGTAAACGGCTATAAAAATATAAATGAAAGCGAGCGCCGTAAATTTTCCCACCAAAGGCCAAAAAAGCCCTTCTTCGTAATTTTGCAGAGCATTGTAAAATTCGTTGTACCATGTATTAATTTCAACAAGCAAATACACAGAAGCTAAGTTCAATGCGATAACAGCCGCCAAAAGTCCTCTGGCTTTCCACTTTTCCTCCGAACCCCAATACCCCTTAAAAAGATACCATGTAGCTTTTAAAAAACCAAGTTTCATATTATTCTCCATTCGGTTGTTTTAATCGTTAAAAATCCCTTCGCAAAGCGAAGGGATTTTTAACGTCAATTTTCTATTGAAAGAAAATCAATAAAGCCCGTCATTTCCAAAACGTCGCATACGTCCTTACTTACGTGGATAAGCTTCATGCTTCCCTGTTTCTTCATACGTTTTTGCGCAACCAACAAACTCCTTAAACCGGCTGAAGCGATATAAGATAGTTTTGCAAAATCGAACACCAAATCCGTCACGCCGTCAAGAGACGAACTGATTTCCTTGTCAAGCTGCGGAGCGCTGGTTGCGTCCAAACGACCTTCCAAAAAAATCACTAAATTTGTTCCTGTTTGTTCTTTTGTAATTTCCATAAAAATTCTCCTTTATCATGATTGAATCCAAAGATATTGATATTTTTCCATTTCGCCCAGAGCATACGTTATTATGCTTTTACATAAATTATAATCTTTCTGGGCAATTTTCTCAACCGCCTCTTTTTTTATGAAAATAATCTGCGCCTCGTCGGTTAAAACTTCAAGAGAAATAGGTAGCCTCGGCTTTTCCAAAAAGGAAGTTGCATTTAAGAATGACCTGTCTTTTAAAATATCAAGAGTGACATACCAGCCGTCTCCCGTATCCACATTCCTCGCAATTCGACCTTTTAATACAAACACAAAGCTGTCTTTCAATTCTTTTCCGCTGATTCTATCCCCTTCAAAGAAGGTCTTCAGCGCAGTATTTCTCTGAATATAAGTGATGTCTTCTCCATGAAGCAGACCTTTGAAAATTTCTATTCCCGTAATCTCGTAGTTTAAATAAAGCGCAAGATTAGGAATATCGGTTTCTTTATTTTCTTCCGCCTCAAAACGTTTCGCTAATCTTGCCAAGAACATGGACATTGGAAGATTATAGTCCGTCATCATCTGCAAAATTACCTGAAAGAAACGTTCCACTAAAAAGGATTCTTCCGAATTGGCAAAAGTGTTTGGATTATATATAAGAGTAAGGGTAATGCTGCCGTTTTCATATTGGAAATAAAGTCCTAGATTAGAGCCACCAGAATCCCAGGAATTTCTCAGTACCAACTCTCCGTTATCAGAACCCTGGACGCTTGAGTATTCCTTTTCTTCCTCCATAAAATCGTAAAAGCTGAGAAAATGATTGAATAATTTGCCGCTAATACCGGATATCTCCTTAAGTTCGTTAATTTGCAGAGAACTATAAGGCTTAGATACCAAAAGCTGCTGAAAGGAATTCATAACAAACTGCTCGACCGTAAGAGATGTGTCCATCTTTATCCTGACAGGCATTATCCTTACGCTTGGCACTTTTGCATTGACTTTTTTATCCGGCAACACAGCGGAAAAGTAAATATCCTTTATGTTGTTGTATTCTGCAAGCAAAATGCTCCACGCAGACTCAATTATCGCCATCAAGAGCATTCTGTTTGATTTTGATATTCTAAGAAGCTCCGAGGTCAAATCGCTCGATAATTTTTTTCGATAAACTTTCGCAGGTTTTTGGGGCAAAACATTTTGTTTGACGTAAGGAATTTTCGGCAAGTTCGGGAGGGATTCAAGTATTTTTTCCCAATACGATTTAACCTGCGGGTCAGCCATATTATAAGAAATCGGAACGGATTGTTCCTGTCTTTTTTCAACAGAGAAACCCAACGCCTCGTGAAAAAGCTCCGACAAATTCACATATGGGTAGATAAGATGCGCCATAGTAACCAATACGGCGTATTCGTCTTCATTGGTTTTATATATTGAAAAACGAATCAAATGTCCTCTTTCAATATCAAACCCCTCGCGCATATCCGCCTCCATTATGGTGCGAAGAGAGGCATTGATTTCATCTTCATCCATAGTCACCAAACTTCTGAAAACGGCTGAAGGTATATCCTTTCTATCGTCAAAAACAACAGCTACAGCCGAATCCTCTATTTGGATATAATTTGTGCGAAGCCATTCGTATTTATCCACATGGTCTTTTATAATTCTGTTAAAACGTATAGGTTGTAAACTGCCTTTTAGTTTATAAAGACTCTGAGTCAGAAAATGCGGAGTCAGAAAACTACCTTTTTGAAAGAGGATTTTTTCCGAATCAGTCAAACTTCTCACATAATTAATTGCATATTTTGAGTAACCGCTGCTTTTAGGCTGAAATCCGTATTTATTGCTAAGAAAAAGTTGCTCGTTTGCAGGAAGTTCGTCAAATTTTCTTTTACCTGTTATCATAAAAATACCTCAAAAAAGCTTAACATAACAAATTTACCCGTAAAACTCTGCGTCGCTTAACGCAAAATTAAAAGTAAAGAATTTTTTTCATTTTAGCCCATATCATGTGTATTTGTCAATGTAAGATTTTTTCAATTTAACTCTACAATTTAATATTTTCACTTAAGTTTTTACGCTTAAATTACGATATATAAACAGGAGTTATATTTTTATTTGTAACAAGGAAGTAAAAAAGCCAAGGAAAAGGCGGTGGACTATATGTCGCTTACAATCAGGTATAATCACGAAGCAATATTGATGCACAGAACCATGAGCGAAAATCAAGCGGCGCTTCAAAAGAGTTCCGAAAAAGTGGCTTCTGCTCAAAGGGTTACCGGTGCTGCGGATGATGTGTCAGGCTACGCCATTTCGGAGCGTATGCGGGGCATGATTCGCGATCTTGCCCAAGATGTAAGAAATACGCAAAACGGTAACAGTCTTTTAAAAGTTGCAGAAGGCGCTGTCGCAGATACGGTGGATATTTTGCGCATCATGCAGTCTAAGGCCATAGAGGCGGCTAACGATACCAATGACGACGAGGATAGAGCTGTCATTCAAAAAGAATACAACCAATATATCGATCAGATAGACGATAACGCAAGGGTGACTTTTAACGGCAAAACCTTGACAGACGGCTCGAAGAATCGCGAGGGGAGCGCAACCAGGACGTCTCTTACCAACAATATGCTTTCGTCGGATACGACGGAGCTTACAACTTTTACCGATATGAAGAATCGACAAGGTGAGAATTTAGGCATTGTTGAAAACGATACCGTTGAAATTTCTTATGTTAAACAAGGCGAAACCGTAACGGCAAATGTTCTTGGCAAAGACAATATGACGAAACTTATAGAAGCCGCCAATCATGCCGCTACAGCCGAAGAAATGCTAAAAACCAAACTTAATGGGAGGGCATTTGATACTGAGATTCTATCCGGGAAGACCGTCGGCAAAGATACAGCGGGAATTGAAGTCAGCACCGTAGACGGAAAAAATGCCATTACGATTCGCGCCGAAGAAGAAGGGGTATCGGGTCAAATCGGCGGTGTTGCCGTTAAGGTGTTAGATTCTGAAGCCAACATAAAGAAAAACGCCACGGAGACTCTTAACGCTTTTATTGAAACCGTTCGCGCAGAGGATGCTTCCGATGACAACGATTTAATAATTCATACAGGACCTAAGGCCAATCAAAATCTTAGAATGTACATGACGGATATGAGAAGTTACGCTTTGGGATTACGTGGCAAAGACGGAAATACGCTTTCTATTGGAACACGTACGGAAGCCAATGCCGCAATTCAAACCGTAACTAACGCTCTTCAAAAAGCGCTTAATGAACAGACGCGCTTAGGTTCGTATCATTATCGTCTTGATTATACTAAAGCGAACCTTACCATAGCGGGTGAAAATGTAGAAGCAAGCGATAACACCATTCGCGGTATAGATTTTGCCTCTCAAATGGTTGATCATACTAAGCACAAAATCTTAGCTCAATCCTCAACCGTTATGCTAGCTCAGTCTAATAATAACGCATCTGATGTCTTGACGCTGTTGCAATAGTCAACACGCAGTTTTGCTTAAAGATTATACGTTGCGTATGTGAGAGTTCCGTTGACGACGAAGTTGCCCGATAAAATAAAAATAATCTGTAAAGAAAAAAATAAATCCTCGAAAGGTTTTACTTTTTGAGGGTTTATTTTTTTATAATTTAGGTTGAAAAAAATACTATTCATCAAGATAAATTTGTCAGTGTTTATATCTGAAAGTAGGTGAAAGTAGGTGTTAAGATTTTCTTTACTTTTTTATTTATTCTTTTGCAATAAAAAGTTTGTTATGGTAAAATACTTTCCATGTTGGATTTTAAAGAAAATGTGAAATATATGATAGAAACTTTTGGTAAAAGGAAGAATGTTATTCATACGTATTGCTTCACTTTAGGTTTGCTCTTATTTTTTTCCCTCCTATTGCGTCCCATATCTCTTGATGCGGTAGATATTTATTATAATCGTTCGATGACTGAAGACGAGCGGAGGGTATCTTACGGTTTGCCGTTTCATATAAAAAAACCGCCGATTAATCCTGGTAGGAGGTTAAGTAGGGCGGAACTCAGATGGGTTTTTTTGACGGAAATTCGACTTGATGCGATAAAAGAAGTCATACACGAGGCAAACGAACGGGCGCATAGGGCATATTCGGCGATGGCGCAGGATTTTAACGTTCGAGGCGCCAATTACGAGTACGAATATACGGAATATCGTGCGGCAAAGAAGGATATTGAAAAACATAGAGAAATTATAGTGGAAAACGCAGTAACCGAGGCTGTTTTATACGGATTAGCTAGGCCGTAGAAAGGATGTCGATGATGAAAAAAACTATGAATGTATTGGATGTTGTGATACTGTTGTTGGCTTTATGGATATTTCACGGGCTGGATTTCTCCAATTTGACGGTTTTCGATAAAATTTATGTCGGCACTTTTGCTATATGGTTCCTGTTGTTTATAATAAGGATAATAATTATATTGAAGAAAAAATTCGGCGGGAATACGAAGGAGTGATATGCTTGAGGGTGCGCGCGTTTTTTTGTTTGCTTTTGACTGCGTTATTTTTATTATTGCCCAAACTTGAAGTTCATGCGTCACATACTCTTAATTATTTTAACATGAGCTCCGTTGAAGAGGACGGGGAGGAGATTTTTCGCATAGAAGTGGGGATGAGCGGGAAGAATTTGGATTATGAAACCGTTGTAAAACCTTATTTGAAATCGCGATTAGTCGTTAAAATGAAAGATACGGAGCCGGGCAAGTTGGATAGAAATATATCTTCCAAAAATCCGATGGTATCCAAAATCAAGGTGCAAGAAGTCGGCGACAGGCTTACACAGGTGGCTGTAGAACTTAACGAAGATTTAACGGAAGACAGATATAGAGTATATACGAAAGAGCGGGATAAGAAGGCGAAAAAGCCTTATCGAGTGGTAATAGATATAAAAAAGCCGAAGCCTAAGAAGGAAGACTCGGCCATGCCCGGAATTAAGGGCCGCGCAATCGTTATTGACCCCGGACACGGCGGAAGCGATTCGGGAGCGGTAGGCCCAAGCGGCGCAAGAGAATGTGATGTGGCTTTAGCGGTATCTAAAAAGCTTAAAGAGATATTGACGGCAAACGGCGCAAGGGTACGCATGACAAGAGAAGACGACAGGGACGTTTACGGCTGGAAATCCACGGCGGGGCAGGAGCTTCGCGCAAGGGTGAACATAGGAAATTTTGCGCCGGAGACGGATATTTTCGTGAGCGTGCATTGCAACGCTTTTACCAATCCTGCGTCTCATGGTATGGAGACGTATTATTACGCATCAAGCGCAAAGGGAAAGAAACTCGCTACCGTAATAAACGAGGAACTCGCCGAAGCGGGGGGCTTATACAACAGAGGCGTAAAAACGGCGAATTTCTTTGTGATAAAACATTCAAATATGCCGGCAACTCTTTTGGAGCTTGCGTTTATAACCAATCCAAGGGAAGAAGCGCTCCTTACGGACGAGGATTATCAAAACAAACTTGCCGCTGCGATAGCGAAGGGCATAGAACGGTATTTCACGGAATGAAGGGTGGTAAGGTTTAATGAAAATGGCGAGATTGGCGCTCGTTTTCTTCATATTCGCCATATCTTTGGCAACGCTTGGTTGCGATGATGAAAAATCATCCGAAAAACCGGAGCAAAAGCAAGAACAGGTAACGGAGGAAAAAAAGCCGGAGGTAAAAAAAGATACGAAACCTAAAGCGGAAGAGCCGAAAGAACATGCGCTAAAAATATACTTTCCCAACGAAGACGGCACAAAAGTAGTCGCAGTCGAGCGAAAAGTCAAGGCTTTGGAAAAAGACAAGTATAAAGCCGCGATAGAGGAGCTTTTAAAGGGGACGGATAAAAAAGGCACGATTTCGATAATCCCCAAAAAGACGAAGTTAAAGAGCGTAAGTTTAAAAGGCTCAAAGCTGACGGTGGATTTTTCGGGCGATATGGTAAAGTATTTCGTGGGCGGCTCCACGGGCGAGGAACTAATGGTCGGGTCTATCGTGAACACTTTGACGGAATTTAAGGAAGTGAAATCCGTCAAAATTTTGATAGACGGACGAGAAGTGGAAACAATCGCGGGACATATGGACTTGACGATGCCTATTGAGAGAATAAAATCCATATTATAAGGTGAAGCCATGTTGATAAAAGCTTTTGCAAAGATAAATTTAACCCTAGATATATTAGGCGTTCGCCCCGATAATTTCCATGAGGTAAGTATGGTAATGCAGTCAATAGACTTGCATGACGATGTGGTTGTGGAAAAGGCGGATGCGGGAATAGTGTTGTCCGTTGAAGGTTCGGATTTGCCGGCGGACGAAAATAATTTGGCGCACAGAGCGGCTGCGGCTATGAAGGAAAATTTCGGAGTTAAAGACGGCGTTAGGATAAAATTGACAAAAAGAATCCCAATGGCTGCGGGACTTGCGGGAGGAAGTGCGGACGCGGCGGCGGTGATTTTGGGGATTAACGAAGTCTTTAATTTAAACGCGCCAATGGAAAGATTATCGGAAATAGGCGCCTCAATCGGCTCGGACGTTCCGTTTTGCATAATGGGCGGCACAATGCTTTCGACGGGCAGGGGCGAAATTTTACGAGAACTTTCTCCGTTCCCCGAAAAGTATCTGGTGTTAGCGAAACCGCCGATTTCTATTTCAACCCCTTGGGCGTATAAAACATACGATAAAAACCCTGCGACAGAGCATCCCGACAATGTGAAGTTTGAAGCGGCGCTAATAAAAGGCGATGTAAAGGAAATGTACGCTTTAATGGGAAATGTGCTTGAAAAGGTTGCGTCAAGCGAATATAAGGAAATCGAGGAATATAAAAACTTAATGCTTGAAGCGGGCGCAGAATATGCGCAAATGAGCGGTTCGGGGCCTACGGTGTTCGCTTTTGCGAAAGATAAAGAAGCCGCGGAAAATATAGCGAGAGTAATGAAAGAAAAAACTAAAGCAGAATTATTTGTAACAAAAACTAGAAGCTAATGAACTCCTCCCTGCCGCTTCGCGGCTATCCCTCCTCTCAGAGGAGGGCTTTATTGCCATATCTTAGAAGGAATTACCTAAAGGGCAAAAGGAGTTTTAAACACAAAACTAATAAATAACGCACCCGGGAGTCCAGAGGGCAATGCCCTTTGGCGGGTGCAGGGCAGCGCCCTGCCGGGTTTGGGCGGAGCCCAATAAAATAAATGAGAGAAGTGTGAGAGATGAAATTTCAGGAGATAGTGTTAGCGCTGCAGGATTTTTGGGGAAAGAGGGGGTGCGTGCTGACGAACCCTTACGATGTGGAGAAAGGCGCGGGGACGATGAACCCCATGACTTTTTTGCGTGTGCTTGGGCCGGAGCCTTGGAACGTGGCGTATGTGGAGCCTTCGAGACGACCTGCGGACGGTAGATACGGGGATAATCCAAACAGGCTTTATCAGCACCATCAGTTCCAGGTGATAATGAAGCCGTCGCCAAGCGATATACAGGAGCTTTATTTGGAGAGTTTGAAAAATTTGGGGATAGACCCAACGGAACACGATATAAGGTTTGTTGAGGATAACTGGGAATCGCCAACGCTTGGCGCTTGGGGATTAGGCTGGGAAGTTTGGCTTGACGGCATGGAGATAACGCAGTTCACATATTTTCAGCAAGTGGGAAGTCAAGATATAAAGCCTGTTGCGGTTGAGATAACTTACGGCTTGGAACGGCTTGCCATGTATATTCAGGGCGTTGAAAACGTGTATGACGTGAAGTGGACGGATAATGTGACTTATGGGGACGTTTTCCATCAAAATGAGTTTGAACAGTCAACTTACGCCTTTGATTTGTCGGATGAGAACTTGCTGTTTGATTTGTTTGAGAAATATGAGAAAGAAGCGGTGCGGGTAATAGAAAAAGAATGTGTCCACGCCGCTTACGATTACGTTTTAAAATGTTCCCACGCATTTAATTTGCTTGACGCAAGAGGAGCTATCAGCGTAACGGAACGGACTGCGTTTATAGGAAGGGTGCGCAGGTTGGCGAGACTTTGCGCCGAAGCGTATTTAAAACAACGGGAAGAAATGGGATACCCGATGCTAAAGAAGGGAGGGGATGCGAAATGAAAAAAACGTTGCTTTTTGAGATAGGAACGGAGGAAATCCCCGCTCATGTGGCGCCTAAGAGCCTTAAAGAATTGGGCGAAAAGGCGGAGAATGCGTTAAAGGAGTTAAGGTTAGAGTTTGGCGAAGTAAAAACTCTGGGTACGCCGAGACGGCTTGCGCTTATCGTAACGGATTTGGCGGATTGTCAGGCGGACGTAAGGGAAGAGCATAAGGGACCCGCCGTTAAGATAGCGTTTGACGAAAATCACAATCCCACAAAGGCGGCTGCGGGATTTGCGAGAGGCAAGGGCGTTGCGCCGGAGGATTTGGTTGAAAAAGACGGCTATGTTTACGCGGTTGTGGAGAAAAAGGGCGAGGCGACCGAAAAACTTTTGCGGGACGTGCTGCCGAACCTTATAACTTCGTTAAGCTTCCCCAATCACATGCGTTGGGGCAGTTTGGATTTTAAATTCATACGACCTATCCGTTGGATCGTGGCGCTTTACGGCGAAGATGTAATACCTTTTGAGATAGCGAACGTCAAGAGCGATCGTAAATCAAGGGGACACAGAGCGTTATACGGCGGCGAATTTAGCATAGCTTCTGCAGGCGATTACGAAGCGGATTGCGAAAAGGCTTTTGTGATTGTAGACCCCGAAAAACGCAGGGAGAAAATAGTTGAAGGATTAAAGTCTGTCGCTGAGGAAAAAGGTGGAGTTGCGGAGATAACGGAAGATTTGCTTGAGGAAGTATTGTACTTGGTGGAATACCCCACGCCTCTTGCGGGAAGCTTTGAAGAAGCGTACTTGTCTTTGCCGGAAGCCGCCGTTATTACGCCCATGCGGGATCATCAGAGATATTTCCCCGTGAGAGATTCAAACGGGAAGCTCATGCCCCTGTTTTTAACCGTGAGAAACGGCGGGAAAGAGCATTTGGATACCGTGGCGCACGGTAACGAAAGAGTTTTGAAAGCAAGGCTTGAGGACGCTAAATTCTTCTTTGAAGAGGATAGGAAAAAGACCTTGGAAGAACATCGGGAACGCTTGAAGACGGTGGTTTTCCAAGAGGGTTTGGGTTCTGTCTATGAAAAGACAGAGCGACTTCATGAACTCTCGAAGTTCTTATGCGACGCTTTTAATTCCGACGAAAAAACCCGTAAACACGCAGAAAAAGCCGCTCTCATATCGAAGGCGGACTTGGTGACGGGAATGGTTACGGAGTTTACGGAACTCCAAGGCGTTATGGGGCGCGAATACGCTCTCTTAGAAGGCAGATGCGAAGGGGTAGCCACGGCGATAGACGAACAGTATATGCCTCGTTTTGCGGGAGATGAACTTCCCAAAACGGATGCGGGCAAAATACTAAGCCTTGCGGATAAAATCGACAACATCGTGGGTACGTTTAGCCGCGGCAAGATTCCGACAGGCTCGCAGGATCCGTTTGCGCTTCGTAGGCAGGCTTTGGGTTTTGTAGGAATCTTGACGGAAGCGAAACTTCACCTTTCGCTTAATGCGCTGGTTGCAAAGGCGATGGAACTTTATAAAAAGAGCGAAGTAGAGGCGATGCAGCAAAATGTCGCTGATTTTATGCGGCTTAGGTTAAAGAATTTGTTTACTGAAAAAGGGATTCGTTACGACGTTATGGATGCCGTGCTTGAAAACGTAGACGATCCGTATGCCGCGTTGCTTCGCGCCGAAGCTGTAGGCGAATTTGTAAAAACTTCCGAGTCAAAGAACGCAATACAGGCGTTTAACCGAGTGGGCAACCTCGCCAAAAACGCGACGAGCGACAATGTTGACGAAGGATTGTTTAAAGAAACTTCCGAAGGCAATTTATACAATGCGTACAAAAAGGTAAAAACGGACGCTAAAGCGGGAATTGCCGCGGGAGATTACGAAAAAGCGCTCCATGCGTTTACGGAACTTACCGGGCCGATAAACGAATTTTTCGATGCGGTCATGGTTATGGATAAAGATAAAAAGATAAAGGAAAACAGGCTGGCGCTGTTAAAAGGCATCGACGATATGATAAAAGAGGTCGCGGCTTTTGATAAGATAGTGTTGGCGTAAAAGAAAAACCGTCGCAATTCAGCGGCGGTTTTTTTACAACTTAAATCTTTTGGCGTTTTCTTCAAGACTCTTTGCAAGGTTATCCATAGCTTCGGCGCTTGCCACAATGTCAAGCACCGCCGCTTCTTGCGCTTCGATTGCAGTTTCTATTGTCTCTGCGCTTTTGGCAGTTTCTCTGCTCACGGTGTCCATGGAGTTTACATTGTCTATTATATATCCGGTTCTTTCTTCCACGGCTCTTACAATGGCAGTAAGTTCACCGGCATCTCTTGCAAGCCCTTCGAATGTTTCGAAAAGAGATTCGAAACATTTTGCAAGGGCTTTTTCATTTTCATCGTTCGCCAGTATGGTCTTAACATCTTCAAATACAAAAGAAGCGTTTGTTGAAGCGGCGCTTATGTTTTTTTCCAACAGTTCCGCATTTTTAGCTAATTCGTCCATATCGGAGAAGGCTGCGTCCACATGACCGGCCGTTTTCATAACGTCTTCCATTTGTCTTGTCATGCTTTTCGATACGAGACTTGCAAGTCTTGCAATTTCTCTTGTGGATTCGGCGTTCATCTCAACGTATTGCAATAAATTCTTAGAGGATGATAAAACTCCATCAGCCGCTTCTTTGGTAGTTCCAACGAGCTTTTTCAAATCGCGTTGCATCGTATTAAACGACTTTGTAAGCTCTCCTATTTCGTCATTAGTTTTTACGGGCAAATCCCTAAAAGCAAGGTTTCCTTTCGCAATCTCAACCGCTCGTTTTTCTACGGCGCGAACACTTGTAACAATATCATTAGCGAATGTCATGCAAAATTTAAACATGGCAATAATGGCAATAATCCCTAAAATAGTCAATACAATATAAGTAGTGCGGATTCTGCTTAATGGAGCATATACGACTTGCTCCGGCACAGCAAAAGCCAATATCCAACCAGTTGACGGCACTCTTGCGTAACTTACCACATTGCCATCCTGAATAGATGACAAGCCTATAGATCCTCCCGTCATAATTTCTGTTTCATGGTGAGCCAACGCAGATATTTCACTTATGGATTTTCCTGCGGTAGCGGCGAAGGTGGCGATTAAATGTCCCTGTTCATCAAACAAAAATCCTTCTCCGCTTCCTTCGTAATTCATTGCTCCAACTTGCGCCAAAAGCGAGCCAATGCCGATATTAACACAGATACCGCCGTAAAATTTGCCGTTTTTAAAAATCGGCGCCGTTGCGGATATTACCACATTACCGATTGAAAGCGATTCATACGGATTCGTAAAAGTAGGCTGCTTTTCTTTCATTAAATTAATATACCAATCTCTCGTATGCACGTCCACATTCTGAAAATCTTTTCGAACATACGAAGTAAATCGACCTGTTTCATCAGCGTAAGCAATATTTAAAACTGTTTCGTCTCCTCGGTATACATTTAAAAATTTGCGATCGCCTTTTAAATTATCGTCTAAATCTTCCATGAAATGAGCTGTATCTATCGCTATTCGCTGTTTCTGCAAAAGCCATGTCTCAAAACCTGAAGACGCTTTTCCAACCTTTGCCAAAAGTTTTTCCTCAGCGCTTTCTTTTACTACGACTGAAGCTTGATAGTAACCCATAGTTGCAATAATTAATATTGTAACGGCAGCGATAACCGAAAGGCTTAAGAGCCGACCGCGAATTCCCACGATAATCCCTCCCTGTTCGAAATTTTGATCAAATTTCCACCAAGAGCGTTCCTTCTGAATTTCAAATTACTGTATACCAATTATATTCTACATAAACACGCTAATTCCTCTATTAAGAATAGATGAGAAAAATTCATGTATTCATTACAATTTATATAGACTAAGCGTTAAATTTAGGTTATAATCACATCTAGTTTTTAATTTTCTATAGCGAGGAAGGATGCGCATGGCTCTTATCGTAAAAAAATTTGGCGGAAGTTCTGTTGCGACTACGGAAAAAATGATGTCTGTGGCTAAGAGAATCTTGGAAGAAAAGAAAGACGATGACAAAATAGTTATGGTAGTGTCCGCTATGGGAGATACTACAGACGAACTTATAAGCCTTGCTAAAGGCATAAATGGCGAACCGTATAAATTTCCACGTGAGATGGATATGCTTCTTACAACGGGCGAACAGGTATCCATTGCGCTTTTATCCATGGCGTTTCAAACATTGGGACATCCTGCAGTGTCACTCACAGGACCTATGGTTGGTCTTCAAACCGATTCGGCGTATACAAAAGGACGCATTTTAGACATTACTCCCGAACGAGTACATGAAGAACTTAACAAGGGAAATATCGTAGTAGTGGCGGGCTTTCAAGGCTCCAACAGCTTAGGCGATCCAGTGACATTAGGCCGCGGTGGCTCGGACACTTCTGCCGTTGCCCTTGCCGGCGCTTTAGGGGCAGATTCTTGCGAAATATACACGGACGTTGAAGGCGTGTATTCGGCAGATCCGAGAATAGTACCGTCCGCCAGAAAGATTAAAGAAATTACATACAGCGAGATGCTTGAAATGGCGCGTCTTGGCGCGGGAGTCATGCAGCCTCGTTCCGTTGAGATGGGCGAGATTTTTAAAATCCCCATTCATGTGCGCTCTACATTTACTAAGGCTTCGGGAACTATTATTCAGGGGGATTATTCAATGGAAGAAAAAAGTTTTGTTATAAGAGGCGTTGCTCATGATGAAAATGTCACTAAAATCGCTGTCTTAGGTATATCCGATACGCCGGGCATAGCTCACAAAATTTTCGACGCCCTTGCTAAAGCTAACGTTGACGTTGACATGATTGTTCAAAGTATGCGTAATATCGAGAAAAACATCACCGACATGGTTTTCACCGTTTCAAATGACGATTTAACCAAAGCTAAAGAGGTTATGGAAACAGTTGCAAAAGAATTAAACGCCTCCAAGGTTTTGATAGAGGAAAACGTAACAAAAATTTCCATCGTAGGCGCAGGTATGTTGGGTAATCCGGGAATTGCCGCCAGAATGTTCGGAGCTCTTGCTAAAGCCGGCGTCAACATCGAGATTATCAGCACGTCAGAAATCAGTCTCTCTTGCTTAATCAAGGGCGGTCACGTCAAAGAGGCGGTCAATGCTATCCACGATGAGTTTTTCCCTAATAGGTAAGTTGCTTTCGGTATTCTCTTTCTTTAAAGAGAATACTGAAAAACAAAAGAAAGTAAAGAATCAAATTGAAAGATATATGAGGTGCTGGAAATGAGTATGGCGGCTACGCAATCAGCGGGAAAAAAATTAAACGATGTGATATTTGGGGCGGCGGCGGCTTGCAAGGAAGCTGCGGAGAAGTTTGGAGCAGATAAAGTTACCAACGCTACGATTGGCGTTATGCTGGATGATAATGAAAAACTTATAACTTTACCTACAATGGAAAAGGTATATAAGGAAATGCCCATTGAAAAGATAGCGGCTTACGCGCCTATATCGGGAATTCCCGAGTACCTTAACGCTGTTCAGGAATTGACTTTTCTCGAACAAAAGCCGAACGCCTATACTTCTGCGGTAGCAACGGCGGGTGGTACGGGCGCAATTCATCATGCCATAATGAATTATTCCGAAATAGGCGAGAAGGTTCTTACTTCTGATTGGTACTGGGGCACATATAATGTGATTTGTCGTGAACACGGAGCAAATCTGGAGAATTTCACGCTGTTTGACGAGAACAGAAATTTTAACTTTGATTCGTTTAAAGGTAAGGTTGAGGATATATATATAACACAAGAGTCGCTTTTGGTAATATTAAATACACCGGCGCATAATCCCACCGGTTTCCAATTGACGGAAGCCGATTGGGACAAAATTATAGACTTGTTTAAAACCTACGCCAAAAACGGAAAAAAAGTTACTATACTTGTGGATATAGCTTATATTGATTATGCTGGAGAAAAGAACGCAGTGCGTAGATTTATGAAAAAATTCGGAGACTTACCGGAAAATATCTTGGCGCTGTTTTCTTTCAGTATGTCTAAAGGGTATACGTTCTATGGTCAGCGCACAGGAGCGTTGGTTGCGGCAAGTTCCAGCAAAAGCGTTATCGACGAATTTAACGATGTAATGAAGTATTCAAGCAGAGCCGCTTGGAGCAATATAAATCGCGGAGCTATGGAACTTTTGCTTCGCATACAAAATGATAAAGAAGTTTTTGCCGCATTTGAAAAGGACAGGGAAGAAGCTCACGCCTTAATTCAGGCAAGAGGCGATCTTTTTATGAAAGAGGCAAAAGAGGCGGGGCTTGCTGCGCTTCCTTATACCGGTGGATTCTTCTTGTCGGTACCCGCAAATGATCCGGGGAAAGTTTGCGATATTTTGCATGAGGATTTGATTTATGCCGTGCCGTTGAAGTTGGGCGTAAGAGTTGCAGTTTGCTCCGTACCCATTGCAAAAATCAAAGGTATGGCGGAAAAGATAAATAAAGCTTTGAAGAAAGCAACAGCATAATATTCCTCAATAGGAGAAATCATGAAGAAGATAATAGAAATACTAAAGGAACTTAATCCTAAGAATAATTATGAGGAAAGCGAAGATTTTGTAAGCGATGGGCTTATAGATTCCATGGATATGCAGGATCTCTTTGCGAGATTGGAAGAAGAATATAATGTAGAGTTTGCGGGGACGGATTTAACACCGCAAAACTTTACGAGCGTGGAAGCTATAAGGGATTTATTGAAACGCAGAGGCGTTGATGGAGATGTTTAAAATTCAGAGATAGTTGAATAAGTGAAAACTGAATATTTAACCGTCAAAATTCCTGTTCAAGATCAACAACGATGTATACAAAAATACATATAATCAAAATATTGCAAGAGAAAAATGCCTGTTATATAATGCCTGTGTTAAAGATATTGATGCAAATCTCGAAAAATTATTAAAAATTTTTCTTTCTCTTTTCTTTGTTGATTTCTTTCTCTTTATTTTAAAAAAAACACCTACGGGTACAACAGATTCTAATGAGATAAATTGCTTAAAATCTGTCTGAAAGAGAAAAGAAATTAAAAATTGAGATTGGTTTCAAGAGTGGAAAGGAAGAAAAGTATGGCTGATATGAAAGCTTATGTCAATGAGGTTTTGGATTTGGTTGCAAAGAAGGATCCAAACGAGGTTGAGTTCCAGAACACTGTTAAAGAAGTGTTGACGACCATTATACCTGTGCTTGAAAAAAATCCTCAGTACAAGGAAGCAAAGATTTTGGAGCGCATGGTTGAAGCGGAGCGCATTGTTACGTTTAGAGTTCCTTGGCAGGACGATAAGGGCGAGATTCATGTGAACCGCGGCTTCAGAGTCCAGATGAACAGCGCAATCGGACCATATAAAGGCGGTCTTCGTTTTCATCCAAGTGTAAATTTAAGCATCTTGAAATTTCTCGCATTCGAGCAGACATTTAAGAACGCTTTGACAGGGCTTCCCATCGGCGGCGGCAAGGGTGGTTCCGATTTTGATCCTAAAGGAAAATCTGACAACGAAGTTATGAAGTTCTGCCAGAGCTTTATGACAGAGCTTTACCGTCATATTGGTCCTAACATTGATATTCCTGCAGGCGATATTGGCGTTGGCGGTCGCGAAATCGGCTATCTTTTCGGACAATATAAACGCCTCCGTGATTCTTACGATGCGGGCGTGCTTACCGGAAAAGGCGTGGATTATTGGGGCAGTTTGGCGCGTACCGAAGCCACAGGTTACGGTCTGCTTTATTTTGTAAAGAATATGCTCGATGCAAAGAACATTGATATTAATGGCAAGACCATTGTTGTATCAGGTTCCGGCAACGTTGCTACTTATGCTATTGAAAAGGCTCAAACATTTGGCGGCAAAGTCGTCACCTGTTCAGATTCAAACGGTTATGTTTACGATCCCGACGGGATTAAGCTTGACACCGTTAAAGAAATCAAGCAGGTTCGCCGCGGACGCATTAAAGAATATGTTGAGAAGCATCCGAACGCTGAGTATCACGAAGGTTGCTCCGGCGTTTGGACGGTTAAATGTGACATTGCACTTCCTTGCGCAACTCAAAGCGAAATCAACCTTGACAGCGCAAAAGCTCTTGTGGCTAACGGCGTTATAGCTGTTGGCGAGGGTGCAAATATGCCTTCCACGCTCGATGCAATCAAGTATTTCCAAGACCATAAAGTTCTCTTTGCTCCGGCAAAAGCGGCAAATGCAGGCGGCGTTGCGACAAGTGCGCTTGAAATGGCTCAGAACTCCGAACGTTTGCAGTGGACTTTCGAGGAAGTCGACGAGAAATTAAAGAACATAATGAAGAACATCTACGAATCTTCAAAGAAAAACGCGGAAGCTTTCGCAGACCCCGATGATTTAGTTGCAGGTGCAAACATGACGGCATTTAAAAAAGTTGCGGATGTCATGATGGCTCACGGTATTGTGTAATTGGATATAATAAAGAATACGCTTTGGGTAATTCCAAAGCGTATTCTTTTATTAGAAATTTAACTAACTATAATAGGAATTATACGAAGTTAAATTTTTTTATAAAAAGTGTGGTTGATAAAGTCATAATATTTTCTTGGAATTAATAAAATCATGTTTTGAAAATTTTTTACAGGAATTTTTTTTTTTTTGTAGAATAATTTCTTTTGCTAAAGGATTTTTTTAGAAAGGCGGATTTTATGAAAGCTGTAAAAATGAAAGACAATATTTATTGGGTCGGCGCTATCGATTGGTCTCTTAGAAATTTTCACGGATATAAAACGGGTCACGGCGCTACTTATAATTCTTATCTTATAATAGATGACAAAATCACTCTCATTGATACCGTAAAACACGGTTTCGAGGATGAAATGCTATCTCGCATATCTTCTGTTATCGATCCTACAAAAATCGATTATATTATCTCTAGTCATGTTGAGATGGATCATTCCGGCGGTCTTCCTTTTATATCGAGAATTGCGCCAGACGCAAAGATTATAACCAGTTTTCCAAATGGACAGAAAGGTTTAACTGCTCATTATGGTAATCTTAATTATCAAACCGTTAAGGCTGGCGATACCATAAATATTGGGAAGAGAACCTTGTCTTTTGTAACTACTCCAATGCTTCACTGGCCGGACAGCATGGTAACCTATTGCCCCGAAGAAAAAATTCTCTTTTCCAACGACGCATTTGGTCAGCACTTTGCTTCAACCGAACGTTTTGATTCCGAAATAGATCTTCCGCTCGTTTTGTGGGAAGCAAAAAAGTATTTTGCAAATATTTTAATGCCTTACGGGAAACAAGCTCAGGCAGCCTTAAAAGCGCTCGCTGGCTACGATATAGAGATGATATTAACAGGTCACGGCATAAGCTGGAAAAATCACATTAATGATATTCTTTCTTGCTATGAAAGTTGGAGCCGTTATGATGTTAAAGACCGAGCGGTTATCGTTTTCGACAGTATGTGGCACTCTACCGAGATTATGGCTAAAACAATAACCGATGCATTTGCAGCTTGTGGTATACCTGCCGTTTTCTACGATTTAAAGACTAACGAATTGTCAGATATTGTTACTGAGCTTTTTGACAGCAAATATTTGGCCGTTGGCTCCCCTACAATAAATAACCAAATGATGCCAACCGTTGCAGCGTTCCTTTGCTATCTAAAAGGGTTGCAACCGAAAAATCACAAAGCGTTCGCGTTTGGTTCTTATGGTTGGGGCGGACAAAGCATAAAACTTGTTGAAGAAGAATTAAAAGCTGCCGGTTGTGAAATTTGTTTGGAAAACATTCGTAATATAAACGTACCATCCGAAAACGTTTTGAAGGAAATCGAAGAAAAAATTATTCAAGCAATAAAATAAAAAACTATCTTAGCATTTGAATATCATAATCTATTTTTCTCCGTTAGGAAAAAATGACTTTTCATCAGAATCTGTGGGTAGATATAATTGCCCATCTTTTATACGACTTTCCGTAATAAAAATGGGCTGTGAAAAAGCTAATTTGTAGTCTTTCACAGCTCATTTTTATATAGGAAATAAGAATAACTTTCAGTAAAAAATATAACAAGACTAGATGTCCCCCACCTCTTAGGTGGGGGGCTATATTGGAAGAAAGGCGGGAGTTTAAATCTCCCGCCTCTCGGACGTCTTGTTGAAATGCTGACGTATGTAGTTTTTTCTTCTGGCGAAGAAAAAACTTGAATTAAGGCATTTTAACCCATCTACCACAAAATTAAGCAAAAATTATAACTCAGCGGAATTTGCATCGTAATTTCATAACCTCATCGGTGCCTTTCGCAGAAAGGCGGTTTATAATTATGGGAAAAGTTTATCTTGTGGGCGCAGGTCCCGGAGATGTGGGGCTTTTGACGCTGAAGGCTGTGGTTGCGCTGTCGAAGGCTGAAGTATTGGTGTACGACAGATTGGCGGAGGAGAAGATACTGTCTTTTGCGCCCGAGACCGCCGAGCGGATTTATGTGGGGAAAGCCTCGAGCAACCACGCGATGCGGCAGGAGGACATAAATAGGCTTTTGGCGAATAAGGCTAAAGAGGGGAAAACCGTCGTAAGATTAAAGGGCGGCGACCCGTTTGTTTTCGGACGCGGTGGCGAAGAGGCTCTTTACTTAAAGGAAGAAAACGTACCGTTTGAAATAGTGCCGGGTGTGACAAGCGCCATAGCCGCCGCGGCGTATGCGGGGATTCCCGTGACTCACAGAAACGTTGCCGCGTCTTTTGCCGTAGTGACGGGACATGAGGACCCAAACAAAGAAAACTCAAGCATAAATTGGACTTGTCTTGCAACCGCTACCGATACCCTTGTTTTTTTGATGGGCATTGAAAATCTGCCGAAAATTACAAAAAAATTGATGGAGAACGGAAGAGCGGGCAATACTCCGGCGGCTTTTGTGAGATGGGGCACAAGACCCGAGCAAGAGACACTAATTACAACTTTGGAAAATGCGGCGGAGGACGTTGCGAAAAACGGTTTAAAACCTCCCGCCGTATTTGTATTGGGGAATGTGGTGAATTTACGAAACGAACTTCGTTGGTTCGACAACGAAAACCGCCCGCTTTTCGGAAAACGGATTTTGGTGACAAGGGCGAGGGCGCAGGCTTCGGCTTTGACGGAAAAATTGGAGGAATTGGGAGCGAGGGTTACGGAAGCCCCCGTAATAAAGATAAGCGAGCCTAGCGATAATTATTTGGGGCTTGATAACGCTTTGTCAAGAATTAATGGTTACAGTTGGATAATTTTCACAAGCGTCAACGGGGTCAGACATTTTTTTGCAAGGCTTCAAAAGGCAAAACTTGACAGCCGCGCCCTTTATAATGCGAAAATAGCCGCAATCGGAACTGCGACGGCGGCGGAACTTTTAGTTTACGGTATTGTTGCGGATTTATGCCCCGATGAATTTCGCGCGGAAGGTATAATTGATGCTTTGAAGGGTAAAGTAAACGAGTCTGACAATATTTTGATACCTCGGGCGGAGGTTGCGAGAGAAACACTTGTAGACTCTTTAAAGGATTTCGGCGCAAAAGTGGAAGTTGCGGCGGCGTACAAAACCGTTAAGGACGAACAAAACGGCGAAAAATTGCGGGAGAAATTATTAAGCGGGGAAATTGACGTTGTGACATTTACCAGTTCGTCCACCGTAAAAAATTTCGTAAAATTGATTGGCGGCGCAGAACTTTTGCAAAATATAAAAACTGCTTGCATAGGCCCCGTTACTGCGGAAACTCTGAAAAATTACGGCGTAACGGCGGACGTTGTGGCAAAGGAGTATACGATACCCGGATTGGTTGAAGTTTTAAGGGAGTTGTAAATATGTTGATACGACCGCGCCGTTTGCGTGTTTCCGAGAATTTACGCAAGATGGTTGCAGAAACTACGTTGAGCGTTGACGATTTTGTATATCCGATTTTTGTAGTGCCCGGCGAAGGCGTTAAAGAGGAAATTCCCGGTATGCCGGGTTGTTATCATCTCTCGGTTGACGAGGCGGTAAAAGTTGCAAGGGAAGTTGCTTCGCTTGGCATACCGTCTGTAGAAGTGTTCGGGTTGCCCGAATATAAAGATGAAATCGGCTCTTCCGCTTGGGATATGAAAAGCCCCGTGCAACGAGGAATGGCGGCTATAAAGGAAGCTCTGCCGAATTTGGCGATAGTGGGCGACGTTTGTCTTTGCCAGTATACAAGCCATGGTCATTGCGGCAAACTTTGCGGTAATTATGTAGATAACGATGCGACGCTCGAGCTGTTGCAGAAAGTCGCTCTAAGTCAGGCGAAAGCGGGCGCGGATATTGTTGCGCCGTCGGATATGATGGACGGGCGGGTAAAAGCTATCAGAGAAGCGTTGGACGCAAATGGTTTGCATAACGTGTCAATTATGTCTTACGCCGTAAAATATGCGTCCGCTTACTACGGTCCGTTTAGGAACGCGGCAAACAGCGCGCCGCAGTTTGGCGATCGCAAACAATATCAAATGGACCCTGCAAACGCAAAAGAGGCAGCGCGAGAAGCCTTGCTTGACGTTGAAGAAGGCGCGGATATTATCATGGTAAAACCTGCGCTCGCTTATTTGGACATCGTGAAAACCGTAAAGGAAAACATAAACCTTCCGCTTGCGGTATATAACGTCAGCGGCGAATACGCAATGGTTAAGGCTGCGGCGGCGAACGGTTGGATTGACGAGAAGAGAATCGTATTGGAGAGCCTTCTCGGAATGAAACGCGCAGGGGCGAACATTATCATAACTTATCACGCCATTGATGCGGCTAAATGGTTGCATAAAGATAATTTTTAAAAACCGTTCTTTTCTTTCTTTTTCTTGAAAGAAAAAGAAAGAAAAGAACCAAAAGAAAGAAAAAGAACTTTAATGAAAAAATGGACTAAATTTAGAATTTAGGTTTGATAAAGTTTTTTCTTTTCTCTTTTTCTTTGTTACTTTCTTTTTCTCTTTTCTTTTTTACAAAAAAGAAAAGAGAAAAAGAAAGTAAGGTTTTTAGAAATGCCCTATTTATAGAAAGGAAAAATATGCTTTCATTGGACAAATCAAAAGCGGCTTTTGAAGAAGCGAAAGAGCTTATGCCCGGGGGCGTGAACAGTCCCGTGCGTTCGTTTTCCGCTATGGAAAGTACGCCGCCTTTTATAGCAAAGGCAAAAGGGTCTAAAATATACGACATCGACGGCAACGAATATATAGATTATGTCGGCTCATGGGGTCCTATGGTTGTAGGTCACGCTAACGACGAGGTAATCGACGCGATAAAAAAGGCCGCCGAAAACGGGACAAGTTACGGCGCGCCTACTTTGCTCGAAACTCGCTTGGCTAAGTTGGTTCAAGAGTTTTACCCGAGCATAGAAAAAATCCGTATGGTAAATTCGGGAACGGAAGCCACCATGAGCGCACTGCGCTTAGCAAGAGGATTTACGGGACGGAATAAGATTGTAAAATGTATCGGTTGTTATCACGGACACAGCGATTCATTGTTGGTAAGCGCAGGTTCCGGCGCAGCGACTTTCGGCACGCCAAGTTCTTTGGGCGTGACGAAAAGCGTCGCAAGCGATACGATTCCCGTGCCGTATAACGATATTGAAGCGATGGAAGCCGTATTTGAAAAATACGGCGAGGAAATAGCCGCGCTTATAATCGAGCCTGTTGCGGGAAATATGGGGCTTATCCTTCCCAAACAGGGCTATCTTCGTTCGCTTCGCGAGATTACGAAAAAATACGGGACGATTTTAATTTTTGACGAAGTTATGTGCGGTTTTCGCGCGTCCTTAGGCGGGGCGCAAGCGGCCTACGGCATTACCCCGGATATTACCTGTTTGGGGAAAATTATCGGCGGCGGTCTGCCCGTTGCGGCGTACGGTGGCAGGCGCGATATTATGGATTATGTCGCGCCGCTTGGGAAAGTTTATCAGGCGGGAACTCTTTCGGGCAACCCGTTGGCAATGTCTGCGGGTATCGCTACTCTTGAGATTTTGCGCCGAGATTTTGACGGAGTGGACGCAAGCCGCGCGCTTACCCTTAAAACAAAGGAACTTGTATTAGGGATTGAGGCGAAGGCAAAAGAAGTTGGAGTAAATGTAGTAACTCATCAAGCTGGCTCAATGTTTGGAATCTTTTTTTCCAAAGAAGAAATTTGGGATTACAAAGATGCGGAAAACTGCGATCAAAACGCTTTTAAAATATGGTTCCACTCTATGCTAAACGAAGGAATATATCTGGCTCCGTCGCAATTTGAAACTATATTTATGTCGTTGGCGCATACGAAGGAAGATATTGAAAAAACCATAGAGGCGGCCGGAAAAGCGTTTAGAAAAGTCGCTAACGGTAAATAATACTGTTTACGGGGGAGTTACGATGAAAAAATTCACAGTCATATTTACGTTGCTGTTGCTTTTTATCATGACAGTTCCCGCAGCGGCGGCATCCGCAATCAACAAGGACGGATATTATAAGGGCATTAAGTTATGCGGCAAGGTGAAAGTTGTTGAGCATTTTGCGGATATTAAGGTTAAAGTTGTAAACTCGTTTCCCGATTTAAAAGTAAAAGTCGTCGATTCCTTCCCCAATAATATCGGCGAATGGAAATTCGTGGAATACGGCGAGGATTTTACGATTCAGTTCGTAGAAAATTTTCCCGATATTAAAATTAAATATGTAACGTCTTTCCCGGGCGTGGAATAAAAAAGAAAAACCTTTCACTCAATGCAAAATGTTAAGTGAAAGGTTTTTTACTACCCAGGTGTCCAGAGGGCGAATGCCCTTTGGCGGGGTCAAGGGGCAGCGCCCCTTGTAGGGTTTGGGACGAAGTCCCAATTAATCAAACAAAGATTTAAGTTCCTGCGCAGAAGCGGAGGGAGAGAATTTTTTGCCGAGTTTCCAATTGGCGGAACCGCGAGTTATGGATTTTAGATAATCCGCGCTTGAACCTACGTCGCTGCCGCCCGATGTGCAAATAGGCGCGATAGTCTTTCCGGAAAAGTCGTAGCTTTCAAGGAATGTGTCCACAATGCGAGGCGCTTGCCCCCACCAAATTGGATACGCTATAACGATTTTGTCGTAAGCGGCGATGTTGGCGTTTTTATCTTTAAGTTTTGGACGAGCCTTATCGTCCTTTTGCTCTACGGTGGCACGGGTGCTTTCGTCGTTGTAGTTGAGATCGTTATTCGTATAAGGCTTTTCGGGAACGATTTCATAAATGTCAGCGTTTAACGCAGTTGCGGCGGTTTGCGCCAATTTTTTGGTGTTGCCGGAGCAGGAGAAATATACTACTAAAGTTTTGCTTGTATTTGATGCGGTTTGCTTGCTTTCGCTTGAAGCAGGGGTCGAGTTTGAGGCTTTCTTATCGGCGCTTGCGCCTGTAGTTCCCCCGCAAGCCGTGAAAGTAGTTATAATAAAAACGGACAGTAAAAGCGTCCATAATTTACGCATAAAATCACTCCTTTATTTCACTTATCCGCATAAACTTCTTTTGCCATGCGAAACGCCGCCCAAGCCTTTGGCCAGCCCGCATAAAACCCAAGCTGAGTGATTATCTCCGCCATCTCTTCCTTTGTCACACCGTTACTTTTTGCCGTCTGAATGTGATATTTAAGCGAACTGTCTATAACGCCGCTCGCAACTAACGCCGAAATCGTAACAATACTGCGGTCATGCAATGAAAGCACATCGTTTTTAGACCACACTTCGCCAAACAAAATATCATCGTTGTACCTAGCAAAATCGGGAGCAAAATCTCCCAAAGCGTCTCTTCCCGCCGTCTGCACAATCTTTTTCGCCACAGGTCTATCCCCTTTCGCATCAGCCGCCATCACAGGCGCTACACTCATAACCATCATCATTCCGCCGCACAGCGCCGCCACTACTTTTTTTATTTTCATGTTTTCCTCCTAGTTTTCTTTTATAGGTTAGTTTCTTCTTCTTTCTTTTTCTCTTTCTTTTTTGTAAAAAAGAAAGAGAAAAAGAAAGAAGCAAAGAAAAAGAGAAAGAAAAAACTTTAATAATCGATTTTGTTTAAACTGTCAGATAGCGTACCCGGGAGTCCAGAGGGCAATGCCCTTTGGCGGGGTCAAGGGGCAGCGCCCCTTGCAGGGTTTGGGACGGAGTCCCAACATCTCACAAATTAGAGCCGATTTTTTGAGCTTGGTCGCCGAACTTGGAGCTTTCGACTAAGGAGCGGGAGCCGCAGCCGATGCCCCAGATTTGACCCACGTCTTGCCATTCCATGTAGCGGACTAAAGTGTTGTAGTGAGCGGATAGGGCTTCCATTGTCCAGTCGGCGCTGTTGTACGCCGTGGCGATTATTATGGATTTTTTGTTGTGAAGTTTGCCGGTGCGGGAGTAGAAACGGTCTACAATGGTTTTGAGTTGCGCCGACATACCGTAGTAGTAAAGGGGAGTTGCGAGAACCAAAAGATCGGCTTCAAGCATTTTTGGCATTAGTTTGTTTTCTATCGCATCGTTCCACACGCAGGGCCCGTCCATGCCGCAACGGTCGCAACCGCTGCAAGGATGTGTTTCCTCTCTCGCCGCATCGAATACGAATACATCGTGTCCCGCGCTCTTTGCGCCTTCAGTGAAACGCGCGGATAAGTATTTTGATGTGGATTCGTCGTCCGAATGAGGGCTTGAATTGATAACTACTATTTTCATTTTATTGCCTCCCGATACGCTGCCTTTAGCGGGAATTTCCGCCGCCGCTTTGTTTTCGCTACCTGTGAGCGCTGAAAGTCCGCAACCCGATAAAAGCAAGGTCATTGCGCCGACTCCGCTTATTTTTATAAAATCTCTCCTGTTCATTTGCGAGACCCCTTTGTACTCATGGGAATATTTGCGGGAAGATTTACAATCTCCCGAGAATTTATGAACATAGCGGATATCTTGTTTTGAAATTCTTTGGATTTTGAGGATTTGATGTACCGTTCGCAAGCGGCTTTATCGCGATAAAGCTCCATCGTGTGAATGATGTTGGGATTGTCGTGTTCTGCGGTCACAAACATCCCCATAACTCCGTCGTCCTCGTCAACGGCGCGAATGGCTTCAGCTGTGGCCAAGTGTTGGTATTCGGCTAATTTTTCGGGTTTGACTTCATAACGATGCATATAAACGACCGTAGCTGCGCCATTCTCTTTTTGCTCTAATGCTATGCCGTTAACTTCAAGGATTTTAAGATTTTTTAGCATGGGAAACCTTGCCGCGCGATATTCCTGAAACGCTTCGCTTGTACTGTGGATTCTGTAGGCTTCATAGCTTTCGTAAATTTCCAAAAGTCGCATTAAATCGTGATTATTAATGTCAACCGCGCCGTAAAGAGCGTATGTGCCCGATTCCTTTGCGGTTTGCGGCGCAACGGTCTTTGCCCCGATTGCGCCCATGGCGGCCAGATTGCCAGGAGTTGATTCCAGTACAGCCCAATGCACCATGGGCATATTGCCTTCGGGAGTGCGAATAGAATGAGCCATCGCCGTCGAACTTGCCATTATGATACCTCCAAGACAGAGCGTCAGACATTTTTTCAGGAATTTATTCATATTGCTTAGACCTCCGTAATTTTATTTACCAGCGAACGATGAGAAATTCTCGGCGATTTTGCCCGCCGTGAAGGAACGTACTTCATAATTTGCCAAACCGTCCGCATAGTACACATCATCTTTTAAGACGGCTTCGACGGCTTCACGGGTTTCAAGAGGAGAAATCATGATTCCCGCCATTTTTTTATCGGTATAGGGACCAACCAAGATAAAATCGCCTTTTTCAAAATGACGGGTAAACCAAGCGACGTGACCTTTAAAAAGTTCGTCGCCCTTGCCTTCGGGGATTTTTTCGGGTATTAGTGTTTGAGTTATGAGAAACATATATTACGCCTCCTAAATATTCTTGCCAAGCTCGTAGGCTTCTTCCAACGCTTTTGATTCGCGAACGGCTCCCGGTTTAAGAGCGGAAGTTGCAATAACATTTCCCGCAACTCGGCAGCCTACTTGATTAAACTCTTTGAAGCACCCAACATACATGGAAAAGTCGGATAAAATGTTTGCCATATATTTTTTGTCCGGCACTCCGCCAAGAGTGATAAGATAAAAATCCTTGTTTTTTAATATAGGCAACAGAGGGTACGTCCTGTCCAAAAATCTTTTCATTAAACCTGTCCAAGTAAAATAATACATAGGCGAAGCGAGAACTATCACATCGGCGGATTTCATTTTTTCAAGGACATTTCCAATATCGTCCTTTTGTACGCAAATTCCTCCGTTACCGTGACAAGCCCTGCAACCGAAACAATCGCCGAAGGTTAAATCTCTGAGTGAAACTTTTTCCGCCTCGTGCCCGGCTTCCTTTGCGCCCTTTATAAACTCATCGGCTAAAATGTTCGTGTTTCCGTTTTTTCGCATACTGCCGCATACGACTAAAGCTTTCATGTCGTTCTCTCCTAACAATAAAAACGACTTGTTGTAATTTACTTTGTGTCATTTATAATATAGAATAAACGACAAGTTGTCAATATAAAATTCAAAAAAATTTACGACATTAAAGTCGCCGCATTTTTTACATAAACTTGTTCCGTCCAATTACGCGCCGAAAGTTCTCTGTCGAGAGCTTCCTTCTTTTTCAGCAAAATCGGAGATAAAACATAAGGATAGTCGCTGCCGTAAACTATATGTTCCCTGTCCGTGATTTTTAAGAGCATATCCATTTCATCCGGCATCGGATCGCTTAAATATATTTCGTAGCTGTTTGACGCAACCTTAACGCCCCAAAGCCGAAGATTTTTATAAAATTACGTCGGTTCACTTTTCATGTTCCCTCCTTTAAGAGCTTTTCCAAGCAATTAAAAGCAATCTCATATACGCTGTGATATTTAAAATCAATTCCCGCATCTTCCATGGCTTTTTTCTGTTTATCGCTTACAACGGCGTAAGGATAAATTCCGTAAATAAACGGGAAAAATGCGTACAGAAATTTTTGTTTTTCCGTCTCGGTCATATTTGGGCAGAATTTATCGACACAGCGTTTTACGGCGTTTAAAGATGCGCCGTAAGATTTTTTAAACTCCACTAAATTTTCGTGACGGCTGTTTTCCTCCATATCGAAATGGTTCATCGACAAGAGTTTTAAAAGCCTTCCGCGTTTTTCCAATGAAAGCGCCAACGCCTTTGCAAGTCCCTCTCTTGAAAGCGTTTCGTTTTCATTGCAGAGAGCGTCGAGTTCTTTCACCCAAATTTCGTATTCTCGTTGCATAAGCGCGAGAAAAATTTCTTCCTTCGTATCAAAATAATTGTATATGGAAGTGCGGTTAAAAGAGGTGGCTTTTCCGATTTCCTTCAGGGTAATTTCCTTAAAACTCATGGTTTCATAAAGTTTTGCGCAAGCGTCGATGATTTCTTCACGCCTCGCAAGCAAAAATTCTTCCGTAACTTTTGGCATATCTTCTCCTTTGTCATAAATAATTTACTTCGTGTCAGAATAATAATAAATTAAAATCGACAGGTTGTCAATATAAAATATAAAAAAACGAGAACTCATCAGTTCTCGAGACAGAATGCAGAATCACTGTTGTTACTTTCCATTTCCACCTATCTTCAGGGGACACTCCCCTACCCTCCTCTGGGACAGGGCTTTCTTTTAGCTCAAGCTGAAAATAAAGGCGCAAAAGCAACAATCATAGCGCCTCTATATCAGAGGAAGGTGCCAGAAAGGCGGAAGGAGCACCATGAAAAGCACAATTTTTATTGTAATTTTATTGATTTATCTACAATCTGACCCAAAAACCTATCAGTTCTCGAGATACATTTATTTTTTTACATACGCCGTTATCGGACTGTAATGTTTTTTGAAAAATTCCTCGGCCACTTGCGGGAAAAGGGCATAACTGAGCACATCTTCTTCGGACGGATTAAGATAGCCTTTAGCCTTCATCTCTTCTGCAAAATCGTTAAACGACATTCCCTTTGCGTCCTCAATGGAGCAATCATCTATAATATCTGATTCTTTTATTTTGAGAGTATCGGTTAGGAATCGCTTATCAACAGGCACCGGGCAACGACCGAATTTACCGCGGGCAAGATCCTTAAATTCGTTTGGTACCATTTTATATCTGTGCGGGGCTGTCATTACATTAAATGTTGCCATTGTACCGACGATTTGACTGGAAGGAGTAACCAACGGCGGATAACCAACGTCTTTTCTAACTCTTGGCATTTCCGCCAAAAGATCCTGATAACGATCTTCCATACCGTTTTCCTTTAATTGATTGGCAAGATTTGAAAGCATACCGCCAGGAATCTGGAAATCAAGCACGTTGGGATTAACATCAAAATAACCTTTTAAATTGAATTCCTTTATAATACGCTGTTTTACCGCTATAAAATTTTTAGAAATCGCTGAAATAGCCGCACGATCTAATTTAGTATCACGCTCTGTGCCTTCAAGGGCAGCTACCATGGTTTCGGTGCAAGGTTGTGACGTATCACTTGAAAAAGGAGCAAGAGCGCAATCTATAATATCTACTCCTGCTTCGACTGCCTTTAAATATGTAGCGTGACCGAAACCCGAAGTGCAATGAGTATGTAAGTCGATAGGGAAATCTTCACCCAATCCTTCTTTCAACTTTTTAATAAGGTCCTCCGCTACATAAGGTTTCAAAAGACCGGACATATCCTTTATGCAAACGGAATGACATCCCATATTTTTTAGTTCCTTTGCAAGCTCTACAAAAGACTCGTTAGTGTGAACCGGACTTATGGTATATACAAGGCAACCCTGAACTTCAGGTTTTTCAGGGCAGTTAAGAGCAGCATTAATCGCTACTTTTAAATTTCGCACGTCATTTAAAGCATCGAATATACGGAATACGCCCACACCATGTTCGGATGCTTTTTGTACAAATTTTTCAACCACATCGTTGGAATAATGATTATATCCCAATAAATTTTGCCCTCTTAAGAGCATTTGAATCGGGGTTTTTAAATTTTGTTTAAGTGTCCTAAGTCTTTCCCAAGGATCCTCATTCAAAAAACGAAGACAAGTGTCGAATGTGGCGCCGCCCCAAGCCTCAAGGGCTTTATAGCCTATTTTGTCAAGAGCGCCAAGTTCTGGCAACATATCTTCAATACGCATTCGAGTGGCAAGAAGAGACTGATGTCCGTCGCGAAGCACGGTTTCCATAATTTTTACAGGTTTGGCCATGTAAACGCACTCCTTTAAATCATACAAATTTCCTTATCATTATAAGAACTTATTTTTTCTTTGTCAATTAAAAAAGTATCTCGTTTCCTACCTCGTTTACTACAAAAGAGATTTGGTAGTCAAAACTTTTAGCGGTAATTGGTATTTAACCATTGACGATGTTTCTTATGTTCTTAAAGAGGTTATTATACACTCTTTATTCTCTAAATAATTTGACGTGGATCAATCATCTTTTTTCTGTGAAAAATTTCTCTAACAACTCTTTACATTCATCTTCCAAAACGCCCGCTCTTATCTCTGTGTTACTGCTAATTTCTTTATGCCACAACAGCGCAAAAATTGACTCTACTCCACCTCGCCTTATATCCATCGCGCCGTATACCAAGCGTCCGATTCGGCTTTCCAAAATCGCTCCTGCGCACATAGGGCACGGTTCTAACGTAACGTATAGCGTTAAATCCTCAAGCCGCCATTTACGAAGTTTTTCGCCGGCGTTTCGGATAGCTAAAATCTCTGCGTGAGCCGTTGGATCGTTTGAAGTTTCTCTTAGATTATGCGCTTTTGCGATAACTTCTCCATCTTCGTCAATGATAACCGCTCCTACAGGAACTTCTCCCATATCGGAGGCTTTTTTCGCCTCTGCAATCGCCAGACGCATATAATCGGCATCTTTCATCAGAACATATTCCTTCGCCAAAAAGCATAGGCTAAGGCTCCCGATCCGCTTACGGCGATAAGCATTATATATAAAAATCCGTTTTGGTTTTCGCCGAAAGGAATCGGAACGTTCATGCCGAAAAAGCTTGCTATAACGGTTGGAATAGCGATAATTATGGTTATAGCCGCCAAAAATTTCATGACCGAGTTCTGGTTGTTGGAAATTATGGACGAAAACGTATCCGCCTGTCTTGCTAAAATTTTACCATACATCTCGACCATTTCACGCGCCTGCTTGTTTTCGATTATAACGTCCTCCAAAAGTTCCTCGTCCTCTTCATATATGCGAATGATATTCGTTGACCCATGATTTGTGCGATGCCTAAGAAGTTTATCAAGCACCACGCCATCCGAACGCAGAGCCGCATTAAAATACGTCAAGCCCTTTTGCAATTCTAAAAGCCTTAAAATATCTTTATTTTTCATAGACACTCTTAAACGGTCTTCGATTTCTTCGGATTGGCGGCTGATTTGCCGCAAATATTTCAGATAGTATGTCACGGATTTATATAAAATTTGAAACAAAAAGCGAGTTCGCTTAAAAGTGCGGAAAAGTTTTGCCGTGCGTACATTAAATTCAGCCATTACTGGAGTTTCTTCGAGACATACAGTTATTATATAATCCTCCGTTAAAATTACGCCAAGCGGCAAAGCGTCGTATTCTCCGTCACGCACAACAGGCACATTCGTCAATACTAACACTGCGTTATCTTCAACATCCGTATGAGAACGCTCCTCGTCGTCAAGCGCCGAGCGCAGAAAATCCGGCTCTACCTCTGTTACCTCGCCAACAAGTTTTAACTCATAAGGAGTAGGGTCGGTTATACTGATCCAAGCCCCAGTCTTAAGCGTATCAAGGGTTAATTCCTGAAGCGCGCCATCGTTGTCAGAACAGTAAATATTAAGCATGGCAACCCTCTTTTCTATTTCCTTCTCGCAAGTATTGTCGAAAGATAATTTAAATCCGCACCGTCAAAAGTTTTTAAATCAATGTTTTTCTCATCATCAAAGCCTAATCTGCTCACCATAAGCGTATCACCATAGCCGCAAATTTCAAGCGTTCGTTCTATATCATTTAAATTTTTATAAACTTTCATCAACACCGCAGCATCAGAATGTGTCAAAGCGGCTTCAATTTCCGACGCATTCGCCGTGGCGGGAATAATCGACAAAATATCGTTGCCTTCTACTATCGGTTGGTTATATTTTGCCGCAATAGCGACAAACGCAGGAATCCCCGGCACGGTTTCAATTTTTACTCCGTCCTTTTGCAACAACTTAAAAATATAAATATAAGTGCTGTAAAACATAGGGTCGCCGAGGGTCAAAAAAGCCGCGTTTTTTCCCGCGTCCAAAATCGCTTTGATTTCAATTTTATTTTGTTCCCACAGTGAAAAATCTTTTTGAAAATCTTTTACCATCGAAAATACTTGATAACAAATCTCCACATCTTCATTTAAATAAGGCTTTACAATATCAAGGGCGATACTGCCTTCGTTTTTTTCTGTTTTGGGAGCTATGACAACATCGATATTATGCAAAATTTTAACCGCTTTTAATGTCAGAAGTTCGCTGTCGCCGGGACCAACGCCAATTCCGTAAAAAGTTCCCCTCATAACATCACTTGTCCTCATAAGTTCTAACTCGAAGTTTAAGCCCTCTTGAGTCGCAAAGATTGCGGCATTTTTCTATTTCTTCCTCGTCTTCAACCTTTTCCACAACGGTCATCACTACGTTTGGCACGTATTTTTTTGCGTGTTCGGCAAACGTAAGCATAGCTTCAAAGGATTGCTCCCCGTATTTGGCTCTCGTAAGCTCAAGATAACGCTTTGCGTTTGAGGCGTTTAAACTTATTGAAACCGTATCTAATATGCCTTCAAATTCTTTTGCTATCTCTCTTTTGTTGTAAAGTTCTCCAAGCCCGTTAGTGTTAATCCTTGTGGGTATGTTCTTATATTCTTGCTTTACATACTTCAAAAGTTTAACTAAATCGTCCTGCCTGATGGTCGGTTCCCCAAAACCGCAAAACACAATTTCTGATACCATATCAATGGGAAGAGCTTCAATTTCTCGCTTTACTTCGTCAACCGTCGGTTCTTCTTTTATCCAAAGGCTCGCATCCTCATCCATATCCTTTTTTGAACGCAGACAAAAAACGCAAGAACAGTTGCAACGATTGGTTAAATTTACATAAATCCCCCGTTTTCCTTCGGGCTTTACATTAAAACTCTCCCGAACTGGCAAATATTTTCCGCCCTCATGCACAGCGTAAATTATCATCAGTAACGCACCTCATTCTTCGCCCACAATTCTGACTTCGGGATAAAGTTTAACTCCGTGAGCCTCAAAAACCCGACGCTTTACTTCTTCGATAAGATTTAGCACGTCCTCCGCCGTAGCGTCACCCCTGTTTATAACAAAACCTGCGTGTTTTTTTGAAACCTCCGCGCCGCCTACTCTTAATCCCTTTAATCCTGTTTGGTCAATTAAAGTACCGGCAAAATATCCGGTTGGACGTTTAAAGGTACTTCCTGCGCTGGGCATTTCAAGAGGTTGCTTTTCTTCGCGTCTTTTGGTCAAGTCTTCCATCTTAAAGCGAATGGTTTCTCCTTCGCCTTTAGAAAGACGAAGTTTTACTGCGGTTATCGCATGATTGTTATTTTGAAAAATACTTTGCCTATAAGATAAACCAAGTTCGTTTGCCCAAAATTCGTGAAAAGCGCCGTCTGGCGAAACCGAACGGACTTTTTCGACTACGTTTTTCATCTCGCTGCCGTAAGCTCCGGCATTCATAAATACCGCGCCGCCTATACTGCCTGGGATCCCTATGGCAAATTCAAGCCCTGTAAGTTCGTTGTCCGCCGCGAAGGTCGCCACGTCTTTAAGGGACGCTCCCGCCCCCGCCACGATTTCCGTATCGCTTGCAAGTTCTATCTTTGAAAAAGGTTCGCCGAATTTTAAAATCGCACCTCTTACTCCCTTGTCCCGCACAAGCACATTAGAGCCGTTGCCTAAAATCATATACGGAATTTCATAACGGGAAAAGAGGGAAAACATTCCGCTCACTTCTTCCATTGAGGCGGGAAACACCAGAAAATCTGCGGGACCGCCTATGTGAAAAGTCGTATAGTCCTTCATCGGAGCGTTTTCCAAAATCCGCCCCGCTTTCAAAACGCTTTTTGCCTCTTTTAAAAATTCGTCTTTGTTTTTCATGAATTACCATCCATTCTAAGCCCTGGTCCCGATTTTAAAAGCGCCAAAAATTGCTGTTGGCGGAGCGCCTCGTAAGCCACCACCGCAACGGCGTTTGAGAGATTAAGCGAACGCGCCCCTTCTTGCATGGGTATTCTTACGGTATCTTCCCAATGCGCTTTCAAAATATTTTCGGGGATTCCCGCCGTTTCCTTTCCAAACACCAATAAATCGTCTTTGCCGAATGTTGTGTCGGAATAAATCTTTGCGGCTTTTGTAGAACAAAAATGAAATTTATTACCGTTATATTTTTGCAGTACCTCGTCAAAGTTTTCGTGATAATGCACCGATACCAAATGCCAATAATCAAGCCCCGCACGTTTCAAATGTTTATCGTCAACCGAAAATCCCAAAGGTTTTACAAGATGCAAGTCTATACCCGTCCCTGCGCAAAGCCTTGCGATATTTCCGGTATTTCCGGGAATTTCGGGTTCTATCAAAACAATATGCAAAATCTTCGCTCCTTACGCTCTTTCTACCAACGCAACGCTTTCCACCGAATTCGTTTGCGGAAACATATCCACGGGCTGAATTTTTTTCGTTTTGTAATTGAGGGTTTCTAAAAATGCCAAATCTCTCGCTAAAGTCGCCGGGTTACACGAAACATATACTATGCGGTTGGGCTGCATTCTCGCAAAAGTTTCAAGCACAATTTCAGTAGTTCCCGCTCTTGGCGGGTCTAAAACTATCACATCAGCCCTTACTCCAGTTTTATAAAGCTTAGGCAATACTTTTATCGCATCGCCAACGATAAATTCAGCGTTTCGTATGTTGTTCTCTCTGGCATTCTTTTTTGCGTCCGCTATAGCGGAGGATACTATTTCCACTCCGTAAACTTTTTTTGCCTTTTGCGCCAAAAAAAGCGATATTGTACCGGTTCCGCAATATGCGTCTATAACAGTTTCATTTCCGGTAAGTCCCGCAAAACGCAGTGCCGTTTCATATAAAACCTCCGCCTGTTTGGTATTTACCTGAAAAAACGAACGCGGCGAAATATGAAAACGCAACTTTCCGATTTTATCGTAAATGGTTTCCTTACCGAAAAGTTTTACCGTGTCCCTACCTAGTATTACATTGTTATGGTAAGTTTGTATGTTTTGATGTATACTCACCAAATTGGGCAGTCTTTCCCTTAAAAGCTTTGAAAACTCCTTACCCTTTGGAAATTCCTTTGTTGCTGTGACGATAACCGCCATTAATGCGCCTTTCTCCCCTACTCTGCCCATTATATGACGAATTACGCCCCTGTGGGTATCTTCATCATATACGGGAATTTTCAGCTTGTTTATAATCTCCCTCGCGGCGTTCACAAGTTCGTTGTTGCTTTCGTTTTCTATATAACAATGAATTGAATCAATAACCTTGTGAGTGCCCCTTTTAAAACAGCCGATGACGACTTTTCCCCCTTCTTTCTTCACGGGGAACTGCATCTTGTTCCGGTAATGCAGGGGATTTTCAGCTCCTAACACGGGAAGAATTTCCGCATCTTTTATCTTGCCTATCCTTTGAATTAAATCCTTAACCAATTCATATTTATAAGCAAGTTGCGCATCATACGAAAGATGTTGAAGCTGACAACCGCCGCATTCGTAAAAGAGTGGGCAAATAGGCTCGATTCTGTCGGGGCTTTTCTCTAAAATTTTTTCTAAACTGCAAACTGCGTAATTTTTCTTTACTTCGGTAACTTTCCCCAAAACTTTTTCGTTTTTAAGCGCGCCGTCAATAAAGACCGTAAAACCGTCAACTCTGCCCACGCCCTCGCCGAAAGCGCCCAACGACTCTATATTTATTTCGTACGTCTTGCCTAAAATAACGGGAATATCACGCTTCATCTTTGTTCCTCATAAAAATAATTGGGTATAGTCAGACGCTTTCTTTCATATATATAAGCCGTCCTCGTTTCGTCCACCAAATTCCACTTCCCCTTAACATGGCGCAAAAAATCGTCTTTTTGCTTTTTTCGCACGAACGCCACAATATCACGATTTTCCGGCAATGCGTCAAAGGGAAGAATCGGCATGACGTTGGTCGCTTTCCATGTAAGCCCGTTAGGTCTTAGAGTCATTACTCTCTTTCTGTTGTCAACCCGCACAATTTCGCAATCGGAATAAAACACCAACGTAGTGGGATAACGCCCGCCAACGGATATTAAATATGCGCCGTTATTCGCATAAGTCTTCATAACCGCCGCCGCGTCCTTTTCCGAATTCTTTTCGCACATGGGAATAGCAACGGTAAAGAGGAGTATGGGCAAAAGAACAGTAATAGCAACAGCCGTTATCTTAAAAATTTTGATGTTTTCCTTTATAACCAAGGCAAACAAAATCGCAATCGGCATCATATAAGGCAATGTATAAGTAACATATTTGGTGGCAAAACTCTGGAACACAACGAAAACCGCAACAGCCCAGATTAAAAGAAATTTTTGGCTTTTGTCAAATTTTGGAAACGCTAATTTCTCTCTTAATTTAGCGTAATATTTTTTTATAACCTTAGGAATCACATAGAAACTCCAAGGGAAAAAGCCAGCTATAAATACGAGAGTATAATAATACCACACATTCACCTCGGGGTGTTCCGAAACCGAGGCTCTCAAAACATTATGCACGCCCAAAAATGTCATTATAAAATCCGAACCGTGGATTTTATACATGGGATAGTACCACGTTGAAACAACTGCTAAAAATAAAATCATCCCCGTGGGAATACAGAGTTTTTTTAAGTATCCTAAATTCTTCTCGGAAAGCAAAAACAAAAGTATAATAAGCCCCGGCAGACACAGCCCGATAGGTCCTTTTGTAAGCACAGCTATAGCCGACATAAAATACGCCGCGTAAAAATATCTCGAACGATTTTCGGTATAACCTACATAAAAGAATATCAGAGTAAGCGACACCGTTAAAAAGAGCGTCATATCGGTTATAACCGCATGAGCGATATACCAATATTCAAGAGACGTCATTAAAATTACGGCCGCGATAAAACCGACGATTTTATCAAATAATTTTCTACCGAAGAAATATGTGGCAAACACGCCCAAAGTCGCCATAAGCGCAGGAAAAAATCTTGCGGCAAATTCGTTTATGCCAAACATTTTATAAGCCGCTATAAGTTCCCAATAAAAGAACACAGGCTTATCGTACCAATAACCCCCGTAAATTCTGGGCGAAAAATAATCCCCCGAAAACAGCATTTCCTTCGCGGTTTGAGTATAATTACCCTCAACAGGATCCGTAAATGGTAAAAGATTATTTCCCACAAAAAAAAGAAGAACCGATACAAGCAATAATATCAAAATCCTCACCATATCAATTCTCCCCTTTTAAACTATTTTGCAATTTTCTCTTTTTTATAAAGCCATATAACCTTATCCTTTTCTGTGGAAGTCATAATAAGCTTCCATTCCTTGGAATTTTTCAATTTATCAAATTCCCTTACTTTATGTTCTTCAACCACTAAATAAATTGGATTGTCCCAAGGTATTTCATCGTAGGAGATGAACGGCATAACTTGTTTTTTCGACCAATCGAGTCCTTTGTTTTCCCGTTCTTCTATCCGCTCCTTTGTATCTAGCTGATACATGATTTTCCCGCTGTAGAAAGGAATTGAAGCGCGATAGTCTCCCATGCTTAAAATGACATCGTCTTTTGTTGCGTGATCTTTTAGATATATTCCTATGGGTTTACCCGCAAAATGACCGTTTTCTTCTCCTTTTACCGTTATAAAGGAGATAGCGGCAACAGAAAACAGAAACGCAAAGATTGCAACGCCTTTAAACAATTTTTCCCTATCCTTTAAGAAAAGCGCAATCAAAATAGCGACGGGGAAAAATGCGGGGAAAGAATAGGTAGGATATTTTGTCGCCATACATTGAAACAGAACCGGAATAAAAACAGCCCACACAATCAAAAATCTCTGCTCTCTCGTAAGCGAAAAATTCTTAGCCTTTATCCTTCTATATAACGCCGCTATCGGCGCAAAGCACCACGGAAACGCGCCTATAAAAAATATGCCCGTATAATAATACCAAACGTCCCATTTGGGATGTTCCGAAACCGTCGCCCTTAAATAGTTATGCACGCCCAAAAACGTATCTATAAAAGCGTCGCCGTGCAAGTTCGTCATGGCTATGTACCAAGGCGCGCAGACAAGGAGAAAAAGCGCAAGCCCGCTTAATAATTTCATCTTTAGCAAGGCTTTTATGTTTTTATCCCAGAGCAAGAACAGAAGTATAATCGCTCCCGGCACCGCTAATCCTACGGGACCTTTCGTCAAAACCGACAGACCCGCAAATAAATAGGCAAGATAATATAATTTCGGTATGTTTTGACTATACGCCAAATAAAAAGCGACAAGAGCGCCGTTCATAAAGAAAAACAGAGTCGTATCCGTAATGATGAGTTTTGACAAACACCAATAAATCAACGATGTACCAAGGATAATCACCGAATAGATGCCTACTTTTTTCCCGTATAATACGCCTGCGAATATATAAATAAGAAAAAGTCCCAACAACGACATGAGGGCGGGAAAAAACCTTGCGGCAAAATCCGTTATTCCTATAAACTTAAACGCCGCCAATATCTCCCAATAAAAGAACACCGGCTTATCGAACCACGGATTACCGTAAATACGCGGCGATACATAGTCCCCCGACTCCAACATTTCCTTGGCTGTCATGGCGTAGTTGACTTCTACGGGGTCGCTTATGGGAATAAGCCCGTTACCTAAAAAAAAGAGTAGGGCAAAGGCAGAGAAAACGACCGAGGCAAACTTAGGTTTGTCCAAATTTTTTCCTCCCTTTATTTAACCCGTTTCTTTTTTTCGTCCCGATTTTTAAAGTAAATCCAAAGCGGGCTTGCGATAAAGATTGACGAATAACAACCGCTTGCAAAACCCACAAGAAGCGCAAAAGCAAAATCTTTCGTGGTTTCGCCGCCAAAAACATACAGCGCAAAAGTCGTAAACAATACTGTGAAAACCGTATACAACGAACGGCGAAGGGTTTGATATATGCTTTTGTTTACAAGCTCATATATATTGCCGTTTTTCGCAAAATGCAGTCGCAGATTTTCTCGGACACGGTCAAATATAACGATGGTATCGTTTATGGAATAACCGACAATAGTGAGGAGCGCCGCAACAAAGGAAGAATCAACCTGCCGCCCCGTAAGGGAAAACACAACCAAAACTATTATAATATCGTGTATAAGCGCAAGCACGGCAGATACGCCGAAACGCCACTCGAATCTATACGCAACGTAGGCTATAATTAAGAGCCAAGATACCACAAGCGCCTCCACGGCGTTTAAGATGAGCTCCGAGCCGATGACCGCCCCGACTTTTTCTTCGCGCATCACCTGATAATCGCCGACACTCGACTTAATGCCCGCCATTACCTCCTTACGCTGCTCTTCTTCCATATCTGCGGTGCGAATCATGACGGATTCAGACGAAGCGATATCGGAATCGCTCCCCGCAAGCTGAATGGTTGCGCCGTCTAAGCCATAGGGTTTAATAGCGTCGCGCACGGCGGAAACGGTTACGGGATTTTCAAACTTTAAATCTATAATCGTACCGCCGGTGAAATCTATGCCGAAATTAAAGCCTTTAACGCCTATGCAGATAAGTCCCGGGATTATGATAAGAGCCGATATTATGAACCACAGCTTACCTCTTGAAGCTATGTCAAACTTATTCACTCTTCGTCACTCCCTTTCCCGAAAAAATCACATCGTCCGTACCGTAAAGCGAAACATTGGTAAATAGTCTCGCTGCAATGAGTTCTTTAAGCATATACTGGGTCAAAGTTATCGCAGTAAACATACTTAAAAACACGCCGAGTCCCAAAGTAATGGCAAATCCGCGAATAGTGCCGGTGCCTAAGAAAAACAGCACGGCGGCGGCTATAATCGTCGTTATGTTCGAGTCGAAAATAGTGGTAAAGGCGCGGTTAAATCCTGCGTCCATAGCAAGACGAAGGCTTTTTCCCGTTCTGTATTCTTCCTTAAAGTGTTCAAATATAAGTACGTTAGCATCGACCGCCATACCTATTGAAAGAATAATACCCGCAACACCCGGCAAAGTCAACGTAGCGTCCAGCATTTTAAGCACGAATAAAAGCAACATCGTATACGCCATAAGCGCAACGTCCGCTATGATGCCCGGCACCTTATACACCAAAAGCATAAAGAGCAAAACCGCTCCAATGCCTACCGCAAAGGCAAACTCGCTCTTATCCTTGGAATCTTGCCCCAAGGAAGGTCCTACAGTTCTGGTTTCAATTATGTTTACCTTAACGGGAAGAGCGCCGCTTCGTAAAAGCACCGCAAGTTGCTGCGCTTCTTCCAATGTGCGCTGTCCCGAAATCTCTGCGCGCCCGCCCATGATAGGCTCTCTTACGTTAGGCGCAGTCAACACTTCGCCGTCAAGCAATATGGAAATAGTGCGTCCCACATTTTTTAGTGTGAGCTCTCCAAACTTCTTACCGCCTTCATCTGAAAACTCAAGATGTACCACATGACCGCCGCCCTGCGGATTGGTCGCCGCTTGAGCGTCTTTTAAGTCATTGCCCGTTAATACGGTGTTTCCTTCTTCGTCCTTAAACTCCAATACAGCTGTTTTGCCTATGGTTTTAATGGCGGCGTCCGGGTCTTTTATACCGGGAAGTTCGATGATAATTCGTCTTTCGCCTTCCCTCTGTATAATAGGCTCCGTTAATCCAAGTTCGTTCACGCGTTTTTCCATTATTTTAACAACGCGCCCCATAGCGTCGTCGTTGACCTTAGCTTCTTCCGTATCCTCAGCCTCCAAAACCACATGAGTGCCGCCTTGAAGGTCTAATCCCTGACGAATTGAATGCGCCAGCGGGGACACAAAGATAAAGAATACCGCCACAATTATAAAAACACATGATAATAATTTTATGGTATGCTGTCTTTGCAAAGCATTCACCCTTTCTTTACAGCGATACTGCGAGATTCCGTTATTATATAATCAACCTTTTCATCGTGTTTTTCGGTTGGGATTTTATCTTGCAACTGAACGTCAAAGGCAAGTGCCGCGCGATACGCATGAGGCGCAGAATCCCTCAAAAAATTATCGTAATACCCGCCGCCCATGCCTAATCTATGTCCTTCTTCGGAAAACGCTACTCCCGGCACTATAACAAGTCCGATAGCTTCCGGCGGCACAATCCTTCTTTTATCCTTTGCAACCGTCAAAAGGCCGAATTCGTCCTGCTTTAAATCCATTCCCGACGAAAGCTCCACGGCTTCCATCTCGCCTTTTCCTTTAATTGAAGGAATAGCAATCTTTCTTCCGGTATCGAGCATAAAGCGAATAAGTCCGTAAAGCTGCACTTCTTCCGGCATGGACGCATACAAAAATACGAATTCGTCTGTGTGAAAAAAAGATTCCCGTGAAAGTTCCGCCAGTATTTTTTCGCTCAGATGCTCCCGCATTTTTACGGGTATTCCCAATCTCTTTGCGCGTATCTTTTCCCGTAACGCCCTTTTTTCTTCCTGAATATTCAAGTTTCTTCCCCATCCTCGGTTATGTTTGCGCTTATTGCGGAACGGGCAAATTCAAGCCGTACGCCGCCTTCTACCGCCAGTTTAACTTGCTTTTCGCTTATATCCACAATAGTTCCGTAAAGCCCGCCAATCGTCATAACCTTATCGCCGCGCTTTAGCTTCTCAAGCATCTCGTTCCTCTTCTTTTGCGCCTTCTTCTGCGGTCTTATCAAAAGAAAATACAACATGAACACCATTAAAAGCGCAGGACCCCACGTCATAAGCCCCGCCATCATATCTCCCGACATATCTACACTTCCTTCGTTTATGTTTAAAAGTTAGTTTCTTACTTTCTTTTTTCTCTTTCTTTTTTGTAAAAAAGAAAGAGAAAAAAGAAAGTAACAAAGAAAAAAGAGAAAGAAAAAACTTTAATAATTGGTTAAATTTTAGGTTGTAAGTTTGGATTGTTTACATAAAAATTTGTTCTAAATTCTAAGAATTTGTCTTCTAGAATGGCTTCTCGCATTTCTTTCATAAATCGCTGCAAAAATCTAAGATTATGAAGAGTGAGAAGCCTTAACCCGAACATTTCGTCCGAACGGAAGAGATGCCTTATGTAACTTCTCGTATATCCGTTTCTGCAAGCGTAACAATCGCAATTTTCTTCCAATATATTGTGGTCATGTTCGTAACAAGCGTTCTTAATTACGATTCTTCCTGTGTGAGTCATCGCCATACCGTTTCTGGCGACTCTTGTGGGGAATACGCAGTCAAACATATCTATTCCGCGCATTACGCTTTCTATAAAGTAATCGGGAGTCCCTACGCCCATCAAGTAACGAGCCTTATTTTCCGGCAACTCCGATGTTGAAACTTGAAGCATTTCATACATAAGTTCCTTCGGTTCGCCTACGCTTAAACCGCCTACTGCGTAACCGGGGAAATCCATCTCAACCAATTCTTTTGCGCTCTGTCTTCGCAAATCCTCATACATTCCGCCTTGAACTATTCCGAAAAGTCCCTGATTATTTGCCGTCATAGCGTCTTTGGAACGCCTTGCCCAACGAGCAGTCCTTGCCGTAGATTCTTTTGCGTACTCATAATCTGCGGGGTACGGTATGCACTCGTCAAACGCCATGACGATGTCTGCGCCTAACGCCATTTGAACTTCCATGGAAACTTCGGGGGATAAAAATTGTTTCGAGCCGTCTATATGCGAACGGAACGTCACACCTTCTTCTTTGATTTTCCTGAGTTCTCCTAGGCTAAAAACCTGAAAACCGCCGCTGTCCGTTAAAATACCGCCGTCCCAGTGCATAAACTTATGAAGTCCGCCAGCTTCCCTTACAAGTGCCGCCCCGGGTCTTAAAAAAAGATGGTATGTATTTGAAAGCACAATCCCTGCGCCTAAATCCTTTAATTCTTCGGGTGACACGCCCTTTACCGTAGCTTTTGTGCCGACGGGCATAAATATAGGCGTTAAAAAACTTCCGTGAGGCGTATGCAAAATTCCCGCCCTAGCGTTTGTATTTTTGTCTTGATGAATTATTTCATAAGATATCGCAGGCATAAATTCCTCCTGTCTGTATTTCAACTTCTGTATCATATCACAAAAAAAACGCCCTGAAAAGGCAATAATTAAAAAAACAAAGAATTATAGGAAAATCTTATTATTCACTTCATACCCTATTCCTCTATGAAAAGTAACGCTATACGAGAAAACCCTCCTCTTAGGAGAGAAGGGTTTTTTCGTATAGCGCTTCCTTTGAAACAACATAATGGAAATTCATAAACAGCAAAAAAGTTTTATGTTACAATACTGCCTTGTGGCTAACATTTATACGTCCCTTATCATCAATTTCAACAACTTTGACGGTTAGCTCGTCACCGACTTTAACCGCATCTTCTATTTTTTCAACGCGTTTGGGCGCGATTTGCGATATGTGGCAAAGCCCTTCTTTACCCGGTAAAAGTTCAACGAAAGCTCCAAATTTTAAAAGCCTTGTAACTGTGCCGGTATAGATTTCGCCAACTTCTATTTCCTTAACAATAGCTTCAATCATTCGACGAGCCTTCTTCATGCTATTTTCATCGCTTGATGCGATAAAAATGTTGCCGTCTTCGTGTATGTCAATGGTAGCACCGGTTTCTTCAATAATGCCGCGGACAACCTTTCCGCCGGTTCCTATTACATCGCGAATTTTATCAATCTTTATCTGCATAACTTCTACTCGGGGGGCATATTTTGAAAGATCCGACGCAGGTTCCTTTATACACTCAAGCATTTTGCTCAAGATAAAAGCTCGACCTCGTTTAGCTTGAGCGAGAGCAGAAGCCAGTATTTCGCGACTGATTCCGGCAACTTTTATATCCATTTGAATGGCAGTGACCCCAACTTCTGTTCCCGCCACTTTAAAATCCATATCTCCTAAAGCGTCTTCCATGCCCTGAATATCGGTTAATATGGTATATGCGTCACCGTCTTTAACAAGCCCCATTGCCACGCCAGACACCGGACGTTTAATTGGAACCCCCGCATGCATAAGAGAAAGAGTACTGCCACAAACACTTCCCATGGAACTTGAACCGTTGGATTCCAATACTTCGGACACCAATCTAATAGTATATGGAAAATCCTCAGTGCTTGGGATAACGGGAACAAGAGCCCGCTCGGCAAGAGCGCCGTGTCCAATTTCCCTGCGTCCCGGGCTTCTAACGGGACGAGCCTCGCCTACGCTATAGCCCGGGAAATTATAGTGATGAATATAATGTTTGGTTGTTTCAGGACCAAGTCCGTCAATAATCTGTTCATCGCTCATTGGACCAAGCGTCGTAACAGTCAGGACTTGAGTTTGACCTCGAGTGAAGAGACCTGAACCGTGAGGACGCGGTAAAACTCCCACTTCGCAGGAAATAGGACGAACTTCTTCAACAGCTCTGCCATCAGGACGTATCTTCTCATGGGTTATCATGTGTCGAACAATTTCTTTTTCAGCCTTATATAAAATGTATTCGATTTCTTTTTCACTTTCAGGATATTCCGTCAGGAAATTATCCTTAACCTCTTGACGCACTTCGTTAACATTGGCGTCCCTAGTTTGTTTATCTGGATTTCTTACGGCTTTGTCCAATTTTTCCCAAGCAAATTCGCGAATGGCCTGGTTTAGCGTTTCATCTACGGTAAAAAGCTTAACCTCGCGTTTTTCTTTACCTACTGCCGCGGCAATTTCTTCCTCAAATGCCACAATCTTTTTTATCTCTTCGTGACCGAACAGTATAGCGTCTAAAATAACTTCTTCGGGAAGTTCGTTAGCTCCCGCCTCGACCATCATAACAGCACCCTTGGAACCCGCCACGGTTAAATTTAAAGTTGAAATCTCCCGCTCTTTTTCAGTAGGATTTATGATAAATCTATCATCGATACGTCCTACACGAACTCCCGCTATAGGTCCAAGAAAAGGAATGTCCGATACCATAAGGGCGATGCTGGCACCTATCATACCTACTAATTCCGGCGCATTATCCTGCTCTACCGAAAGCACAGTAGCCACGATTTGTACGTCATTTCTGTAACCCTCCGGAAAAAGCGGACGAATAGGCCTATCAATAAGACGAGCGCAAAGCACCGCATCGCTTGAAGGTCTGCCCTCTCGTTTTATAAAGCCTCCTGGAATTTTCCCCGCAGCGTACATTTTTTCTTCATAGTCAACAGTAAGCGGAAAGAAATCCACCCCTTCCCTAGGCTCCGCAGAAGCCGTAGCCGTGACCAACACAACGGTATCACCGTATCTTACAAGCGCGGCGCCGTTGGCTTGTTTTGCCATTTTGCCATGTTCAACAATAAGTTTTCGTCCGCCAAGTTCCATTTCAAAACTCTGCATATTTATCCTCCAAACGTACATTATGAAAAAAAGGGACTGTGAAAAAATCACACCCCCTTTTTTTGTTTATTTTCTGAGATTTAATTTAGACACAATAGCGCGATAACGTTCAATATCATTTTTCTTCAAATAATCAAGGAAACGGCGGCGGCGACCAACCATCTTCAAAAGTCCGCGACGAGAATGAAAATCCTTTTTATGCACCTTCAAGTGTTCGGTTAAATACTGGATTTTGGCCGTTAAAACCGCAATTTGAACCTCGGGAGAGCCTGTATCTCCAGCATGTACGGCATGAGTCTTTATGATTTCCTGTTTTTTTTCCTGGGTTAGCATTTTATTTCCTCCTAAATTTTAACTATCCATCGGCCAAGAAAGCGTCGGAGTATCGCCAAATCCTAGCCAAAGGAGATTAACAACGATAAAAGTATAGCATAAAATCAGTTTAATCGTCAAATATATTTTCAAAGAAACGCTAATTGCGGTTGCGTTTTTTTACTTAATGTAAACCTCTAAATAAATTTAGCTGGCTCTCACACATTAACCTAGCTCATTAACGAAAAATTTTTCATTAATAGGGAAGACTTTGGGAAGGCCTTTTCGTTACCAAGCAAAAACTTGCTCCATTGTGCAGTGAACCACTTCGGAGCACTTATGATTATATGTCCCGAAGGTGGTATCTTGACACTAAGGAAGCTCAAAAGCTTATCTACACCGAGCCTTATATTACATCCTACGGCGGCTACTGCATTTCTGTCTGCGCTCCCTATTACGATGAAAATGGCTTCGCCGGCGTAGCCCTGGCAGATCTTAACACCGATTACATACTGACGCGTATGAACAGTAATGAAGATATAGAAACTGATTTTAGCTTTATCGTGGGTCAAAAAGGGGAAATCATTATTTCTCCCTTGAAGGAAGGTCCGTTCTCGGCAACGGAATGCCCCAGGGATTTATTGAGTTCGGAGAACAGCGATTTGGCGGCGGTGGCTCAGCGTATAATGAAAGGAGAAGTGGGGCTGGCAGAGGTAGTCGTGGAGGGCAGGGAGTATTATCTCGCTTATGCGCCCCTTCCTGACGTTGGCTGGAGCATTTGCACCGTAAAGAGCAAAGCCGAAGCCATGGCAAGCGTGCACAGAATCGAGGAATACACCCAAGGCATTATCAGCGACTACAGCGCAGGTTTGCAAAAATTCTTCCTCCTTATGGCGATGCTGTCGGCTCTGCTCTTTGTGTGCATCCTGGTCGCTATCTTAAAAGCCAATGTGCGTCTGGTAAAAAGTTTTGCGGCGCCCATAAATCTCTTGACGGAGAGAGCCAGAGAGATTGCAAGAGGTAATTTTGAAAAGAAGCTCTCCATAGATACCGGCGACGAACTTGAAACTTTGGCGGAGAGCTTCAACACCATGATGGACGAGCTTGCCGCCTATACGGAACATCTGTCCAAAATGAGCGCCCAAAAGGAGCGTATCGAAACGGAATTATCTGTTGCCACCCGCATACAAGCAGGGATGTTGCCTAGGGTGGGGAAACCTTTTGTTAGGAAAGAGTTTGATCTGGCGGCAATAATGCAACCCGCCAAAGAGGTGGGAGGGGATTTCTACGATTTTTACTTCATTGACGAGAGGCATTTGGCTATAACCGTAGCCGACGTTTCGGACAAGGGAGTGCCTGCCGCGCTCTTCATGGTGATTGCCAAGACCCTTTTAAAGGAAAGTCTCCTTTTTGCGGGGGCGGACAAACTTGGTCAGGTCTTCGAGGAAACCAACAACGCTCTCGTTAACGTCAATGAAGAAAATATGTTTGTCACTGTCTTCACAGGGATTCTTGACATAAAAACGGGAGAATTTGTCTACGCCAACGCGGGACATAATCCCCCTGTTCTCAAAGCCGGCGGAAAATGCCGCTTTCTAAACAAAGCCGACAGCCCCATCTTGGGCATGGTGGATGGGCTTGCCTTTCCCACAAGAACCCTGAAACTAAGTCCGGGTGACAGTCTCATCCTCTACACCGACGGCGTTACCGAAGCAAGAAACGAGGAAAACGGTTTCTTCGAAGAAAAACGCCTGTTAAAAGCAACCGAAGCGCTCGGGAAAAACGCAAAGGCAGACATCAATGAAATGCTATCAATTCTAACAAAGTATGCGGGCAAAGCCGAGCAGTCGGACGACATCACTATGTTAGAACTTATATATCACGCGTTTGAAAACGAAAGGAATGTTCAACCATGAAAACTTCTGTCCAAGACAATTTGCTTACCATCTTTTTTGAAGGGGAAATCAACGCCAAAAACGTCCCTGCGCTTCAAAAGGAAATAAACGAAATTATTTCCGCCAATCCCGGTCGGGAAATTCTCTTTGACGCCGATGCCCTGACCTATATTTCCAGCGCCGGACTCAGGCTGCTCCTCGCTACCCAAAATAAAATGGGAAAAAACAAGCTCACAGTACGAAATGTGTCCAAAGATGTTTATGAAATCTTTGACATGACAAAGTTCACCAGCTTGATGAACATTGAGAAGAAAATGAGGGAAATCAGTATCGAGGGCGCAGAAATCGTGGGCAAAGGGAGATCCAGCACCGTCTACCGCATAGATCCCGAAACCATTGTCAAACTCTACACCGCAGGCGTTCCTCTACCCAAGATTAAGCAAGAGATAGACCTTGCAAAGAAAGCTTTTGTGGTGGGAATACCTACGCCCATTTCCTATGATTTAGTGACGTGCGATAAGTCTTACGGCGTGGTCTTTGAGATGCTTGGAGATGCGGACACGGTAGGTCGCATCTCCAAGCATCACTTCTCATATGGACGAGTTTGACGAAATTACCCGAAAGTTTGTGGACACCTACAAGATTATCCATCAAACTGACATTAAGGAAATGGGAGGCTTCAATTCCCTTAAAGACACATGGCACAGCTGGGCGGACGGCATGAATAGCGACGACGGCTTTGACAGTCATGAGACAGAGAGCCTTCACAAGCTCATCGACACCATACCCGACCGTTCCACCATGGTGCATTGCGACTACCACGCCGGCAACGTCATGTACCAAAAGGGCGAGATCGTGGTTATAGACATGGCGGACATCGGTTACGGCCACCCAATCTTTGACTTGGCGGGCAACGCTTTCCACGCCCGTTACAGCGGCTCGGAAACCAGACAAAAAGTCCACGGAATGAATCAGGAGAATATGCTCCGCTTCTACAACACGCTCCTTGCCATTTACTTTGACACACAAGACGAGGAAAGACTTGCGGATATTAAAACTCTCTTGGATGCCTTTGGACTCTTACGCGGCGCACTCTTCCCCAGAAAACACGTGCAGATTGCCCCTGAATTAAAAGCCTTCCACGTGGAGGAAACAAGGAAAAACCTGTTCCCGCGTTTGGACGACATCATGAAAGTCGCAGGGCGTATCGACGAATTTTTCAGATAAGGTGTGTTTATGGAAAAAAACAGCATCACAGTTTCCGCCCAAAATTTCAGCCAAGGACGGCAGGAAGTGGCGGCGCATCTTAAAGAGGCGGGGCTTTCCGTCAAGGAAATTACCATGGCGCAGCTTCTTATGGAGGAAATGTTCTTTCGTCTTAAGAAGGGCATGGAAGGCGGGCGCAACCAGTCGCATCACGCTCCTGCGCCCGCACTAGAGCATCCTGCGCGTCGTGGCGAGGATTTTTCCGCAGACGTGTCATTAAAGCGAGCTTGGAGGGAAACAGACCTTCGCTTAGAAGTCTGTGGCAGAGAGTACAATCCAATTCCCAGCGTAACCGAGCAAGAAGATGGGGACGAGGAGGAAGCCTACAGGCTGGCCATACTAAAAACCAATCGGCAAAGGCTTTCCTGCGTACGCAAAAACGGCAAGAACATCGTCACCATCAAGCTGCGAGAGCTTAATTCCACAAAGAAACAGCTCATCTATACTGTGTGCGCGCTCATTTTGGGGATTGTAGGCGGTCTCATTGCCCAGAGCGTTTTGGACAACGCCGCCATTGCCGCCGTCAACAACAGCTTCATCAATCCCGTGCGCAGCCTTTTTCTGAACGCTCTGCACATGATGATGGCTCCCGTGACCTTTTTCGCCATTATCGCCGGCATCACAAACATTTCCGACGCTGCTCTCATTGGCAAGCTGGGGGGCAGGATGGTGATGGTGTCCGGCTTTATGCAGCTCATCACCGTACTATTGGCTCTCTTTTTGGGGATTTTCATCTTCACCGGAGATTTTAGCTACATACAAGCGGGCATTTCATCCTCCGGCGGGGGAAACGCCCCGGGGCAAAATGTGTCTTTGGCGGATATGCTCTTAAACATCGTCCCTAGGAACCTGGTGGATCCCTTTAAGGGGGACAATATCCTACAGGTTATGTTCCTTGCCATATTTTTCGGCTTCATCATCAACAACATGGGGGAGAAAGCCAAAGGCGCAGTGGAAGTAATAGATTTTGTGTTCCGCTTTGTTCTTGCCGTCCTCAAGCTCATAGTGAAGGCTATTCCCTTGGTGGTGTTCCTTTCTATGCTGTCCCTCTTTGCCGGCACCGGCATAGAATCCCTGCTTGCCTTCGGCAAACTCTTCGGCGGTTTGGCGTTGGGTATCCTTATCGTGTGGGCTGTAGCAGCCTGCGCGGTTCTTCTCTTCGGCAAAATATCCCCAATAAAGGCCATTAAAAAACTTGCCGCTCTTTCTCCATTGATATTCACCGTGTCCAGTTCCCATGCGCGGCTGCCCTTCGTGCTGAAATTTTGCGCCGAGAAATTGGGCATTGACGGCAAGCTGGCGGCTTTTTCCATTCCCGTGGGGGTGCAGCTAAATAAGGCGGGCAACTGCGTCTTCTTCTCTCTTGTGACTATTATGTTTATGAGAGTTTACAATCTGGAGATACCTGCGGAGATGTTTCTGACCCTATGGCTTTCCGTATTTGTCATGGCTATTGCAAAACCGCCCATTCCCTGCGGCGGCATCATCTGCATCGCCTACCTTTTCACCGTGGTGGGCGTGCCTCCCGAAGCAATCTCCGTGATCCTCTGCATTGAACCCCTAGCATCTATGTTCAACGGTGTTTGCAACGAAAGCGCCAACATAACCACATCTTTTATCGTAGCCAAAAAAGCGGGTATGCTGGACGAGCAAAAATATTTTGCGTAGGCAGCAGTTCCTAAAATATTCGCATCCAGTAGAGATTGTGATTGAACCGCCTATATTGAGGAGGAATTTTGTTGAAAATTTTTAATCGTTTTAGCAAAAAAATCTTTCAGTTTGTGGCTGTTTTGGCTTTATTCATTGTGGCGACTCCGGCTTTTGCAGCCGCGCAAGGTCAAGTCACAAGAGTTATTTTGGCAAGACACGGACAGACCGAGTTCAATCGCAAAGACATATTCCAGGGCAATGCCGATCCAAGCTTGAACGCAACCGGCTTCAAACAGGCGGAATTGTTGGCACAGGCTCTCAAAAACACCCATATAGATGTTTTTATTTCCACTCCGTTTAAACGCGCCATGCAAACTACCGAAAAGGTAGCTGCCCTGCACAACCAAAAAATCGCCTATACCGATGTAAGATTTAAAACAATAGATTTTGGCGATTTAACCGGCATGACCAGACCCGACGCTTATAAAAAATATCCCGAAATTGAAAAACAGTTAAAAGAAACTCCTTGGCTCGTCAAATATCCGGGCGGCGAAAGCTTTGCGGACGTAGGGGACAGGGGTATGAAAGCCTTAGAAGACACAGTGAAAAAATACCCCGGCAAAACCATTTTTATAGGCGCACACAGAACGGTGAACCGCGCTGTTATCATAAGAGCTCTTGGCATGGATCCAAGTATGTTCTTGAAGTTAGGTCAGGACAACACCTGCGTAAACGTGCTTGAATATGAAAACGGTCAGTGGAGGCTTATGCTTCTAAATTCTACCGTTCATCTTAACGGCAAATATTGAAAATTACTTTGGGGCATCTCTAAAGACTCGTTTTTGATGATTCCACGCCCTTTGCGGCGGGAAGTCTAAGGGAAATCAAATGGTTTTTAGAGGTGTCTTTGGTTTAATCACAATCTCTATGGGATGCGAATAAAAAAACTTTAAAATCGGCTGTCCCCTGCTTTTTAAGCGGAGGACAGCCGGTTTTGTTTTAGGGCATTTTTAAAAACTTGTTTTTAATTTTTTTAAAATTATGTAACATCTTTCGATTTCAAGCGTATAAAGATACAGAAAGAAAAAATAAAAGCCTTTAGGCGAACAATGTGAAAGGATTATTGAAATGGAACTCAATAAGGAAGACAAACTCACCAATGATGAACTGGAGCAGGTTGTCGGCGGCGGTCAACTCGACCAGGATTCGAGATTCTTGAATGTGCTGCTTCGAGGGCACGAGGGACAATGCGGGAGATATGGCGCTTGGACAGTCAAAGGTCACAAGGACGAAATAAGGAGAGCATGGGCATCGGTGGGCGTCGAATTTGAGTGCACTGGAGATAACTTCGATTACAGTTATCGTATCAATGGCAGACAGGTCTCCCGAGATGAAGCGTGGCTACACGCGGAGCAAGTGGTGGGCAAGCACTTGAAGCGCGCGGATTGGGATTGGTGACAACGACCTGCGAAACGGTGTTTCGCGCTAAGCGCTTATGTGAAATCAAAAGTAAAAAAGGAGCTATTAAAATGAAAAATCATGAAAATGAAAAGCTGAACGATGAGGAATTGGAGCAGGTTGTAGGGGGAAGCGCTTACGACTTGGCGGATGACAGCCGTTTTTTGAACTCGTTGAACGGTTCGACGGATCGTTATGGCGCATGGAAAATACATAACTCCAAGGATCGACTTTTAATCATTGAAAATGCATGGGCAAAACTTGGAGTAGGCATTATTTGCCCCGGTGACCCTACGGATTATGATACGAAAATTCAATATGTGCTCATTGACGGCGGAAATATCACGCCCATCTCACACGAACAGGCGCGTCAACACGCCATGGAAGTCACCGGTCATTATATGTCATATAATGATTGGCATTAGTAAGGCGATACAAAAATGGGCTGTCGCAAGAATTGGTAAATTACTTCTTGCGACAGCCCATTTTTTTATTTGGCAGAGATGGCAATGACAGAGAATATTACTTTGGCGGCAAACAAATTACCCAATTCCCGAAAAAAAGGGTCCTGCTGATGCTTTTCGGCATCAACAGGACCCTTTTTATAATCTGAGCATTACATCCCCAAAGCGTCTTTTAAACCATCATACTGGCTGCTGCGGATAATCTTAGTGCCGTTTTCCGCATCGAAGTTTTTCCAGAATTGCTGACGTGTAATCGTGTTGCCATCCTTATCCGTATAAATATTGCCTTTGGCTATGCCGCCCATATCCACATAGCCGCTATAGCCCATGCCATGCAACTTGTCCCGGACGGCCGCGCAACCATCGTATTCTTTGTTCAACAGACCACGCTTGTAAAGCTCTACGCTGTCAGCCACCGTTTCGATAATCGTACCGCCAGACACACCCTCAAGATCTTCAACACTCAATTTTTTACTTTCTTTTAATGACATGATCCGTCACCCTTTCTTTCCATTCTTCAGAGTTTTGCAAATTTCCGACGCTGCCCGCAGCTACAACCCAGTTCAGTTCCTTATCGTCCAGACGGGCGAATGTCCATTTACGACTAGGCTGCTCCGTAGCAACGTTGTCTGCCCTGTGGATAGTGAGCAGCTTATTAAGTAAGTGCGTACGAACGGGATGACAGAGGGAAAAGTCGAACGCGCTCAATTCCTGTTCTAACGTTTCGTTCCTCATTCTCTATCACCTCTCTTCATTCTTTATATCCTCGAAGGCAGCAAACTGTTATGATTTTTTTTTAAATTTTTTCTTTTTTTTTACAAGGTATATCATGCTATATTCCTAGTTTTTTCAAATTCTTCAAAGCTATCGTACCGAATGACTGCTCCGTCTTTGATTTCATAAATAATATCCGCTTTTTTTATGGTATTTAGTCTGTGCGCCACCATTACGCAAGTCGCGTTTTTTATCGCCTCCCCCATAGACTGCAATTTTTTTCGCAAAAAGTTTCCGCAGCGCGTCCCTTGCCTGCTTTAAGGCTACTCTGACGGAACTGGGAGCCATGCCCATCTGTTCGGCTATGTCCGCAGACTTCATATCAAGCCAGTAGGTCATCTCCAATATCTGACGCTGGCGAGGTGGCAATTTCATTATGGCGTCGCGCAACTCCCTGCTGCGTTCTTTGGTAAGTGCTTGCTCCTCCGGAGTTTCTTTCTCCGGCGCGGCGGGATCGAAAGTTTCCTCCCAAGCCGTATGCATAGTCACTGCCTTGCTGCCGTAATGCTTATTCAATACGTTTTGGGCAATGCGGAACAGCCATGTGGAAAAGGCGCCTTTCTCCGGGACGTACTGAGATAAGTGCTGATACATACGGACAAAGGCGCTCTCCACCATTTCGTCTGCGAGATGGCTGTCCTGTGTTTTTTTCAGCAGATATTGATAGACCCTTGGGAAAAAATATTCGTAAAGCTCCGTAAATGCCTGTTCATCATGAATGGCTTTTACCGCCAGCTGTCCCCAAGGATCCGTCCGTTTTTTACCGCTTGTAATAATCTTTATGTTCATCCGGATTCTTCTCCATTTGCGAGGCTTTCAGCGCCTGTTCTGCCGTGGCTCCTTCTTTTTCCGTTGCGACATAGCGCAAAGCGTCCGTGGCAACCGGCACCCCCATTGCTTTTATGTCCGACGGCTTCACATCCGTGTCTTGGGACAGTCCCACAATGCTTGCCAGCGTAGATTTGGCAACCTTCACCTGTTTTTCGGCATTGACAAGATTTTGGCGGTAGCACTCGAACTGACAGCCAGCCCTGTTGCACCAAGCGCTGGTCGCGCTGAATTTTCAACGCTTCAATTCCCCTTCAAAGATTCATTTATTGTTAAAGTTCAAATCGGAATTTCCGACGCCGTCGTTTAAGTGAACTTTCGCTCAAATAAATTTAGTATATATCTAAGTTAATATATATCTGACTTCTAAAAATTCGCCGTCTTATAGTTATAATCCTTTTTTTAAACGATTTTTTCCTCAAGAAGAGCGTAAGCATTATGCGGATAAAATTTAAAACAAAAGCTACATTTCAGCATATCATAATTTGTGAAATGTAGCTTTTGTTTATTTATTTTACGACATTTTTTGTCATCCTAACGAAGCGCAGTCCATCGCTTCGCCTATTCTTTCGGCAATACTTTTGCCCGCAAACGACATGAAAATTTCCGCTTCTCCATTGCCCTCGACATTCAATTCGTTCAGCTCTTTGCTCACAATATCCAACGCTTTGTCAATAGCGCGATAAATCTTAGGTCGTTCATTCGGATTAACTTTTTGGCAATAAAACGAAAGTCGCCCGTCGCAAATATCCTCACACTTTTTAAGACCAAAAAGCAAACGCTGTCTTTCGGCGTCAAAATTGCCAAAAGCGGCAATTTGTCATAACACAGCCTCCATGGCGTAAAAGTCCTCATGGCAGTTCGTATTAATCAACGGCAATGCGCATCCCATAAAGGATTTACTGCCTGTTTTGTCCTGGGAAAGTTGAATAAAAATTTAAACCAATTTGAGAAAATATTTGGTGACAAGGTTATGACGATATAAAATAATGAAAGAATCCAATGCGTGAACAGGATAATTGCGGTTTCAAGAAGGCAGACAAAACAAAAAGTACGGAGATGATTGATGGGGCGATTTAACCTAATAATCTTCTCCGTGGTTACTATTCACGGGTAGTAAAAAAAGGAAAATATTGCTCTTCATGGTCAACCCCTCTGCCCTTCGGGCACCTCCCCTTTCAGGGGAGGCTCTCTGATTTCTCATTTTGTGGATATATAATAGAAAAGTCACCTTCACATTGCCTCCCCTGAAAGGGGAGGGGGACCGCGAAGCGGTGGAGAGGTCGACCGTGAACGGCACCAATTCACCTTTCGCACCACTATGTTGTATTACCCGTGAATAGTCACTCTCCGTGCTATTCGTTGTGGAAATGATGCTGTGAAAAACGGTACAAGAGCCGGTAGCTTGTGGTCTTAGTCACCAAGCTATCGGCTCTTATATGTTTCAGCAACAAAAGGTAATTTTTTAACCTTTGTAATTCTTTATGGCTTTTATAACATCATCATGATACAATCTCTTGCCGGTGTCTGCAGACACATACTTATTGCAATCGAACCATTCGTCAGGCCCCCAATTAATCTGCGCCTTAATTCCCATCTTTTCCAAGAGCGCTTTCTCCATAATGTTATCGTCTATCTTAACCTCCTGGTTCACCGGAGGAGCAAAAAGACCGGGATAATCTTTCTGAAAGGCATTGTTGCCTCTTAAAGCGTGGAATAATTCAAACGACTCATAGCTGCAACCGCCCGCAACATTTTCAAGCTGGCTATCGTTTAATTTGTTCATCTCTATATTCTGTACCATTTTAAACATCTCCTCTATTTCACATAGTTGCAAAATTTTTTACCATTTCCAATCTTTTTCCGTCATATAGTGCTGAGTGACTTCCATTGCGTGCTGACGCGCCTCTTCCTGCGAGATTTCTCGGCCGTTAAGATAATATCTGTTGCTTTTGCCGAAACCGCCGCAAGCGAAATAGACTGTTGCTTTTATTCCGACTGTCGCCCAACCTTTTTCAATTTCCGCATTATGAATTCCAAACGACCACGCGATACGTTCCGGGCCGTAACGGTCTGTCGAGCCGTTCAAGCTGTTAAGAAAGCGACTGTCATTTGACGTTTGCTCCGCATTGCCGCCCGCCACTTGTTCAAGTTCTTCATCGCTCAACTTATTAAGTTCAAGATTAATTTTTTTGAGAATTTCTTCGCGTTTTGCCATTTTCAACATCTCCTTGATTTCTCATTGCCTAAAGGCTTTCGTTCATTCTTGCTGTACTTTATATTCAGAAAAAACAAAAAATGTTGCATGTTTTTTTTAAAAATTTTCTTTCGTATGTTTGAGTGATAAACCTACCATACTCATGGAAATCAGGGGTTTCTTTGGCTGTCGAGGATTTGCCACGCTTGACCGTTAGTAATGCGCCTGCCTTGGTACATATAGAGATTGTCTTCTAATGGGTCGCTTTTGTAAGTCATTTCGATTCCGTATTGGGCGAACATATTTTTTAGATCTCCCACCACTTTATCCCAGTTTTTTAAACAATACACCATCGTATCCAGGCTCTCGGGATCCAGTTTTTCAAAGCCCGGCATTTTCCTCTCGTACGCTTGACGCATATCTTTATAACTATCCCCGCAATGACCTCCGGCTACCTGCTCAAGTTCATCATCGGTGAGTTTTGCATATTCAAAATTCGGCATTTAAATCACTATCCTTTCTTAGACGTTCTTTTTTTCTTTTTACGTTACCAGTCCCAATCTGCGCGTTCCAAGTGCTTGCCCACTAATTTCTCCGCATGGGCCCAAGCCTCGCCCCTCGTAAGTAGTTTGCCGTTCATCCAGTATTCATTACGATCAGAGGCGTAAGGGACCATCTCAATGCCAAGCACCCTCCAAGAATTCTCGATATCTTCACATGGACCGTAACGTTTGCTGCTCCCCCAAAAAATTTTAAATTTGCCGTAGCGATCGCAACGATGATAATCGGTTCCACTGAGCAAAACATTCAAAAATTTGCTGTCATCGGATGTTTCATAGTCGCATCCTCCCGATACTTGCTCAAGTTCCTCATCGTTCAGTTTGTGTTCTTTATCGAGTTGCATTACAATCATCCTTTCGTGTCGTTCGCCCTCAGACGTTTTATTTCTGTATTTTTATACGACTGAAAACGGAAATTGTTACGGGCACTTCTAAAAACTTATTTTTGATGTCTCCCCGCCCCGAAGGGGCGGGGAGACATCAAGGAAATTAGGCAATTTTTAGAGGTTGCCTTACATAATTTTTGAAAAAATCTCTTTTCGTATGTTTCGGGGGTAAACCTATCATTTTATATCAGAGTGCGCATTTAGAATAATCATCATCATAGATCCACGGTTTTCCGGCTTTATATGCCGCATGCTGAAATGCCTGGCGCCTGGAAACTCTCTTGCCGTCGATGTAATATTCGTTTTTTACCGACCTGGCGGTATGACAATCTACGCCGAAATGCGCCCATCCATCCCTGACTTTAGCCGACCCTTCTTCCCAATTAAGCTCCATGTGAAAGAAACCCATTTCTTGAATATTATATCCAAGGTCTCGCAAAAATTCCGATTCAAGCGCAGTTTCGCCAGCGTTTCCTCCGACTACCTGCTCAAGTTCCTCACTGCTTAGTTTGTTTTCCTTATTAAGTTTCATTACAATCATCCTTTCAAATTGTTTGCCTAAAGGCTTTTATTTTTTTCTTTCTGTATCTTTATACGATTGAAAATGAAAAGTGTTACATAATTTTTGAAAAAATTTTAATGAGCGTGATACTCATGGGAATCAGGGGTTTCTTTGGCTGTCGAGGATTTGCCACGCTTGACCGTCGGTAATCCGCCTGCCTTGGTACATATAAAGATTGTCTTCTAAGGGGTCGCTTTTGTAAGTCATTTCGATTCCGTATTGGGCGAACATATTTTTTAGCTCTCCCACCACTTTATCCCAGTTTTTGAGGCAATATACCATCGTAGCTATATTTGAGGGATCCATGTTTTCAAAGCCCGGCATTTGCCTGTCGTACGCTCGCTGCATATCTTTATAACTATTCCCACAATGACCTCCGGCTACCTGTTCAAGTTCATCATTGCTTAGTTTGTTTTCCTTATTAAGTTTCATTACAATCATCCTTTCAAATTGTTTGCCTAAAGGCTTTTATTTTTTTCTTTCTGTATCTTTATACGCCTGAAAATGAAAAGTGTTACATAATTTTTGAAAAAATGCAGATTATCGACAAAACAATGAAATTACAATAAGTATTGTTCAGACTGTCGAAAAATGAAGTTTTTGGGGCTTTGCCCCAAACCCCACAAGGGCGCTGCCCTTGACCCGCCAAAGGAGCTTCGCCCCTCTGGACCCCCATTTTAAAATTATTTTTAATAAGTCTACAGTCTGTACAATAAGTATTGTTACTATTCACATGTAGTACAAAAATAAAAATAGCGCTCTTCATGGTCGACCCCTCCGCTCTTCGGGCACCTTCCTCTGAGAGGGAGGCTCTCTGACTGTTGCTTTTGTGGCACTTATCTAAGAATGAACCACATAAAAGCCCCCCTCCTAGAGGGGGGGCGGGGGGAGTATCCTCTTAAATTGGAAACAACGACAATAAGTCTACAGACAGGCAAAAATTAATTTTTGTTAATAATCATCCACTACAAATATTTTCTCTTTAAATACTCAAATGTAACGGGAGGAACAAGTGTTTCTAACTTCTCATACTCGCACGCTCTAACAAGTTTCCTTACCGTAGATGCGCTTATTACTTCCCCTTCATCGGTAATCTTTCGCTTTATCTCCATAAACTCAATGCCATACATAGGCAAAATTTTTGCCATATCCTCATTATATTGCCTCGTAATTTTGTCAGTAGGCTCTTCGCCGGCAAAACGAATGCTTATGTTAAGGCATGGCGCAATTTCTTTTGCGAAAAGAATTACATCTTTTGAAGTATCTATTTTTTGCTCTTGTAAACTCTCTTTTCTGAAATATTCGCTAAAAGTCTTGCCGGAAATTATAAATTCTCCGCTAGGCATTATAAAAACTCGGGACTCCGTTTTTAGATTTTCTCTTACAAGCATAATCCTATCTTTAAAAGGTATATCGGATTTATCCTCTTCAACGACAAAAACTATCAAGTAATCGCATTTTTTCAAAGCTTCGTCCACCAAGGCGCGATGTCCGTATGTAAAAGGGTTTGCGTTCATAACAATTGCACCGACTTTTGGAGAGATATTTGTTTTGAAAAAATTTTTAAGTTTACATTTATACATCGTCAAAAGTTCGTTCTCGTGATTTTCAAAAATAGTTATTTCGCCTAAATCTCCAGCATTGGTAATGTTCATTTTCGTATCTTTGAAAAAATCATATTTTTTTAAAAAATCAAAAATACCGTCGGCTATCATACGATTACCGTTAGCTGTAAAATGTCCGCTATCCAAAAAAATATCGCCGTAATTATGTGGTCGTTTTGATTTTTCGGTTAAGTCACAAAATGGGATACCGTAAAAAGGAGCGTTTTGCGCAAATAAAATAATATCGTTTTTTTGTATCGGCAATGATTTCATTATCGCTATGAGTCGTTCTTGAGCGTCACCTATGCCATTTATATAAAATCCATAATTATATACTATGAATTTTTCCTCCGGCAAATACTCGTTTAATTTTCTCTGCAAACACGACGCTATCGTATAACTATCTTTTGCGCCTATTCCAAAAGTTGTGCAAGGACCAAAAATATATATGGCTCTTTGGGGATTTTGCGGTTGATCCGTCGTTACCCGTATTCCATTTTTTGTATTTACCGCATTTGATTTATGGTCTTTGAACTTCATTATTCCATCAATATCCTCATAAGCGTCTGGAGGCGTTATAGCTTCGAGCAAATCTTCTTCGGTGTCAAAGTCATTTACGAAGTGAAAAATTTTATTATTCCATATATTTTGTAAAACATTTTTATCAGACATCATGTTATAACCAAACTTTGAATTAATAATAAGATTCTCCTGCTCTGAACGCATTGATAAAGGTGTAAATACAGGTGTATGCATAAAGCAAAGCATACCCCCCCCGGTATTTAAATTTGCGATAAACTCTTTTATAATGGAAGTTGGTCTGTGTAACGTACGTTCATCACTATTATACCAAGCTCCGTAGACGCACATATCAGCAATATAGTCATCTTTAACGTTATATAGAAAAAAATTATATCCCAAGTCTCCAAAATAATGTGTACCATCTATGGTGATTAGCGCATTACATCCAAACCCCAAATTAAGATTACAGTCAAGGCCTCCGCTATATATACTAAGAGTATGTTCTCCTAAATTGCCATTCACAATTACAGGCTCCTCACGTCCTTTTGACGTGCTTTCATACGCAAGCTTACCATGATCTATAACTGCTACATAAGGCATACGAAAAGCATTCATCATATTCATTTCAAGTCCAAGTGCGCTCATCATAGCGTTTGCATGAGCAGATGTAAACATAGGACCTGAAGGCGTGTCGCTAACGGTAATTATAAGTACATACTGGGTTAAAACCTCTGTCAAGAGCTTCATATAGTTAAAAAAGTCAGACTCTTGTTGAAGCTTTTTCTCAAGCGCTGTAAACTTCGGTATTTCAATATTATACTCTTTCAATTTCAGTAAACCTCCTACATTACGACTCATTTTTTATAATTAGCGTCCATTCGATGACCAAAGCGCTTCGTTTAAGGGCTTTACCTTATGTTGCTCTTTATGTAAGCAGTTATAGCAAAGAACATCTTTACTAAGTGTATTGTTAAGAAATTGCCGACGCAAATTAACCATAATATCCGAATGCCAAGCTTCCTTTAGTGAAACTTCATGCAAATCAACGGCGCTCAAAAGCCCTTCAGCATCTGCGCAACAGGCGTTTAAATAACCTTCGCTAGTTATATGTAAGCGATTAAAAACCATCTGGCATAGCTCTTGGTTTTCTTTTAAGTATATTAAAGGATTTACAATACCGTTATTGATCAATTCGATTATAGGCGTTCCTTGAGAGTTGCAGTCGCATTCGTATATTTTGTCAACAAAGGATGAAAAATCCGCCAGCAACAAATCAAAATCATCTAACGTAATATTAGTTTTTACGAAAGTGATAAACATTGAAAGATCTATATTATTTTTTCTTACATATTCGCTAAGATTGCGAACATTTGTTTTTACAGTTTCATAATCGTCGTGCCCGTGTATTTGTATGTAATGCTCAGTAGTGGCGGCGTTTATGGAGAATTTGATACTGTTTAATCCCGCCTCAATACATTTAACGGTGCGCTCTAAGGTAGCCAAAGCGCCGTTGGTGGTTAGATAAATGTATGTAAAACCAAGATTATGGGCGTAAGCAATGTATTCCTCCAAATCCCGCTTCAAAAAAGGCTCGCCTATCATATAAAACCCAATCTCGCGCGTACCGTTGTCATAGGCTTGTTTTATGATATCAAAGGTAAATTCTCGATTACAATCCGCTTTTTTACGGCTCATAAGACGATAGTGACAGAAAATACATTGATGGTTACATTTGTTAGTAAGTTCTACAAGCATATTTTCAGGAAATGGAGGACGCTCTGTAAATACAACTTTTCTTTCCATACGCAATTCTTTTGCCATGTTAACCGCTCCTTTAGACTCTACGATTCAGGGTGGGCGGCAACCCATGGTTTATCGCCCACCTACTTTATACAAATTATTTTCGCTAAAAAACGCAAATTTCCTGCCATTTTTTTTTATTTATTGCCGGGTCATAAACCATGGTTTATCGCTCGCCTGTTTTCACCCATCGTCTAAAAGTAGAAGGCGCTATTCCTATGTGTTTTGCAGCTTCACGCGCCGATAATTCGCCGGCTTCCCAACGCAGGCGAATCGTCTCATAAATTTTCGGGCGTTCCATGGGTCTTCGTCCAAACTTTACACCTCTCGCCTTCGCCGCCGCTATTCCCTCCAGCGTGCGCCTAAGATTCATCTCCCGTTCCATCTGCGCCACATAAGAAAGAAGTTGGAGTACAAGATCAGAGATAAGAGTACCTGTGAGATCACCGGCTATTTTTACTCTCGTATCCAAAATAGGCATATTTAAGACTACGATGTAAGCTCGTTTTTTCTTGGTAATAATACGCCATTGCTCCAAAATATCGTTATAATCCCGACCAAGCCTATCTAAGCTTTGAATCACCAAAACATCTCCGGCGGAGAGTTTTTTCATTAGTTTTTTATATGCCGGACGATTAAAATCTTTGCCGCTTTGTTTATCAGCAAATATAAATTTAGATTCAACGCCAAATTCCCTCATAGCGACTCTTTGACGGTCATCATGTTGCATAACGGTTGACACTCGAATGTAACCATAAGTAGTTCCCTTTTTCATAAAAATTCCTCCATCCAAAATAAAATTAATTTTAACCTAATTAGCGTGAATTCTCTAGCTTAGCTTGACAATTTTGGGTTCATCTTGTACAATCAGAACATAGCTTTATAAAGTAATTTCTACCCTAAAGGGGATGCTGTATGGATAAGAAAGATATGCGGGCGAAAAATCTCGAAATTACCCTTGACGCCTTAAGGCGTCTTAAAGTAACTTCAAAACCAAATCTTGCAAAAGAAACCGGACTTAGCGTCGTCACAATCAACGCTCATTTAGATGCTCTTATCAAACGTGGAGACGCCGAACTTATAACAGATACGGTAACAATCGGCGGAAGACCTGCCAGACAATACCGTTTTGTTGCGGAAAAACGACTGGCTTTAGGAGCTTATATTTGGAGCGAAGGAAATAATTTTAAACTTACCTCGTTTGTATTAAATTTATTCGGCGAAGTTATAACGGGTAGCGAGGCAATTACCGATAACGTCACACCGGAATTTTTACAAAAAGAATTTGAATCTTTCATTGAAAAATATCCTCAAATAACAACGATACTCTTAGGACTTGACGGCGAGGAGATAGCGGGCAACTTTGAAACTAACGTCTATCCTGCTTTAAAAGGAGAAGCACTTTCGAGTCTTTTATTCTCTAAGATAAATCGACCTGTAACCCTTTTTAGAGATATTCATGCGGCGACACACGGCGCAGGTAAACTCTTCGGAAAAGTTGCGGAAAGCGAAACTCTTATAGGCGTGTCTTGGGAAAAATCGGAAAGTCCAAGATGCGGAATACTTCTAAAGGGCAAACTCTACAAAGGGCGCGACGGTTTTGCCGGAGCTTTGGGAAACGATTTAAGCATTAGTGATTCAATCGAAAATGCGGCAAAAACCCTGGTTATTTTAACGCAGCTTTGGAATCCACACGGAGTTATATTTTATAACGAAAAGTTACGAGAAAACGATAAACAAAAAATTATTGAACTTGCCTCTAAGGAAGTATCTATAAAATTTTTGCCGAATCTTTTGATACGTCCGGATATTCGCGAAGATTACGGCGAAGGTATCTATAGCTTGGCAACTTCTTACTTGCTTTTCGGAGATGCAAATTAATGGCGCTTAACTTCCCTACTCCTCCTACGCCGCCTACCCCTCCCACGCCGCCGCGGGTAGTGCTTGAAGGCGGTGGCAGCGTAACCGATATGCCGCGCCCTAAAAGTTACGGTCCGACTTCAACCGACAGCATAAACGAACAAAAAGCCAAGGATGCCGTGGCTCACGGTTCGGGGCCTCTTTCTAAAACTACAACGTCAACTCCCGAGGAGAGTCAACGGGCAGGTGAAAACAATAACAAAAATTCAACTGAAAAGCCGTCTCAAAACACTAAAAATACGAGAGAAACCCCAGCCGAACCACAAAATAATCAAATTCAAGCGTCAGATATCAGAAATGAAAATCGAGTGAATGTAAAAGAAACTTTCCCGGACGAGCATAGCGGTGAAACTCAGCAAGCGGCGACAACATCCCCTCCTTTTAGGTTGCATAATTCCGATAGCGGGCACAGCGCGCTGTATTGGGGGTTTACGATTGCCGCCGTATTGGCGCTTTTGGTTTACCTCGCAAAGAAATTTCTCATAAGGGAACAATCGGATACACAAGGGTTCTCCAAAAGAGATTTATCTTCCCTTGCGGCTGAACCGGCTGAAATGCCTTCTTCAAATATATCTGCTGTTCCTCAAAAAAAAGCAATAAGAGATTATCAAGCCCAGATACAAAAAAAATCCAAAGAAAGCGCAAGTATATCGCCAAAACAAGAGCCTCCCAAGGAAGGCGGTCGTTTTGAAGTACGCATATAGGAGTGACGATATGATTTCAATATTAATAGCGGACGATCACGCACTTATTCGCGAGGGAATCCGTCGCGTGCTCTCCTTCGAAGACGATTTAAAAGTGGTGGGTGAAGCCGGAGATGGTGAAGAAACAATCAAAAAAACCCTTGAACTCTCCCCGGATATCCTGCTTTTGGACATCAATATGCCTGAAAAAAACGGGCTTGAGGTAGCTAAAGAATTGGGGAGCAAAAAAATCCCGACAAAAATTATAGCTCTTACGATTCACGATGGAGATAACTATATTCTCGAAATCTTAAAACACGGCGCGCTTGGGTATATTTTAAAAGACGTAGAGCCGGAGGCTCTTGTTCGCGCAATTCACGCAGTAAACAAAGGCAATGCGTTTGTTTACCCTAAAATAGCCAAAAGACTCTTCGGCAAGGAAGAACACATTATAGAAAAAGCTCGCCTCTTATACAAAAGGCACCGTCCAAACGGTCTTACCCTTCGGGAGATGGACGTGTTAAGCTGTATAACCCAAGGTTTAAGCAATCAAGAAATAGCCGACAGTCTCTGCGTCAGCGAAAAAACCGTAAAAAATCACCTCACAAATATCTTCAGGAAATTAAATGTTTCCGACCGCACACAGGCTTTAGTATATGTGCTGAAAAATAAAATTTTGACTATTGATTAAAAAATCTGGATTTTTTTTTGAAATTATGCTATTATGAGAGTGTGTAGAAGGTTTTCCATGGAAGGTGTGAGGCTTTATGTCTTCTACCGGGATGCTCGGTGCGGTAAATTGGGGCAGCAGCCTGTTTCAACGCACAAATCGAGAGATTGTACAAAACGGTCAATCCATGACCGCAACCATCTCCAAACAGGATAATTCGTTTACGGATGTTTCCAATTTCGGCAACGAAACTAAAATCGGCAACAGCAGGTTTGCCAGGGGTAATGCTCGGATATATCGCGACGGAACGCATTTTACCGAAAAGTTATCCTCAAAAAGTCGCACTACAAGTGATGTGCTGAAAATGGGCAACGGGACGTTTTCAAGTGTCACGAAGCAGATTTTTTCCGACGGCTCCGGCGGCATGAAAAAAGGAGCAGACAGTATCCGCTCCTATGTGGACACTCTAAATTACCGCAGTCAAAACGGAAGCAGTAAATTTCAAAAAGCAAACGAATTTGTAAGCTTAAAGACGTTACAAAACGCATAAAAAGGCTGTGAGGAAACTGTTTTTCAGTTTCTTCACAGCCTTCTTTTTATTTTCTTTCCTCCAAAAGTTCCAACAAACCGGAATCGCGATTTAACAAGAAAGCAACTTGTCTGTGTTGAAAAGCGATTGCCGGTTTAGGTTTTTCCACAAGAATATAGTTACGGGATTTCAAAGTATCCACAGTTTTATCTATATCCTTTACTTCATAACAAATATGATAGGGCAACGCCACATTTTTGTTGGCATTAAGCATATCAAATACCGGACTCTGTTCGTTAATCGGAGATACGAGTTCCAAAATCTCGTTTGAATTACGCCTCTTTAAAAATGCAAGATTTACGCTGCGAGACGAATCTTTTATTATTTCTCCGTCGCAAACCCATCCGAAATTTTTAAAACTTTCCACTGATTTTTTTATGTCCGCTACTGCTACGCCTATGTGGTGTACCGTTACCCCCCCCATTATACCTTCAAACACATCAAAATTTATCTTCTCATATTTCTTTTTTTCTCTAATTTTAAACCACTCGTTGCGTTCCATGGAAAGATGCACTATGTCGTAAGCGACTCCTTCTTTTTCCACCTCGCCGACAACTTCTTTTACCACTTTGCAACCGCAAGCTATGTGTAATTTCCATACTCCTTCGTTCAATTTAAAAACTTCGTTGTGTACTTCGTTAAATCCCAAAACGTCGAAACAATAATCATATAAACTCATTTCAAGGGATACAGCCAACTTTAAAGAACGCTTATCATTCTCCCCTATATAATACCCCCATGACGTAGTTCCTTTTTCCCAATCAATATCCGCAAGATTGATCAAACCGGCGGGCGCACCGTTTACTTCAATTATCCAGTTCCTGACTTTATCGTTTCCTTCAAGAGAGTCAAACCATTTTTCCTGCCCTTCAAGAGTCAGCTTAGGATTGGTGTTCATATATTTTGTGACCCTTTCGGACATTCGCCAGTTCATAATCCTTTCCAAATCATCTTTTGTAATCAGTCGAAGCGTTGCAGCCATTATTATACCCCCGCTTTTTCAAATAATTCTCCGACCGAAGCAATGTCAACAGCTTCGTCTAATGGAATCGAAATGCCTAGATCCGACTCAATGGCCCCGATAATCAAAACATGGGCCAAAGAATCCCACCCCGGTACTTCTTCAATTTTAGTATCTTCATTGATAACGCCATGGGCTAAATTTAAAGTTTTTTCGATTAAACCTATCATTTTCTCTCTCATTTCAAACCTCCGTCGTTCTTTCAACGTGAATATCTCTAACCAAATCGTCCTTTAGCGAAATAACAAATTCAAAAGTTCCGTCGTCGCAAACCTCTCTTTTTTTATATCCCAAAGACGAATACAAATCCTTTACCGGCTTATTCTTTTCCGTGGGAATATATATGCCTACAAGCTCGCCGTAACCGCGACTTGCCGAATATTTTTCGATATCGTCTATCACTGCGTCTTCTATTTTTCTTCCCATAACCCGACAACTCATTGTAAATTCTGTTATTACAGCCTCATTTCTATACTCGACCATTGCCGCAGCCACAATGCCGTTATCGCCGAACCTATCCAGTACCCTATAAAGAAAGACCTCCGAATTATTATCGCGTAAAATATTTGCAAGTTCCTGCTCCGTTAGCCTTCTTGTTGTCAGGTTAAATTGATTAGTTTTGTTTACGAGCTGCAACAAACGTTCTTTATGCTTTTCAGGATTTACCCTAATCATACGCATTTCTAGATTATCCAAATATCCGGCAAAATCTACAGACGCTTTCATTAATTGCTTGCGTGTCTGGTTTTCACGATACTGTTTTGTTTTATTTTTGTCTTCATCAGTAACTATCGGCTTTTCAAAACATTGACGGTAAATTTCCGCTATAAACGACGAAAGTTCCTCGGGATTAACCGGAAAATCCGGAACGTACACTTGGCTCAAAGCTTCTCGTATCAACGCTTGCTCGGCTTTGTTATCGTCTATGAAAACAATGGAATCCAATCCGATATTCAACTCTTTGGATATTGATACTATATTTTCAGCCTTGTTTTCCCAATTAATCCTATACGTTGCAAAATCCTCAAGTCTCAGAACCATATGAGGATGATTTTCTATTATAGATATCGCATCATCCTCATTGTTTTTCGACACAATCCCCAATATAACGCCTTGAGATTTTAAGAGCTTTATCCCTCTCTGAAAATTCTTATACGCTAAGCCTACCCCATCCTCAGATAAAATAACAGGCGAAATATCGTTTTCACCGGCAAGTCCTCTCCACAAGGTATTGTCTAAATCAAGCAACAACGCCTTTTTAGGCTGCCTTATCTCTATCTCTGTTCTGTGAATTATTTCTTCCGCCAGAGCTTTTTGCAATACGGCGGAATAAAGTATTTTCCCCATATACCACATTTTACGGGAAAAAGCGTTGCTCTCACCATATAGCCGTATTATGCGATTTAATCCGAAAACCCGAACATTCGAATATTTATTTGCCAAGGCGTACAGATTTTCGTCCCATTTGTTTTCGACAGCCGTGATTACGCTTCTTTCCCAAACAAGATCTACTTCAAATCCATGTACAAATGCATCTGAAACGTAAAAAACCGTCCCTTCGCTCAGCGAACTTTCAAAAAGAGCAAACCATTCGTCAATCTTTTTTCCGGCGGCAGTTATTTCCAAATCGCGACCAATTAACTCCATTAAATCCGTAATTATAAATACCATATCCGGAGCGAAATCATACAAAGACGAATCTCTGTTAAGCAATACGCCAAGTTCGTTGCCATAACCTTGAGGTTCGTAAATTTCAATATCTTTACAACCGTTTAAATATCTGTTGATGGGATCCGCATTAATATTTGAAAGCAACGCCACTTTCATCTCTCATCGACCTTTCGCCATTTTAAAATACACGCTGATTTCTCTTCCTACCCCGGCATCCGCCAGAGTCTTAAAAAGGTTTACGGCAATATCCATAGATTCGTCATAAATGCTGTTTTCCAACAATGCGCAAGCAATATGGCAATCATGCCCTACGGCGTTATCCTTTCTGTAATTTGTACGGTTATGCAATAGGAAAAAATCTATAGGCCAATCTGCTGTAGCGATTAATTTTTCATACCCAGCGGCATAGCCCAAGGAAGATAAAGAATCTACGGAAAAATAACTGAAATGTTCGCTTGTTTCCTTATCTACCCAAAAAGCCCCGTCGATAAACCCGTTTTCATAAGCCAATTTTTGGATACGGGAAAAATCGTTAGGCACCGTAACGCAAAGCATAGTGTTATCATTAGAAACTTTTTTTACGCTTTCGAAGAATTTTTCCGGCTCGGGCAAATGTTCCAACACATTATCGGAATTTATAAAATCAAATGTTTTTCCCTGTGAATGAAGCTCGTTTATAATTTTCTCAAAATCCCCTTGAAGCAGAAATTTTTTCATCGACGTATTATGCACAGTTATGCCGTAAGAACTAAAATCAACCCCCGTTACGCTCCACCCGGCATTATAAAAATATTGCAGAGCGAAACCTTCGCCGCAACCTATGTCTAAGAAACTTCGATACTCCGAAGTATACCCCCCCCCGAATATTTTTTGATAATATACAACTTCTGCGCATAAAAATTGTTTTTATGCGCCATGTCAACGGCGTCATATTCGTTATGCTGATATAGAGCGTGATCATGCTGATAGTACTCATTTTCATAAAAATCATTCATTTTTTTCCTGTACTTATCGTCAAGCATGTAAAAACCATGCTCTTCGTTCTTTTTTACATCATCAAACAAATAATCTGTATTCATAAAATTCCTCTGATTACTTTGAAACCACTATGGACAAACATATATCCGTCAAAGGAAAAATAATGGCGTTGTTACGCCCGCAAAACTCAAACACCGCTTTTTTTACATCCTCATAATGATAAGAACCGAAATCATGTACAAAAATATATCCGCCGTGTACAAGTTTGGGATAAAAAAACTCCAATCCTGCCAAAATAGGATTATACAAATCACAATCAAGGCTTACCAAAGCAAAATCTCCGTCAATACCGTACGCAGTATCAGGAAAATAGCCCTTTCTTACAATGCAATTTTTCGGGTTCTTCATTTTATTTAAAACTATATCTATAGATGTATCTTTAAAGTTATCGATGTCCACCGCATTGACGGCGTCACGCTCTGAATCGAATCCTTCGAAAGTATCAAACAAATAAAGCTTTCTATCCGGATAATAACGGTTAAAAAGTTTAGCGAACTCGCCTGTATAAACCCCGACTTCCGCCATATCTCCTCTAATATCTCGCTCCTTCATAAGCGAAATACACTTGCGCAACATGACAATCCGTTCATCTTCCCACGTAATTCCATGGGTCTGAGGTTGATAAGCTACTATTTTACTTTCATCTACGCCATATTTATTTACTAAATCATTCGTAATTTCTTTTTCATACACAGATCTAGCAATTATGATTAAGTCATAATCAATTTCCCTTATTTTACAAGGCGGCAGTACCCCCCCATACCATATAATGACTTTCCCCATACCTCGGGATTACTGTCAACCAAACCGATAACTTCATATCGCTCATCATCTAACGAGTAAGCAACTCTCTCTCCTGTACCGCTGGCACAATAAATTAACGTTTTTATCATCGTTTTCAAACATCCTCTTAGCAATAAAATTTTTACCTTTTTCAAACACAAAAAGCCACGCAAAACGAACACATTTAAAATGCGCCCGCTTCACGCGGCAAATATTCTTGTATGAAATTTTTATTTTCAAAATCTATACTAAAATCTACCCCCCCCCGGGAAAATCAAGGCTCACGAGGGTTTTAACGCTATAGTTTACCATATTCCTCGCCTCCTTGCGTTCGTAGTAATTTTAGAGTTATAATATCATAGTATTCAATTTATGTCAAAAATTAAGGAATCGTCAGACGAATTTTGTAACGATATACAGAATAAATTAGTCTACTTTGTCAGTGTTTTCAGCAGCGCCTCACAGCCAATAGCGACATCACGATAGGTAGCGTCAAAATCATCGGTGTACCAAGGATCGGCAACATCGCGGCTCTCTCCGACAAATTCCAAAAGACGATGTGTCTTTCCTTTGGGATCGCCTTTGGTTATACGGCTCAAATCCCGCATATTTTCACTATCCATGCCGATAATGTAATCGTATTTGTCATAATCGGCAACGGTAATCTGACTGGCTTTCCTTGGCGTAAACGGTATGCCTTCTTCACGGAGCTTATTTTTCGTTCCGTAATAAGTGTCGGAACCGATTTCGTCGGTACGGCAGGCTTTAGAATCCACGAGAATTTCCTTTTCCAATCCGGCTTTACGCACCATATCCTTCATAACAAACTCCGCCATTGGGGATCGGCAGATATTCCCATGGCAAACGAATAGGATTTTCTTTGGCATTTCAATCACCTTTCTTGCATAAATTTTTAATGAATTTAGCATATCACAGATTTATTTTTCTGCCAATATAGAAGTTAGGAGCAAGATTTTATGAAGCAAAATACAGAACATCCCAAGTTAATCAAAATTCGCGGCGCAAGGGTGCATAATCTAAAAAACATTAGTGTTGATATTCCATTAGGCAAAATTGTCGGAATTTGCGGCGTGTCCGGCTCCGGCAAATCCTCCCTTGCCCTTGGCATACTGTATGCAGAAGGCTCTCGCCGTTATTTGGACGCTCTATCTACTTATACCAGACGGCGTATGACATTTTCTGCAAAAGCCGACGTAGACGAAGTTCTATATGTGCCGGCGGCTCTTGCTTTGCGTCAACGCCCCGGCGTACCGGGCATTCGCTCTACTTTCGGAACGGGAACGGAACTTTTGAACAGTTTGCGACTTATGTTCTCAAGACTTGCCAGCCATCGTTGCCCCAACGGTCACTATCTGCCGCCGACACTCTCCGTGGCGACAGAGCAGGAGCTTGTTTGTCCGGAATGCGGCGAACATTTCTACGGTCCCGGCGCAGAAGAATTGGCCTTTAACAGCCAAGGCGCTTGTGAACATTGCGGCGGTACGGGAATGGTGAGAACAGTTGACGAATCCACTCTTGTCCCCGATGAATCGCTTACCATAGACGAAGGAGCGGTACTTCCTTGGCAAACCCTCATGTGGTCGCTGATGAAGGACATAGCGCGGGACTTGGGTGTGCGAACGGATGTACCTTTTCGGGAACTTACCCAAAAGGAGCGGGATATTGTTTTTCGCGGCGATGCCGTAAAGCACCATATGATCTACCAAAACAAAACCAGCGGCGCAGCCGGCGAAATGGATTTTACTTACTTCAACGCCGTCTATACCGTGGAAAACGCCCTAGCCAAAGTTAAAGATGAAAAAGGCATGAAACGTGTGGAAAAATTTTTGAAAGAAGAAATCTGTCCGAAGTGTAACGGCTCACGTTTATCTGAAGCTGCAAGAGCGCCACTTATTCGCGGCATCTCTCTTGCCGAAGCCACGCAGATGACCCTAACTTCCCTCATAGATTGGGTATCGGGAGTCCCTGCTTCTTTGCCGAAAGATATGCGACCTATGGCAAAAAGCATATGCGAGTCATTCGATACGGTTGCCAAGCGACTCATGGACTTAGGACTTGGCTATCTCACCCTTGACCGCGCGTCCTCCACTCTATCCACGGGAGAACGTCAGCGTATGCAACTTGCGCGCGCCGTGCGCAACCGTACCACCGGCGTGCTATACGTGTTGGACGAACCTTCTATAGGTCTGCATCCTTCCAATATAGCGGGGTTGAAAGGAGTAATGCGTGATCTTATTGCCGATGGAAATTCTATCATTCTCGTTGACCACGAAACGGAAATTTTGAAAGAATCTGATTGGATTATAGAGATGGGAATGGGGGCAGGAACGAATGGCGGTAACATTATCACCGAGGGGTCAACTGAAAATGTAAAAAAGGACAGCAAATCACTCATCGCTCCATTCCTTGCGGGAACAGCCAATGTATCCATGAGAAAGTCCTCCCCTTGGGACAAAATGTTCGACGAGGGCAGGATTCATATGGAAACTTCCGCCATTCACACGGTAAAACCCCTTAATATTGACATTCCCAAGGGAAAATTCACCGTAATTACCGGAGTTTCCGGCTCCGGCAAGACTACGCTTATTTTGGAAAGTCTTGTGCCGGGACTCTCTGCTCATATTGCAGGTATGCCTTTGCCAAAGCATGTTCTTTCAATTCAGGCTGAAAACATCAAACATGTAAAACTGATAGACTCTGCTCCAATAGGAATCAATATCCGCTCCACAGTAGCCACCTACGCCAATGTCCACGATGAACTCAGGAAAATCTACGCTCGTTCTGCTGCAGCAAAGGCAAAGGGCTACAAGGCGGGAGATTTTTCATACAATACGGGTAAACTCCGCTGCCATACCTGCGACGGTACGGGAGCAATCAGTCTTGATGTTCAGTTTTTACCGGATGTTAATATCCCCTGCCCCGATTGTCGAGGTTCTCGTTACGGAAAACAAGCCTACACGTTGAAATACACCAATAAAGCGGGAGAAGCTCATTCTTTACCGGAACTTATGGATATGGATGTCGATACGGCATTGGAATTTTGTAAGGATATGAAAACAGTATATCAACGCCTATCAGTTCTTTCTAACTTAGGGTTAGGCTATCTGACCCTTGGGGAGGAAACTCCCGGTTTGTCTGGCGGCGAGGCGCAACGGCTCAAATTGGCAAGCGAAATGGGACGCGGCCAAGAAGACTCTGTCTTTGTATTTGATGAACCTACCATCGGTTTGCACCCTCTTGATGTTCAGTCCCTACTCGGAGTCTTTACCTCCCTTATGGAGCATGGCGCAACAGTTATCGTTATTGAGCATGATTTGGATGTTATCCGAAACGCCGATTACATCATCGACATGGGTCCGTATGGCGGCGAAGCAGGTGGCAAAATTGTGGCAACAGGAACGCCGAAAATGATTAAGGAAAATGCGGAAAGCATAACGGGAAAATTTTTAAAATGACCCCGTACCCAAAAACGGTATTTCTCCTGACACCGACAAAGATAAGCCCCTGCGCCTTACAGTGGTTCTTCGCTCTCACAATATCACGGAAGTTTCGCCACAACCGATACCTGCACCGTATCGCCCAAACTATCATCGAGGTTAATCACGAAAATGCTCTCAGCGGTGGTTACAATTTTATCAACGGCGGCGATTGTCTCATTTGCCACAAGCATATTCACTTTATCTGAACTGCCTAAAATGCGCACAAGCACTTCTTTGGCGGCAGCAAAGTTCTCAGCCTTGGATATCGCCTCTTTTGCGGCAATCTCCAAGGCATTTTCTCCCGCAGCTTCGGCTTCGCCAATGTAAACGCTACCTGTGAATTCCTTGAACGGTGACAAATCTTCTTCATCAATTGAAACGAGTCCCGGTTCTGTATATTCTTCTGTCATTTTTTTGAAAAAATTTTTATATTTGGCGTTATTCTTGGAAAATGTCTTAGTCTTGATAAGTTTAACCCTGCCACCTTCAAACTTGGCTGTTGCGTCCAATATGCCGCTTAAAATCTCTTTCAGCTTATCCCATGCCTCTTTCTTTCCTCTAGTTTCCAAGTAGGAAATAAATTTGCGATTTTGGGACAGGTTTTCCAAGTAAAAGTGTTTTTTCCTATTTTGAAAAAATTTGCCGCTTTGAGGAGTTTCATGCAAGCATATATACAAAATATCAAGTTCGGCATCTGCCAGTGATTTGGGAATAAACTCTAATTCGCTCAATCCCGCTTTCTCCTTTAAGCGCGTCAACGTGTAAGAGTATTTTTTTCCATCAGCGCTGTTTTGACTTTTTCCCGTGACAATTTGCCGGAAAAAATACCAAAGGTCGGCAGTTTTCCTGTCTACCGCATTTTGCATATTTGCTTCCTGAGTCGGCTTCAAACTCTCGTTAGAGGTTTTTAACTCCGTTAAGTATATTTTATTCCCAACCTGTACCAAATAATCAACCTTAGCGTTACGCAGACTCTTGTCCACGGTACGAATGGGAAATTCCTTGACCAAAAGTTTCACCGCGTCAAGCTTTTCTCCAAGTTCTGCCGCAACCATTTCTTCGATAAACTCGGAGATCAGCATATCAAGTATAACCTCCGACTTGATACCTTGGGTTTGATAATCGTTTACAGTCCATTTTTTCACCATTTCAAAAAAAGCTTGATATTTGTCCATTTATAACTCCCCCTCACTCAAGCTCAATAGTATCGCCGTCGTCTGGCAAAATTATCATATCTTCATACTTTTTCATGTTTCCATTCTTCATACTGCCTGCGGGTTCCAAAATGATAATCAGACTCGTAGGGCGTAAGAATATCTTTCAACGTATTTATAGCATCGGCATCGTATTTTTCCTTAAGGTCCGCAAGCGCAAGTTTAGCGTCTTCACCGCTCATTTTTGCCAACCAAGAAGAAAGGGTCTGCAAAAAATTTTCCTCCGTGTCAAAGGCTATCTCTTTTCCTGCCATATTGCAAAGTTCCGTGTCCATTTCATACAGTTTTTCCACGTATTCTAACGCTGTCATTTTAATCATCTCCAAACGATTCCCAAGTATAGATTTTTTCCGAGGCTTGGTATATAAGCCTGCCGCAGGCGCAAGTTTCTCGTAAAAACTCCAAGTCCCGCACGAAAGTTCGCCGAGAAATCTTCCCGCCCGCAATTTTCTCCGCAAGCTCCATATTGATATGACCGCAATCCTCCAAAAACAAACGATATGCCAATAGCCGAGTACGCCGTCCGTTATCGGGCAAAGGCGGGAAAATATCTTTATCGGTGTAGCGGGAAGAGCGGTGCACCGTTCCGTCGTCATCTATCCATAAAGAAGGGTCAAAGTCAAATAAAGCTTTATAATCCCGCCGCCGCATAGAAGGCGGGTATTCGGCGTGTTTTATGGGGATAAGAGGTTTTGTGTTTGTCAGCATGGCGTCATAAATTTTGAGTATTCGCCCCAAACGACTTAACTTCTTTTTGGGCTTGCGTTCCAGAACGGCTTCTCCCGGACTTCCCAAAGCGTAAAACTCCTCCATCAGTCGCTCATGCTCTACCTGCCAATGCCAACCGAACCATTCTGTATTGAACCCCAAAAGATGATGCTTTGATATTACGGACATTCGCTCTACATCGGCGGCGATTTCCACCCAAGGATATGCGCTCTATATAGTGTACCTTCTCAAAACGCTCATGCTCCAAGCACCAGACCATTCGCTTACGACGATAAGAATGAAAGCATTGATAGTCCCATTCCCCCAGACTAAATTCTCCAAAAATAATAACGGGGACATCCTTAGCGGGTAGAGCGGCGTAGCGCATGGAAGCCGCAACCCATGAGCGATTGTTGTAATCGTATTGGTAAACCGTTTCGTCGGTTGATTTCTCAGTTCTCTCCATCGCAAAGATTCCTCCTTTCATTCCGACTTATAAATTATACCTCATTATAGCACATTGTTTTTGACATACATATGGCACAGAAAGATTTTTTAACAGAACTAATGCGCCAGAAGCCCCCCATCTAAAAGATGGGGGGCTTCTAGCCTGGTTATAACAGAACAGTTATATTGACGAAGAACGGAATTCCGTAGTAAGTTTATTTTTACGTTGCTCGGCAAGTTCCCTTCCTTCCTTACCGGTCAAATGCTCTATGTCCATAACAAGCGTATAGAGCGCATTTATCAGTTTACTGATTTCCGTGTTCCTGCTCTCTGTCGTTTCATTAGGAGAGTATTTATCGGCGAGAAGCTCAAGACCACGTCGTTTATCGGCATTATCCTCCACGATGCGGATTTTGCCAAAAGCAATGACACTACAAAAATATGTAGTATATTTTGCAGGGACTATCTCATCCCGTTCAACGACGCAAAAGGATGCCTTAGGATTACGGCGCAGGGCATCAAGTTTGTGTCCGCTTTTTGCCACATGGAAATACAGTTTCCCGTCAACATAAGCAAAGGAGAGCGGCACGGCGTAGGGATAATCGTCATCACCCGCTACGGCGAGTACGCCGGAAGTAGCAGTCTTTAATATGCGATAACACTCTTCCGTCGGCAGTTGCTGGTTCTTTCTTCTCATTTCTCTAAACATTTAAATCGCTCCCATTTCAATTTCTAAAAAATACTTATTAAATGAGTTTGATTAAATCAACTTTAACCGATTTTAACATATTTTGAAGGCATACGTCAATTCTGGCTTTAAGCTGGGCAAATTTATATTGTTCTTTATTTAAAATGCCTTAATTCCAGTTTTTTCTTCGCCAGAAGAAAAAACTTCATACGTCAGCATTTCAACAAGACGTGAGAAAGGCGGGAGATTTTAACTCCCGCCTTTCTCACGTTTAGACCCACACCGTAGAGGCACGGGACATCTAGTCTTGTTATATCACCATATTTATAGTCAAAGCAGTTTTTTCTTCAGGAGTCGATGGACGCTCAGGCAGAGTTGACATCGTTTGTTTCGCTTCTTTCATCATGTCCTTTGCCTTCTGCACTTCCGCTTCGTCGCACATATTGTTTTTTAAACCGTTCTCAAGTTCTTCAATGTCTTGCTCCAAAAGTTCTATAGCGACTTTCATATCGTCTTTGGTGGCGGCAGCTGCCATAATTCTCTTTATTTTTTCGCCGTTAAAGCCTACAGTGCTTTTGGAAGATTCCATTGAGGCTTCGCCTTTTTCATCAATAGTTATTTTCATACCTTGAAAACCAATTTGACCTTGTCTTTCCTTTAGCACATCGTCAGCTGCGGATAAATTGTCAAATAATGCTTGACGTTTATCAGCGTCAGTCACGCAGTCTCGCAGATATTTTGAGGATATTTGACTCATTCCCTGTTTCACGATGTCAAAGTTTTGAAAAAGATATTTGGAAAGTTCGTTGGCATTTGCAAAAGCAATATTATCCTTGACTTCGTTAAGGGATAAGGCTTTACCCTCCTTGGAAATCTCCAAAACTGCGGCGTTCACTTTTTCATCGGCTTTTTCTTTAGCTTTCTCCAAAAGTTTCTCCTGCGCTTCTTTTAGCGGCGAAGATTTTTTCTTTTTTGCGGCGTTGCCAAGCATTTTGTCAATCCAACTCTTTTTGTCGTTTTTGTTAAGATTGGCAATATTTTTCCGGTTGCCATCGTTAGGCTCCGATATGCTCCACGCTCTTAATCCCCCGTCATCGCCTATTATAAAACCACCTGCTTTTAATTTTCGACCTTGAGCTAAATCTGTATTTGCAATATCATAGATTAACGCTTCATATTCAAGTCGTTTTTCGGGGTCGTTCTCCATCTGTTTTAAAATTTTCGGCGAAATGGAAACATTGTTGATTCCCATCCCCGAAAAGGGTTTTGTTCCAACAGTAAACTTCATATTGGGAAATTTATCGGATAAACCTTTTAATATGTCTGAATCCGACTTTCCCTCCTCAGCCTGCGCTTTTGCGTAACTTGCCGCTGCCTCTGACACATAGCTTCCTCCAATTTTTACCGGCATTATAATTCCTCCCCTGCAATAGTGTCTACTTTCTTTCTCTCTCTTTTTGAAAGAAAGAGAGAGAAAAACTTTAATAAAACTTAATATACATTTCTTAAAAATAATATCGAAATAGTATGTCGAAACTTAACGGTTTGGGAGCGAACGGCTTGTTTTTGGGTGTGAACGTCCGATTTTTTTCAAAATATCCTGCTATGATATACTAGAGCAAGTTAGAATTTTCCGAAGGAAAAGCTCTTACTTGCTCTGCATATACCGCGGACGAAAACAACAAACATAAACGATTTTTCTTTCGCGAGTATAACAATGCGGAGGTGAAACCGTGAAAAAGAAAAAGTATATCATACCATTTTTGACAATATTTTGCTTGCTTGTTGCGAACGCTTTTGTTATAGCGAGATTAAACAATATAAAACACCTTAATCAAAGCGGTGAAAATTTTCAAATACCTATGTTTATGGCGCATGATTTAGAGGGAAATGTCGTAACGGAGGATATTTTTAAAGGCAGATTTACCGTTGTGTGTTTATGGGTAGTAAAAGACGCAGACGGTAGTCGAAAAATTTTATCGGAACTTCAAGATTGGAAAAATACTTCCGATAAGACCTTTCAACTTGTGGGAATAGCTGGCGACATAGGGGAAAACCCCGATTTAGAACAAATTGAGAAGGCGCGGATGATTTCAAGGAATATTGACATATTGCAAATTACGGCAAATGATGATTTAAGGGAACTTTTAAGCCGCATAAGACACGCTCCCACGGTATTTTTTACGGACGGAAACGGCGTTGTCATAGGTCAGCCCGTTGCGGGAAACGAATTGGAATTGATTATGAAGGAGGCCGCAAGACTGATGGAAGGCGAATCGTCTTTTGGAAAAATCAAAGCGAAGGCGCAACGTATTTTGTTTCAGTCGCCCTGATGGCTCTTGTAAAGCATGACGGTTAATTGAAACGTATTCTTGTCGTCTCTTTTTTCCGTGTCAATAGCCATATCTCCCGAGTATTTTTCGGCTATGCGCTTGACGTTTGCAAGACCGATACCGTGTAACTCCTTGTTTTGTTTGGACGTTGCGGGAATTTCCGAATCTTTCTTCCATATCAAATTCCCGTCGAAGCTGTTTTCAACTTCTATAAAGAAAAGACCACCCTTTTCGTATGAACGGAGTGAAACGAAAGGATAGTTTCGGACTTTTGCTGCGGCTTCTACTGCGTTTTGCAGGACGTTGTCCAAAATAACGCTTAAATCGTATATATTAAGCGCGTTGTTTTGCGGGTAGTGAAAACTAAAGTCAACCGATACCTTTTCAGCTTTACAAACGCTTCTAAATCGGCTTAGTATAGCGTCAACAATGGGACTTCCTGTGTTGTCAAAAAAATCCAATCGAGCGATAATATTTTCCATGCCCTTTAAGTATGAGGCAACTTCGTCGGAAAGTTTGACGGAGTTATTGTTAATGCAAGCGGCAACATTTGCGATAGCCCCTCTAAGATCATGTTTTAAGCCACGCATATTGCCGTAAATGTTTTCTATCTCGTTGACCCGATTTCGTACTTCCGCCATGCGGTTTTCAAGGAGCAGTCGTTTTCTGTACTCGATTTTTCCGTCAGACAGTCCTTTAAATAAAGTCACCGCTGTTATAGTAAATCCCAACAGCAGTACGCTTACCGCAGGCAAGAGCAAAAGAGTTGAAGGCGCTCTTTCGTATATCAGCATAAGGGCGCTGTTGTCTACAGAATACGCCATAACTCTAAGGGTAATGTCGATTGAGAGTATAGTAAGACACGGAATAAGCAGGAACCACATTTCACCGTATGTCAATTCGTAATCTTTTGCGACGAAATTTTTGCGAATTAACTTGAGATAAAAATAAAGCATAGCAAGCTGAACCATGCGGCATATTAAAAGCGTTGTAAAGAGGGCGATTCTGTTTGTCAATTGAATAAGCGAAAGAATGTTTTCCCCTTGCATGACGCCGCTATTTAAGAGAGCGTTTATCATTTGCTCCCACAGCGGGTTCCATATTCCCAGCATGGCGTGAGCCAGTGGGCTTACCGTAAAACGCAGAATTTCCCAGCCTGCGACAAAACTTGCGAGGAAGAAGGCGCTTCGAGGGATATTTTTTTCGAAAAATACAATAGACAGTATCCCAAGGAGAAGGATATAAGATAAAATGTTGGTTGAATCATCGAATGTTCCCGCATTTTTGTATATGAGTTCTCCCATAGCAAAAATAAGCGTCCAAAGGAACATGGCTTTTATGCGGCGGGTTTTTAACTTGAGAAAAAATTCCGCATATTTAAAACCTATTGCTCCGATGGCGATATAAACCAAACAGTCAAGCAGGAATATTTCATCGAACATTTACGATTCCTCCGGCTTTGGCATAAGTTAGATAGGCTTTTACGAATGAACCGTATTTTTTCTGCGCCAAAAGTATGCGGTCGCCGTTTTCGAGTTCAATTTCCTTTTGATTGTATGAAGAAATTTTGGCAAAGTTCACCAGATAACAACGATGGGCGCGGTAAAAACCATCACCCAATGACGCTTCAAAATCCTCCATTTTTCCGGGAATTTCAAATACGCCTTCATTTGTGCGTACAGCAACCTTTTTATTTGCGCTTTCGATGTAAAATATGTCTTTTAGGAATATTTTCTTATTTTTGCCGAAAATTTTCAGCATAACAAATTCGTTTTCTTGTCTTGCCGCTGACTGCGTTTCTTGTTGCGCCTTTTTAAAAACCCGTTTAAATTTTTCCTCGTCTATAGGTTTTACCAAATAATGAAAAGCTTGCACGTCAAAGGCTTCCGGCATATACTCTGCATAGCCCGTTATAAAAATTATTACGCTTCGCTGTTTGTTATTCTCCTTATCGCGGATTTTGCGAGCGAGTTCCATTCCTGAAATTCCCTTTATATCGAGAAAATAGATGTTGAAGTTAGCGCTTGCCTTTATCAGTTCATCCGATGACGCAAAAATTGCTACCGCAGCTTTGGAATTTTCCTTTAAAATCAAATCTTTGATATATGCGGCGATAGTTAAGTCGCTGTCGCATACCGCTATATTCATTGTTATCACGTCGCTTTTTTATTGTTGTATTTGGTATGTAGAAAAATAGCTCTAACTTACTTAACCGTAGCTTCCTTTAGAGCAAGCTTTCTATAATATGCAAATGCGTATTGCTGATAAATGCCGTTATAGGGCGAATATTTTTCGTAAGGGTAGCCGTTTTTGTAAAATTCGGCTAAAATTCGTTTTACCCATACGTCTTTTGGAAAGGCGTTTAGATGGTGAAGTCCAAACAACGATATGCAACTTGCGACTTTAAGACCTACGCCGTAAAGCTGTTGCAACTCTTTTATGGCATCGTCCGAATTCATTTTTTTTAGTTTATCAAAATTTATTTTACCCTCGCAAAAAGCTTCTGCGGCTTTTTTTACATACGGCGCTCTATATCCCAATTTGCAGTCAATTAAAATTTGATCATCCAAATTTGCGATTTTTTCCGGAGTGGGAAACGAATAATAAATCTCGCCCAAAGCGTCACGTTTTTGCTCGCCGCAGTATTTTGTAATTAAAAACACGGATTTTTCTATTGCGGGAATATTTTTGTTCTGTGAAATGATAAATGAAATAAGGGTTTCAAAAGGTTCTTGACGCAATATGCGAATACCCTTTTCAGACTTTGCCGCGGCAAGCAAAAAATCATCTTTTGCATCGATTCTTTCCCGTATTTTAGCATAATTTTCGTCTAAATCGAGATATTGCCTCCAGATTGCGTTGAATTCGCCTTCATCCGCTAAAACTTCAAATTTGCCATCGCCCAGTTCCTTTATTATAAGCGAGTGCTTATCATGCAAAATTCTATATCCGCCCGCTATCTTTTCCCATCTGAAACATTGTCCGCTGGTTGCGATTTTTTCCAAATCAAAATCATCATTGGGAGAAAAAAACATAAAAGCGCCTCCTGTCTAAAAATATGCCCCTCGCAACTTTGCGAGGGGCATCAAAACATAAAATCGAGATTCTAAAGGATAAGTCCCAATTATCATCAAAATGCGGGCACTACAGCGCCTTTATACTTCTCTTCGATAAACTTTTTCACTGCGTCGGACTGTACAGCTTTTATAAGCGCCTTAATTTCACTGCGATTTTCATCGCCGGTACGAACGGCTATTATGTTTACATAAGGCGAATCGTTGCCTTCAATGGCGATAGCGTCCCTGGTCGGCACTAAATCTACCTGCATTGCAAAATTGGAATTGATAATTGCTGCGTCAACGTCTTCAAGAGTACGGGGAAGCTGCGCCGCCTCAATCTCTCTCACCGTTAAGTTCTTCTTGTTTTCCACAATATCTTGGACTGTGGCTTTTTCATTCGCGCCGTCTTTTAATTTGATAACGCCCTGTTTCTCAAGAAGCAACAAAGCGCGTCCACCGTTTGTGGGATCGCTTGGAATGGCTACGATGCCGCCGTTTTTAAGCTCGTCAAGTTTCTTAATCTTATGAGAGTAAATCCCCATAGGTTCGATATGGATACCTGCCGCGCTTGCAAGCTTACACTCTTTATGTTCTTCCACAAAATTATCCAAATAAGGTTTATGTTGGAAGAAATTTGCGTCAAGTTCCTTATCGTTTAACGAAAGATTAGGCTGAACGTAATCGTTAAACTCTATAATTTCAAGCTTAATGCCTTCGTTTTCCAAAACCGGCTTTACCACTTCCAATATTTCCGCATGAGGTACAGCCGTAGCTCCTACCTTAACGGTCTTCACCGAAGACTTGTTGCCCCCGCAGCCTACAACCAAAAGCGACATTGCTAAAATCGCCGCTAATGCTAAAACTAACTTTTTCATAAAATTATTCCTCCTAGAGATAGTTTTTACTTTTCTTTTTTCTCTTTTTTTGTAAAAAAAGAGAAAAAAGAAAAGTAACAAAAGAAAAAAGAGAAAAAAACTTTAATAAACTTAACTTTGAATGTTATATAAAAATTCCCAATGTAAAGCCCATTAAAGTTTTTTCTTTTCTCTTTCTTTGTCACTTTCTTTCTCTTTTCTTTTTACAAAAAAGAAAAGAGAAAGAAAGTAAGAACTAGCGTTTCCTCAAATGCTCGGAAAGTTTGGTGCCTAAGAACTGGACTAATTGGACAAGGATAATTAAAATTATGACTGTAGCTATCATAATTTCCGGACGAAAACGTTGATAGCCGTATCTTATGGCAAGGTCGCCAAGTCCGCCGCCGCCGATTGCCCCCGCCATTGCGCTTTCGCCTACGAGGGCGATAATCACTGTGGTAAGTTGCGCCACAATGCTTGGCATGGATTCCGGCAAAAGTACCCTTGAGATGATTTGAAAGGGAGTTGCGCCCATGGATAGCGCCGCTTCGATTAGTCCGTACGGAACCTCTTTTAACGATGTTTCGACTTGTCGTCCGATAAAGGGAATGGAAGCTATTACAAGGGGCACCATTGCGGCCGTTGTACCTATGGCGCTGCCTACGATAAAGCGAGTGAAGGGAATTATCGCTACCATAAGGATTATAAACGGAATCGAACGAACGGCGTTTACGATGCCGCCGATTATCTTGTTTAAAGTCTCGTTTTCAAGTATTCCGCCTTTTTCGGTGGTAAAGAGGAGGACACCTAACGGTACGCCTATAACGGAGGCGATTATCATAGACACCGCCACCATATATACGGTTTCTCCCAAGGCTTTAAGAAGGAGAGTCAGCATTTCGCCTGACATAGCCTATCACCTCCAACTTTAAATCCTGTTCGGAAAGATAGGATAGAGCCTTGTAAATCCCGTCCTCATCTCCGGTAATTCCCACAATCATTCTACCGAACGGCACTTTTTGTATCTCGTCCAAATTCCCGAAAAGCATTGTACATTCGACGGGACAACTTCTTATCATGCCCGCAAGCACCGGGTCATCGGCGCTTTCTCCGATGAAAGTAAGCCGTAATAATAAATAACCGCCTTCTATAGGCTCTTTGGAAATTTTACCGCCTCTAAATGCTACGGGAAGTTCGTTAGACAAAACAACGCTGATAAACTCTTTAGTAATTTCCTTTTGCGGGTTCGTAAACACCTGCAATACAGAACCTTCTTCTGCGATAACTCCGTTTTCTATAACCGCCACTCTATTGCAAATATCTTTTATAACCTGCATCTCATGGGTTATTACAACGACCGTAAGGGATAAATTTTCGTTTATAACCTTAATCAAATCCAATATAGACTTGGTAGTTTGCGGATCAAGCGCGCTTGTGGCTTCGTCGCAGAGCAAAATTTTCGGATCACTCGCCAAAGCCCTTGCGATACCGACACGCTGTTTTTGTCCGCCCGATAATGCGCCAGGATACTGCTTCGCCTTGTCTTCTAAACCCACAAGCGACAACAAAGACGTGACTTTTTTTTCTATTTCTTCTTCCGGCATATCCAACAGACGGAGAGGAAACGCGATATTGTCGTAAACTGTTGCGCTTGACAAAAGGTTAAAATGCTGAAATATCATGCCGATACGTTTTCTTGCGGCGCGAAGCTCGTTTGAACTCATTGCGGTAAGTTCTTCGCCGTCCACGAAAACTTTGCCCTTCGTAGGCGCATCAAGCATATTTATGCAGCGGATAAGGGTACTTTTTCCCGCTCCCGAAAGCCCGATAATGCCGAAAATTTCCCCTTTGTTTATATTTAAATCAATGCCCTTTAACGCTTTTACTTTTCCCGACGGACTGTCATAAGTCTTTTCTACGCCTTCCAATTTTATCATAGTCTTGCTCTTTCTTGTGCTCCCGCTCGAACGTTGCCCTTTGTAATATCGAGCGTTTTACGATGTATAATAACATAATACGAATAATATGTCAAAAGATAGATTAATTCGTACGTTTTACATTGTCTCCATAAATTGTTTTAAATTCGTCCCGCATTGAGATTGTATTCCATCCGCGACTGTCCGCAAATTTCTTATCGCTCGCGGCGCGGGTTAAATTTCCGAGTTCCCGTTTAACGTCGTCGCATAAGACGTAAAAAGCCGCCGAAGGATATTTGTTGTCTTGCAGGGTAAATTCCAACATTCCGCTGTCGCCCATGGAATTTCCAAAAGCCAACACAGGTTTTTTACCTATTTGGTTATATATTGAAAATATCTTTCGTACTTTTGCGTTATCCGTAAGCGGAACGCCGGAAATCACTATTTTTTCATTAAATCTGTCGTAAAAATGATTTTCCGGTTTGTCGCTTCCCATGTTTGTCGAGGTGAAATTAAAATCGGAACCTAGGATCCTGTCGTATCGAATGGGGAACAATCCGTCAACAAGTTCGCGAGTGGTAAGCACTCCACAGGCGGAGTCTATATATACATCAAAACCGTTGTTTGCAAGATACGATATCACTTCCACCATTGGAAGATAAAAAGCCTCTCCCCGTTTTAAATTCGAAAGTCCCGTTTCGTTTGTGTCCATGAAATTTCTGACATAAGCTCTGTATTCTTCGGGCGTCATACCTTTATATGCTTTGGTAAGTCCTTCAAAATATTGCCGACTCTCTTCCTTTGTCAGTTTTTCCTTATTATATACTTTAGGTCTTATGGTTTTGGCCAGTTTCACCAAATCCTCCGGCGCATTGTAGGATTTATCCTCAAGAACCCGATGGAAAAACATGACTTCTTGAAAATAAAGGGGCGCCGTTTCGCAGTAAAAGGTGCCGTCCATATCGAAAGTAGCAATTCTGTCTTCTGGCGGTATAAAACCGGGACTGTTTGGATTTATGGCGCTTTCTACAAAATCCACGATTTTCTTCTTTGTGGGAGAGTTATCGTTCCAAAACTGAAAATCCGCCGCCGATTTAACGTTAATAGCGGCAATTTCTTCGCGCGATGCGGCGTTTGCGTCATTAACTCCGCTAAAAGCAATAAATGCAGCGGTAAATCCAGCAAAAAACACTTTTAATAAACTTTTATGCAACATAAATTTACCTCCGAATTAATAATCATCAGATAATACAAGTCAATGTTTCGACAAAAAAAAACAAATTCCTGCCAATGACAAGAATTTGTTAAACGCAAAACGCCAAAATATAGTTTTAAATATCATGGTAAATAAAGAAAATTACCTCATGTTTATAGTGTATTTCATATCAAAGGGACCGGTATATAACGGGGCGTTGGGGTTTTTTACAATAAAATCGTAAGTTACGTCTTCGCCGGGTCTTACAACCAAATCAAGATTGTCGAGTTTCCCGGTATCCTCCCAAATAACTTTGCCGTTATTATCTTTAAATGTGAAAGATAAGGTTACAGCGTTTATTTTCACAGTATTTGAACCGTTATTATAAAAATATCCGTCAATCTCGGCTTCGCCTTTCCTTAAATCTGCGTCTTCCGCAATATAAGAAAGACCGCTTATTTCGTTGTTCACGCCTTGACTGCCTACAGCAACCGATGCCTTGCTGTTTACTGTTTTGCCGTTTTCCGTACGTTCCGTATAAACAGACGACGTAACTTTCGTTTCTACCTTACCGTTCGAATTCACACCGACGGCGGTTTCCGTTTTATGTTCACTACTGCAACTGCAACCTCCCACAATCATAAGAATTCCCGCCGCAACAACGCATAACAACTTTTTCATACCATTCACTCTCCTAAAAAATCAACTTTTTTACTGACCTACGCTTTTTCTCTATCCAACTTCTCCAATGCTCTTGCTCCTAATAAATCGTGAATTTTGTTTCTCGCCTTTTCTTTTATCTCATCCGTAATATACATTTGTGCCAAGAGCAAAGCAAAACCTATAGCCGTTGCATCGTCGGCATAACCCGCAATCGGCGTAAAATCCGGAATCAAATCTATCGGAGAAATCAAATATCCCAAAGCCGCATAAATTCCAGCCTTAACCTTCATGGGGCAATTTGGCGATTGCGCCACATAAAAAAGCTGCAACGCTTTATATATAAGAGTAACGCCAATAGATTTAACATTTTCCTTAATCTTCTTCCACAATCCATCCTCTGAATAATCTTCGGCGTATTTCTCTATTTCTACATTTTGAAGATCTTTTTTCATTTTCTCTTCGTCCATATCATGCGCCCCTTACTTTTTCTTAACCATCTGCGCCAAAAGTTCTACTGCGCCTCGCCCCATAGCTGTTTTACGCATAACTTCCTCTATTGTTGCCCCCCTTTCAAGCATCGTTTTCGCGCGAACCGAAGGATTTTCCGACTGTTCTTCATTACTTAACTCCAACGCTTCTTGAGAGGGTTCGTAAACCTCCCTTTCAGGCTCAAACCTATCCTTTTCCAGCTCTTTGCTTTTTTCTATTGATTTTTCAAGAAGCGAAGCAAAATTATTCTTCTCAGACGGCTGTTCCTTAACAGATTCGTAAGATGCCTCCGGCAATGCGCTCAAATTCTCGTAAGAATTTATCGCATTGTTTATTTTTGGCGCAGCGTTCATCACTTTAAAATCAACATTAGTAGCGTTTATATTTTGAGGAATCGCAGCCACCCTTCTTGCAAGTTCTTCCGCAAGTTCTCTCGATCTTTCCCGTTCTCGCCTTAACTCCTCCGACAACGCCCTGCTCTCCGCCATCTCTTTACGCAATCTATCCTCAAGCGCGTGCATTTCCTTCAAATGATAAGACAAATCCTCATCAGACGCTTTGGCTTCTTTCATAAGCCTTTCAAAGCGGTTGACATGGCTTCCCATTCTCTCAATAGCTTCCGTACTCGCCTTATCCATCTCCCGTTGCAACGATTCAAGAGAAGTAGTTAGATTCTTAGCCGCCTCCCCTCCTCCATTCTTGCCACCTTGGTACCTTGCAAAAAGCAAAAGAGCCACTCCTACAAAAATGAGCAGCCCCATAATTTCCACTACCATATAAAGCACACGCCCTTATGCTCTTATTAAAAAGAAATATCCAAATGACGACCGCGGGAAGGGTCAACAGCAAATTTTTCTTCTTCGACCTCTTCTTCCGCCTTAGCCGCCGCCCGCCTTCTCATACCTCTATAAGAGCCGCGATTTTGCCTTTCGGGATCGTCTTTTACCTTACCGTCCTCAAGATTATCCTTTTCCCGTACCTGCTGTTGTTTTAATTCTGCGTCGCGCTTTTGCTCTAAAGTCTCAAAGCTCTGTTGAAGCGCCCCAGCCTGATTCATATTGTGTTGAATCTGTCCCACTTCCGTTGAATGAGGGACAACCATTTGCAAACTCATGGGCGTAACATCCATAACAAAGCGCCTCCTTAATCAATAAGGTTCGGTGACAACGGTTTCTTCATTTAAAGTAAGGGTACAATGTTTTGATTCGGTTAAAAATTGTTTTTGAACATTATTTATAGAAACACGTACTCCGGGATAAATAGTATCTGATACTTTAATCTTGCCGTGCCGCATCTCTGCTAATTCCGCTTCAAGTTTCTTTATGGTTTGCTCATCGCGTCGAATTTGCCCCGCAAGAGGAAATTGAGATCGCGTCAACTGATTGATTTGTTCAAGTCTATCTTCAGAAAGTTTTCCGATATCCATTTTACTTAAAGTCGTCAGCATCTGAGTTACCTGTTGCAAACGCTTTTTATTTTCCTTATAACGCGTCACAGTTTCCTTATACTGTCCCTGCAAACTTGGATCTATACCAACGGAAACTCTGGTTATAACATGAGCGGAATTGCCAAGACAAACTGCGCGAATCTCTTCGCCGGACTCCGCCTTGCCACCCACAAATTGCCCCTTTTTTCCTTCCAATATAATTTTCTTACCCGCGCGAAGCGATGTATGAAGCACCACATCAGAGATGTAAATGTCGCGTCTAGCTTCTATATCTGCGCTTTCGGCAAAAGCGATACGCACATCTTCTTGAGCTTTTATACGAGCACGGTTCATGCCGTTCACACCGCCTTTGATAAAGACGTTGCGCCCTTCCACAATAGCGCCGTTTACCATGCCGGAAATATCAATATCTCCCGTAGCTTTTACGACAAATCCTTGCTCTACATTGCCTTTTATCTCAACGCTTCCAGTAAAATCAATGCTGCCCGTACTCACGTTTATTCCGTTATTCATGACAAGGTGCGGATCTATGGCTATCGTAGACTTTTTATCCACTATCTGACCATCGATTGTAGCGATAAGCTTATTCTCTTCGACAACCTTCGTGTTCTTTCCCACAGGCATAGGCACGGGGCGACCATTTTTAGCCGGCACATCATCACCGTATACGTTCTTACCCGGAATTCCTTCGGTATGAGGTATGCGAACAGCCAAAATCTGATTTCGTTTCGCCAAAACGAATAAGTTCAAATTTTTATAATCCGCTTTATCATAATTGCCTATAACAGGCTTTCCTTTATCTCCCAAGTCAAATTTTCGTTCGATACGAGCATTTTCGCCATGCACAGGAGGAGTACCCTCCGCCGCAACAAAATATGCAGCGCTCTTTACGCCTTCGTTTATAGCGTCTTCATTTATACCATAAACAACCCGTTTCTCAGCCAAAGCCTCATGGATCATTTCAACCGTAGGAAGACGAGTCCCCCTCGTGGTATCGTAATGCACAGTAGCCGTCATTCTGTCTTTACTGACTTCAACCGAAATTTTGGCGTATTCGTCCTTTAATTCTTCACCCGAATAGATATCAAGCGTCCCCGGATCGATATAATTATCCGCAATCTGCTCGGGAGTTCCCGTAGCAGCAGTAATAATACGTAATATCTCTCCGGAATCATAATTTTTTACCTGATACTCATCTAAAATTTTTGTAACAGTTTCAATATTAATAGCTGTAAGAGGGTATACGGTCAAAAAAACTCCTTCACTTGAAAATTGAAGAAGAAAACCGTCCTCTTCGCCGCCTTCAAGTCTCATTTCATCTGCCATAATATACCCCTTGCTTTTACAATCCGTCGCCAATCCAATCTTTCGCCAATATCTACAATAAGTTTGCCTTCATTCTGGCAAGTTGACCCCGCAATCTAAAAACCGCTTTTGTGTGAAGCTGAGAAATTCTTGCCTCCGTTAAATGCATTATCAAACTAATTTCTTTTAAAGTTAATTCTTCATAATAATATAATGATACCACAAGTCTTTCCTTTTCGGGAAGTTTGTCTATAGCAGTTGCAAGCGTACTTTGAATTTCCTTTAATTCCATGGAATCTGATGGGCTAAGCTCCATCGACTCCATATCTCCGGTTCTTATATATTCTTCAAGAGGCACTACTGTGGCCGCATTTAGCTGCATTTCTATTTCGGGAAGCTCTAAAACAGATATACCCATTCTCTCCGCTATTTCTTCATCTGTTGCGGATCGACCAAATTCAGTTTCAAGCTCGTAAACAGCCTTTTCATACCGACGAATCTTCTGCCTTAAGGTTACGGGAATCCAATCCTTTGAACGAAGGTAGTCAAGCATAGCGCCTCGAACCCTAACCCCTGCATAAGTCTCAAATTTATTCTTACGAGAAGAATCGTATCTGTCAATGGCCTCCATCAGCCCAAAAACACCGCTACTTAAAAGATCCTCTTTGTCAACATGGGTAGGAAGATTTACGGCAAGACGACCCGCAACTATTTTTACCAAGTAAAGATAATGTTCCACAAGTCTGTTGCGGTTCTCAGAAGTTCTGTTCCTAAAATAACGATCCCAAAGGGCATCGACATCCGTCATAGTTTCCGCCAACATTTGCCAATCCCCCTCGCAACTACGAAGCCACACGCTCTATTTTATCCGTGTTTAACGGAGCAAATCCGCCGCCTTCCTCCTGTTCGGCAGATTCGGTTTCTTCCTCCGCTTCCCCTTCTTCTTCAGTTTCTTCCTTTTCCTCTTCTATCTCTTCATCTATCTCCCGAAGCTTTTCCTCATAATCAAGTTTATCAAAATCTATAACGCCTTTAAATTCCAAAACAAAAACGGTAAGATAAGCCAAACCTCCGGCCACCAAAAAAGCGAGTAGGGAGCGCCAAAAAATAGTTACAAACCGCACGTCTTTCAGTAGTCCTGCGATTATAACAATCAAGAAGGAGATTATAGCAAAAAGCAACGATGCTCTAACCTTAAACAATCCACTCACCTACTACGCCGCAAAATGTTTATATTTCTTTTTCGCCCTTGTCAATAGTTTTTACTTTATAAGAACCGTTTGTAAGATCGATGGACACAGTACGCCCGTAAGTACCGCCCGTATCTTCGGCGATAATCTTAATACCGTTAGCCTGCAAAATTTTCTTTACCGCCTCTGCATTTCTTGATCCCACTCGCATTACATCCGTGGCGTTTTGAAAAGCAAACATCTGCGCACCGCCTGCAAGTTTTGCAACAAGACGAGTTTTTACTGCGCCTAATTTCAAAACGTCGGCAAGCATCAAAGGAAGCCCGGTATCGGCAAATTTGGCGGGATTATCGCTCGCTCTCGCTTGAGTGCTGTCGGGAAGCATAATATGGAGGAGTCCCCCTACTTTCAGCTGCGGATCGTAAAGCGAAACACCGATGCAAGAGCCAAGACCGTAGCTAATTAGCGTTGCCGGACTTTTACCGACCTTGTAATCGGCCATACCAACTCTGATAAGCTCTGGCATATCACTCAACTCCTACTGCTTTAATAATGGTTTCAAGAGAACCCGGATCCGGCACCAAGAAGAAATGCCCGTTTATCCCGTCGTCTTCCGATAAAAACTCAGTCTCAATCACCATAGCGGTGTCGCCCATCTGTCCTAACTGCACAAGGACAACATTTAATATAGCCCCCGCCATGTCCATTGCAAGGGCGGGTATAGAAGGCAACATGGAGATATTCGTAAAGGTAAAAAATGCGTTTAAATATGCTCCTGCCAAGATGTTACCAATTTCCATCAAAGCGGATTCATCCATAAAATCAAGTTTGTCCGTGGCGCCATGAGTCTTTCCCATAAGAGTATCCACCAAAAAGAAAGCGCTCTTTTGCGGTAACAAAAACAAAATATTTCCGGGCGCCTTTCCGTAAACCCTTAAAAACACGCCTACCACAATGGTATCAGGACCGCCTACCAAATCAGGTACAGACTCGATTGGTACAAGCGCCACTTTAGGAACATTCATATCAATACGACGGTTTATAATCTGGGAGAGCGCCGTGGCAGAATTGCCGGCGCCCACATTTCCAATCTCCCTTAAAGCGTCCATCTGATTTGGAGTTAAGTTAAATTCGTCAGCCATGGTATCTCGCCTCATTTACAGCTTATTTGCCCTCTTTAGGCATACCTACGATTTCTTCTAAGTTCAGCATGATAATAAGTCTGCCGTCTAAGTTCCCGATACCGCTTAAAAAACGATTTGCTTCGCGCACATTTACGGCTTTTTTCGGATCTATAGGTTTAGAATCTATCGTAATAACTTCTGTAACCGCATCCACAAGCATACCTACATGGACATCCTCAACCGTTACGGTTACGATACGAGTTTTTTCGGTATAAGGCGCTTGTTCAAGACCTAAACGCTGCTTTAAATCTATAACCGGAAGCACGCTCCCGCGCAGATTAATAACGCCCTTTATAAAATCCGCCGCAAATGGTACTCTTGTTATATCCGTCAAATTTCTTATTTCTTGCACGTTTAAGATGCTTATCCCATATTCCTCATCAAGAAGTTTAAAGGCCACAACCTGAGTGCCTTCATCAACTACAGGTTGACCCATATCATCCGTTACAGGCGCAAGTTCGTTTGCCATAGTTCGTACCTCCCCTTACTGCATCATGGTAGCCACATCTATAATGAGGGCTACGCGTCCGTCGCCAAGCACGGTTGCGCCGGAAAACATCTTTAAACCTTGGAAAAGATTTCCTAAAGTCTTTATAACAATTTCCTGCTGACCAATAAGATTGTCAACCACAATACCGGCCTTAGCCTCACCCGCATGTACAACGACAACGAATATCTCTTCAAAATCCTTCACATGCGGAATTTGAAGCATCTGTTCCATACGGATTATCGGGATAATCTCACCGCGAAGCACGATAACCTCTTTGTTTTGTACCGTTTTTATATCATCAGGCTGAATGTTTATGGTACTATCGATAGAACCCAGAGGAATAGCGTACATCTCTTCTTGCACCTTAACAAGCATAGCCTGAATAATGGCGAGGGTCAAAGGCAACTTGATCTTAAATATCGAACCTTCGTCGATATGTGTTTCAACGTCCACATGACCGGAAAGCGCTTCAATTTTATTACGGACAACGTCCATACCAACGCCGCGCCCGGAAATATCGCTTATCTGCTCCGCTGTGGAAAAACCGGGAAGGAAAATTATACGAACAGCATCCGCATCGTCTAATTTATCGACTTCCTCTTGAGTCATCATACCTTTTTCGACGGCCTTACGACGCATCTTATCGGCGTTAATGCCTGCGCCGTCGTCAGTAACCATGATAACCACATTGTTGCCTTCGTGGCGAGCAATAAGCCCGACTTCGCCGACACGAGGTTTACCTTTCGCTTCACGTTCATCGGGAAGTTCGCAACCATGGTCGAGGGAATTTCTCAAAAGGTGCATGATGGGATCGCCGATTTCGTCGATAACGGTACGGTCAAGTTCCGTCTCTTCACCTTCGATGGTAAGGTTGATTTCCTTATTAAGTTCTTTTGCAACATCGCGAACCATACGGGGGAATCTGTTAAATACTTGGCTGACGGGAACCATACGAACCTTCATGACAATGTTTTGAAGATCAGTGGTAACTCTGTCCATCTGTTCCAAAGTTTCGGTAAGTTCGCTGATTCTATGTGTCTGACCAATCTGCTCCAAACGTACCTTATTGATAACAAGCTCTCCCATGAGATTCATAAGAGTATCTAATTTTTCGATATCAACACGAACCGACTGCCCCGCATGATTTTTCTTTGCAGGCGCCGCCGCTGCTTTTGCGGGAGCGGCTGGTTTTGCCGCAGGAGCAGGGGCAGCAGCAGCCGGAGCAGACGCCGCAGGAGCGGGAGCGGCTGCCGCAGGCGCAGGAGCGGGTGCGGGAGCTGCGGGAGCAGGAGGCGGCGCATCTAAATCAACAACTTTCACCTCTGCCGACTCAACTTCCGAAATGGAAAGCACCGCATCCGAAACGGCTTTTTCCTCCGAAGCCGTAACTATGATAAGTTCAAAACTGCGTTCAAACTTTTCTTGCTCTATATCTTCAGCGGAAGGCACCGTTTTTACAACTTCGCCCAATTCGTCCAATGCGTTCATTACCATATACGAACGAGCAGATTTTAAAAGGCAGGTTTCGGCCAAAGAAACCTTCACATAAAGTCCGCGAAGACCGCTTTCCTGAGCGCCTTTAATAACACTCTTGTCCAAATCGCTAAGCTCGATTCCGCCCGCTGCAGCCGGAGCGGGAGCCGCCGCAGCAGCAGGAGCCGCAGCAGCGGGAGCAGCGGCGGTAGGCGCTTCGCCTTTTAATATAGCGCTTAAACTTGCAACAAGATCAGATACATCTATCAAATCTTCGGGATCGCCGTTACCGACATTATCCACCATTTGCTCCAAAGAATCCAAGCACTTAAACAATATATCGATAATTTCCTCCGTCAATTTCAATTGCTCATGACGGAGCATATCCAGCACGTCTTCCATTTCATGGGTAAGTTCCGCAATCTTCGTATACCCCATCGTTGCGGACATACCCTTCAAGGTGTGGGCGTTGCGGAAGATATCGTTTATAACCGATAAATCCTCCATATTGTCCTCTAAGCTAAGTAATCCGTCGTTCAGTTGCTGTAAATGTTCATGGGACTCGTCCAAAAACATATCCATATACTGATTGGTTTCCATTTATATACCCCCTACACCTATTACTTATTCACCGCTTCGACAATCGCTTTTGCGATATCTTCAAGCGGTCGAATTTCATCTGCAAGCCCTGCGTCAACCACGGCTTTTGGCATACCGTAAACTACCGAGGTATCCTCGTTTTGCGCTATACTGTAGCCGCCCCCCGCCTTTATCTTCTTCATGCCTTCGCAACCGTCGCACCCCATGCCTGTCATGATGACCGCCACCAAGTCGCGACCTATTGGCGCAACCGAATCGTACATAACGTTTACCGCAGGACGATGATTGCCTACCGGCGGGTCTTGACCCAAGATAATTTTTCTTTCTGCTCCCGTCAAAGAAATTCTCATATGATAATTTCCAGGCGCTATATATACATGACCCGGCTCTATAACCTCATCATTTTCAGCCTCTTTTACAGCTATAGCTGAGATTTGGTTGAGCCTATCGGCCAGAGATTTCGTAAATCCGGCGGGCATATGCTGTACAACCACCACACCGCACGGCAAATTTGCAGGAAGTCTCGTTATTACCTTTTGAAGTGCTTGAGGTCCTCCCGTTGAAGTGCCTATCGCCACTAATTTTTTCTTACCTGCGCTGTTAAACGTCACCGCCGCGGGTTTTGCCGCCGCCGCCTTTTCCTTTCGTTGCAAAAGCGGATTCTGACGCTTTGCAAATACTCCTGGTGTCGGTTCTTGCGGCTTTGCGTCCCGTTCCGTTTGTAACCCCGATTTTATAGGAAGCTCCACCCGACGCATCACGGGAGATTTGGGCCTTGTTCCGATGTTTCTGACATTAGCCTTTGCCGCAGCTCTGCATTTAGCCAATATTTCGTCTTCTATGTCGTCAACCCTGGAAATCGAGCCGCCCTTTTTGCTTATAAAATCAACTGCGCCAAGCCCTAACGCTTTAACCGTAGCGTCCGTTCCCTTTTGAGTCAGACTGCTGATCATAACGGTAGGAGTCGGCTGTTCTCTCATAATTATTGCGAGGGCGTTGATGCCGTCCATAACCGGCATATTAACGTCCAAAGTCAAGAGGTCGGGTTTTAACAACTTGACCCTTTCGACGGTTTCCTTTCCGTCCGCCGCCGTACCCACAACTTCAAAATCAGGTTCCTTGTTAAATACATCCGACAGAACCTTCCTCATGAACGCTGAGTCATCGGCAATCAAGACGCGAATCATCCCAAACACCTCGCTCACTTATACACTAACGCCTTTCGCTATAGCTCGCCTTTGCACTGCAAACAACCATTTTACTATTTTATTTGTCCTATCCTTCGGTAAATCAATAAAAGAAACGCCTATCAAATACGCGCTGTCCCCTTGCGGTCGCTTCAATTCCACCGAACGCACCACTCGCGCCATTACGTTAAGAGTTCCGATTTCAGGAATTCCTTCAATCTCAAGCGCCGCCTTAGTATTCTCCGCAACGGGCTCTTCCATCAAAAAGCTTATGCCGTTGCCGCTAAAGTCTACACTCCAAGTAAGCACCGGCTCGCCTATTTCACCATCTTCGTTTATAAGACTTACGTGCATTGTTTGACTTACATGCACACGGACAAACTCACGATTCTGGAACTTTTCCACCATCTCGGGCATTTTAACCCGCCAAACGGGAATATTGCCGTCAATTCTTCCATGTCCCTCAAATTTCGCCATAAAACGATAGCGACAATGATACCCCATAGCAAGCCCATATACCTGTTCGCCTTTATAAGGAATAATGGGAACGCCTTCTTTAGAAGTAGGCATAGCCACAACCAAAACGCCGTCCTCCAAATCCTCTACGCGGCTTGTGTATTTGTTTTCGTCCTCTCCTACATAAAATTCCAAACGCGCCCCTATCGTCAAAACTTTTTCCGCTTTTATTAATTCGCTTGCCATGCCAAAAGTTCCTCCATTATTTTCCGGAAAAATTAAATATTTGATTCAAAAATCCTCGCCAACCTTGTTTTATGTGCATTTCTCCGCCATATAAAAGACTTTCCGCCATGGCTTTTACGCATCTCGAGGCTAAGGAATCGGGTTCAATCGCCAAAAAAGGCTTCTGTTTTCTTACCGCCGCCGCAACTTTTCTATCCTCAAAAATATATCCAGCAGCAGTTACCGGCATATTTAAAAATTTCTTTGACGTCTGATTTAACTTTATAACCACGTCTTCACTTTCGCTCTCATCGTAAACTCTATTTACCACAAGCCTTATATTCTTATTTTCAGCTCGCATACTGTAAGCCTTCATCACAGCATAAGCATCGGTAAGCGCCGTAGGTTCCGGAGTTGTTACAAGCAAAACTTCGTCTGCCGCCAAAATAAAATCCATAACATTTTTTCCAAGCCCTGCGCCGGTATCTACCAATATTATATCCGCAATATCGCCGCACCCGGAAAGCTTGTCCATTAAAACCGAACGCTCATCTGCCGTAAACTCCTTCGCCTTTTCAATCCCTGATCCGCCTGAAATATAATTTACACCATAAGGTCCTTTTATCAAAACATCGGAAAGTTTAATATCAGGATCAAGCAAATGCAAAAGATGGTATTTTGATAAACTGCCAAGCACAACATCCACATTTGCCATACCCAAATCCGCATCTATTACAAGCACTCGCTGACTCAACAAGCCAAAAGCTATGGCAAGATTAACGGTAAGATTTGTTTTACCGACACCACCTTTACCGCTTGTTACCGCGATAACCCTGGTCTTTTTCTCATCCCCGCCGGAAAAGAAACTTTCCTTAGGTTTAGAAGTTTCGTCTCCAACCAATTGTCGTAATTTTGCCGCCTGATCTTCCATGTCAGTTCCTCAAGAAAATTTCCGCCAGAGCTTCTGCGCCGGCAACCACAATATCGTCGGGCACTCCTTGCCCATTAGCAAGATACGACAAAGCCATATCCTTTTCATACAACAAATTGAGTATAATTCCCAGACTTGAAGTTTCGTCCACCTTTGTAAATATCACACATTTGGGATTGCAAAAAGAAAACTTGTCTATAATATCTTTTGCATCCTTTTCCTTCGTGGTAGCGCTTAATACCAAATGCTTCTCTATTCTGGCGTTGGCTTTTAACAGCGTCTTTAACTCGTCCAACTGATAATCGTTATGCTGACTTCTTCCCGCCGTATCTATCAATATGAGTTCTTTATCGTCGTGCTTTCTTATGGCTTTTCTCAATTCCTCTTGATTGTATACAATTTCAAGAGGCAGACCGATAATATCCGAATATGTTTTCAGTTGTTCCACCGCAGAAATTCTATATGTATCCGCCGTTATAAGCGCCGCCTTAACACCTCGATTTAAAACAAGCCCCGCAGCAATCTTTGCCAAAGTGGTGGTTTTTCCTACGCCGGTAGGCCCTATAAGCGCCACAATCTTGCATTCTTTTCGTCGCCCGTCAAGATTTATGCCGGAAACGTATTTCAGCTTCTTCTCCAAAAACGCAGTTAAACAATTTTTCGCTTCAATCGAGGTTGCATCCGTCAAAGTCTCCCCCGCCCCTGAAGTCGCAGCCATAGCGTCTAATATTCGTTTTTCAACATCGTGGTTCTCCATAGCTTCTTGAAGCGAAAGGTTGACATCAACCGACTCTTTTCTCATAAAGTTTGCCAAAAGGGTTTTCATCTCGGCAAGTTCAGCTTCAAGTTTTTCTATTTTCTCTGCGTCTTCTTTGCGTTGCGGAGCATCTTTTGCGGATTCTTCCAAATCCACCTCTGCTCCTTCATTTGAATTAACGGATTCAAAATCCTTTGCCTTTATTATTCTAGATGTTCGCGGAATTTCCTCTTTTTGTATAGGAATAAAGTCATGTTTATCATTATTTATTTGATTTTCTGTTTTGTCAATCGCAAAATTTCCTCTTTCAGCCTTTTCTATCCCCGCCTGGGTACCGCTTGTCTTATACATGGAAAGCACAGTTTTAGGCGGTTGAATCGTAGGCATATCAGACTGAAAAACTGCCGTTTCCTGAGACTTTTGCGTGGGCTTATCTTCCTCTATCGCCGCCGTAACCTCAAAAACATCCTTACTGCCATAACCGAAAATACCGCCGTCTTTTAATTTTTTTGTGTGAAGAATCACCGCATCGTCGCCCAATGCCGCCTTTACCTCTGCCATAGCCTCTTTCATGGTGGCTGCGCGAAAAACCTTTATCTGCACTTAGATTTTCACCACCCCAAGAATTTGAATTTCAACGGTTTGATCGATTTCAGCATGAGACAATACAATAATCCCCGGCACAGAACGCTCCACAAGTTTTCTGAAATAAAGCCTTACAGCAGGACTTGTGAGTACAATCGGCTGATACCCCATATTCGTAAGCTTTGTAAGTTCGGTATTAAGAGCGGTAACAAGACGCTGCATGGAATCCGGGTCAAGATTTACATACGACCCGTGATCCGTCCGCTGCACTCCGCCGGCTATGCGATTTTCAAGAGCCGGATCAAGCGTTACGCAAGAGAGTGTGTTTCCTTGGACATACTGCTGCGTAATCTGCCGCGCCATGGCGTGACGCACATATTCCGTAAGTATTTCCGTATCCTTTGTGGCTCTTGCGTAATCTGACAATACCTCCAAAATAGTCGCCATATCGCGGATGGATATGCGCTCTCTAAGGAGATTTGCCAGCACTTTTTGAATTTCGCCTATGCTCATAAGTTCCGGCACAACATCGTTTACCAAAGCCTCGTTGGACTGCTTTAAATTGTCGATAAGGTTTTGCGTCTCTTGACGTCCCAAAATCTCCGCAGCATGCATCTTTATGACTTCCGTCAAATGCGTAGCAAGCACGGAAACAGCGTCAACCACGGTATACCCGTTAAGTTCAGCTTGCTCCCTTTCAGTCTCGGGAATCCAAAGCGCAGGCAGGCCAAATGCCGGCTCAACCGTCTCGATACCGGGTACTTCTTCGAACACAGTTCCAGAATTCATTGCCAAGAAGTGATCCAACAAAAGTTCCCCCTTGGCTATCTCTATTCCCTTTAGCTTTATAATATAAGCGTTGGGTTTTATCTGTATATTATCTCGTATACGAATCGTAGGCACAACCAATCCAAGTTCCAAAGCGCACTGACGACGAATCATAACCACGCGATCCAGCAAATCGCCGCCCTGCCCGGTGTCAACCAACGGAATCAAGCTGTAACCGATTTCAAGTTCCATCGGATCAACCTGGAGCAACGAAACAATATTTTCGGGTTTCGTAGCTTCCGCTTTCTCTCTTTCCTTCTTTTCTTCTTTTACAGTTTCTTCCGATTTTACCTCTTTCTTCTGTAAACCGCGTCCGATAAAGAAGCACAATATGGATAAACAACCGAACGGAATCCCCGGAAGCCCCGGCACAAGCGCCAAGAACACCAAAACACCGCTTATGATAAAGAATATACGATCGTTTCTAAATAACTGATTTACTATATCTGCGCCCAAATTGCCTTCAGAGGCGGCGCGGGTAACGATAAGACCAGTAGCCGTTGAAATCAAGAGCGCCGGTATTTGACTTACCAATCCTTCGCCAACGGTCAAAAGAGTATATTGTTGAAGAGCCTGAACTGCCTCTAAATTTCTCTGCACAATACCGATGACAAAACCGCCGGCGATATTTATAAGCATTATGATAATAGCCGCAATAGCGTCGCCTTTAACGAACTTACTGGCACCATCCATAGCTCCAAAGAAATCGGCTTCTCTTTGAATCTTCTCGCGCCTTACCTTAGCTTCTTCATCGGTTATAGCGCCTTGGTTTAAGTCAGCGTCGATTGACATCTGTTTACCGGGCATAGCGTCCAAAGTAAAACGCGCCGAAACTTCAGCCACACGCTCCGAACCTTTGGTTATAACGATAAACTGAATTATAACCAAAATTACGAACATGATAAAACCAACTACCGCATTACCTCCGACAACGAAATTACCAAATGCCGTTATAACCTCTCCGGCATAACCTTCCAACAAAATAAGCCTAGTCGAAGATATATTAAGAGCCAACCGAAAAAGCGTCGTAACCAGAAGTAGCGACGGGAAAACCGATAGGTCTAAAGCTTCCTCATTATATATGGTAGATATGACAATAACAAGCGCAGCCGTTATATTTATACAGATAAGAAGATCCAAAAGAGCCGTAGGCAACGGAATAATCATCATAATTACGATGGTTATAATGGTCACCGCAATTATAATGTCGCTGTATTTCTTTATGGATCGTATCGGCCCTACTCCGGCCGTCGCCACTTCTGCCATCGACAAATCTCCTTGATTTATATTCTTTACTTTTCTTTTTCTCTTTTTTTGTAAAAAAGAGAAAAAGAAAAGTAACAAAAGAAAAAGAGAAAAAAACTTTAACAAGGGGTTTTGATAAAACGTTAAATTTTGCGCCTTAAATTTTATTTCGAGTTTATTAAAGTTTTTTCTTTTTTCTCTTTCTTTTTTTCAAAAAAGAAAGAGAAAAAAGAAAGTAAAGACTAAGCCGCCTCTTTATAGGGAGCGGATTTTTTCTTTAGGCGGTATACGTAGGCTAAGACTTCAGCTACAGCCTGATATAGATTTTCCGGAACCGCATCGCCTACTTCAACGCTTGCATAGAGCGCTCTTGCAAGAGGTTTGTTTTCCACTATTGGCACATCGTGTTCTTTTGCGATGCGCTTTATCTTTTGCGCAACCAAATCTTGACCTTTTGCAACCACCAACGGCGCCGTCATACCCTGCTCATACGAGAGAGCAACGGCGTAATGTGTCGGGTTGGTTATAATAACATCAGCCTTTGGAACTTCTTGCATCATTCTTGCCATAGCCATTTGACGTTGCTTTTGACGAATCTTGCCTTTAATTTGCGGATCTCCTTCGGATTGCTTCATTTCATCTTTTACTTCTTGTTTCGTCATTTTTAAATCCTGGGTTGTCTGCCATTTTTGATAAGCATAGTCAAGTACCGCAAGAATAAGTATAACGGCTATAACTTGAAAAACCATAGCGAACAATATTTTTGAAAGTTCTTCCAAACTCGTGCCTAAATCGTAATATATAAACTGAGGCATATACGGAAGTTCTTCCTTTAAACTGCGATACAAGAAAAAACCTATAATCGCAATTTTAAAAAGCGATTTTACAAGTTCAACCAATGAACGCTTGGAAAAAATACGACCAAACCCGTTGATAGGATTAAGTTTGTCCAGTTTGAAACCAATAGCCTCGGTATTTAAATTAAGACCTACCTGATAAAAATTTATCGCAAGTCCCGTTAAAAGCACCGCAAACATTATTGGAAAAACAGTTTTTACCAACAAAATTACAATTCCAAGAAAAAGCTCTAAGAGAGTTTCGGTATCAATATTTTGCACCAGATGACTATATATATATGCGGTATACATATATATTTCACTATATATATGTTCCCACAGCATTTTAATCACAAAAAAAGCGATTAGAAGTACAAAGCCTGTGTTTAGCTCCTGACTTTTTCCGACCTGACCTTTCTTTCTCGCATCCGCTCGCTTTTTTGCAGTTGGCTCCTCAGTTTTTTCCCCTTCCGCAAAGAGCTGCAAATCAAATGAAAACAGAGGTTCATCCTCATTCCAGAGCTTGCAACGTTGCGGAGATATGGGAATACATCTCATTAAAAATCACATCCAAAAACATAACGAAAAAAGGCACCAACATCATAAGAGTTCCAAGCCCAACGACAATCTGCATGGGAATACCGACTACGAAAATATTTAACTGTGGCATGGTTCTTGCTAGTATACCAAGGCCAACATTCGTAAGAAGCACCGCAAAAGTTACCGGCATGGCTATTTTCATACCCGTAACAAAAATTCCCGCCGTGTAATTTACAATCATCATAGGAAGATTGCCGCTAACGGTTACGTCACCTATGGGCACTATCCTATAACTTTCAACCAACGCCGAAAGCAGCATATGATGCCCATTCACTACCAAAAATACAATAATTGCCAAATTATACAAAAAACTTCCGATAAGCGGCATCTGCTGACCGGAAGTAGGATCCATGACATTTACGATTGCAAAACCCGCTTGCATATCCATAACCTTACCCGCCATGGTTATAGAAGCAAGCGCAACATACGCCACAAAACCGATAATCCAGCCGACGAACATCTCTTGAAGCACCCAAAAAGCGTACATCAATATACTCTCCGGCGCGGAAACCACTGCATTTTCATCCACCATGGGAAACAACAAAAGCGTTATCAAAAACGCCAATCCCGCCCTTATGTATATCGGCGTGTTCATCGTTCCGAAAAAGGGCGAAAGTATAAATATTCCAGTATTTCTCGTTAATAACAACAGAAAGAGCGCCACATGATTTTGCAACAATTCGTAAAAATCTGCCGGCAACTCTTTCACTCCTTAATCTATATATAGCGGTAAATTTACAAAAACCTGGGTAACATATCCTACCATTATTCGAAGCATCCAAGGCCCAAAAATAAGTATTGCAACAAAAACAGCAATAATCTTAGGTATAAACGCCAATGTCTGTTCTTGAATGGAAGTCGTAGCCTGGAAAACGCTGACCATAAGACCCACTATAAGACCAAGCCCCAGCATCGGCGCAGAAACCAAAAGTACTATAACAAGCGCATTTTGCGCAAGCTGAATTACAATATCGCCGGACATTGAAATTCACCTACTTAAAACTCGTAACCAGCGACTGAATCAGTAGTCTCCAGCCGTCAACCATAACAAAGAGCAGTATCTTAAACGGAAGCGAAATCATAACCGGCGGCAACATCATCATGCCCATTGACATCAACGTGCTTGCCACTATCATATCAATAACTATAAACGGAATATATATCATAAATCCAATCTGAAATCCGGTTTTAAGTTCGCTGATAACAAAAGCAGGAATCAAAACAAAGGTAGAAACATCATCTTGTGTTTCAGGACGCGGCGCATCGGATAAATTTACAAAGAGCGCCAAATCCGCTTCTCTTGTCTGCTTAAACATGAATTCCCGCATGGGCCCAAGCGTATTGTCTATCGCTTCTTCTTGGGTAATCGCGCCAGCCAAATAAGGCTGCAACGCATTATCGTTTATCTCGCTCCAATAAGGCGACATAATATAAAAAGTAAGAAAAAGTGACAGTCCTAAAACCACTTGGTTCGGAGGAACATTTTGCGTTGAAAGCGCATTCCTTAAAAAACCTATAACAACCACGATTCTTACAAAAGAAGTGGTCATTATCAAAATCGAAGGCGCAATGGTCAAAATAGTAAGTATACCGATAAGTTGCAACGTCACCGCAACATCTTCGGGGTTATCGGAAGCGCCAAAACTCAAATTCACATTAGGAACCGGCGCAGCGTAAGCAAAACTCATCGAAAATATCAGCGCTAAAAAACAGGCCATCCCTAAGCAAAATTTGCTTTTCATACCCCACCCCTATTCTTAAAGATGGGCGGAATCTTGCCTATCACCTTAGATAACGCTCCAAACTGCTCAGAAAAAGCCCCTGTAGGCATATTGTTCGTAAGGGCGACTCTTTCCAGTCTGTCTATCTCCTCTGGATCAATAACCTCCGCCAATAGCGATACATTATGCTCCGTTACGCCTAAGATTAGCATTTGCCCCGCAACTTCAACCACCGCAACCGACATCTTTGGTCCGAGCGCAACGCTTGCAATCAGCCGTCCCGCCCCATTTGAATTAAAAGACGAAAAGCGCCCTCCAATGAAACGCGTAGCGCCGTATGCCATCAAAAGCACTATGGCGAAAACCGCAAGAAGCGAGATAAGATACGCAAGAGTCGAAAACCAAGAAGCAGAAGTAGGCATCGGGTTTACATCGTTGTAATTTGCCAAATATCCGCTAGAAGGGGCAGCCTCCTCGGCTGCCCACAACACGCTTGAATCTGTTTGCAACAGCAATATGCCGACTGCCAAAAAAATTCGTATTATGTTTTTCATTAACCTACGGCTTTACGCACAGCCTCAAGGACGCGATCAGCTTGGAAGGGCTTTACTATAAAATCGCGCGCCCCCGCTTGAATCGCCTCAATAACCATCGCCTGTTGTCCCATAGCGCTACACATAACAATCTTTGCGTTGGGATCAATTTTCTTAATCTCCTTAACGGCGCTGATACCGTCCATCTCAGGCATTGTAATATCCATAGTGGTAAGGTCAGGCTTTAATTCTTGGTACTTCTCAAGAGCTTTCATGCCGTTTTCAGCTTCGCCTACAACTTCATAGCCGTTCTTTGACAGAATATCCTTAACCATCATTCTCATGAACGCCGCATCGTCGACAACCAAAACTCGTACTGCCATAAGACATCTCTCCTTATCTTAAAAAAGATTATGATTCCCCAACATAAATGTAATCGCCATAAATAATTTTGATTAAGACATCCCCTCCCTGCGGATGAGAACAAAATTTATGACTCTACTATATAATATATAAATCCCTGCTCCAAAATCACTGCAATTTTGCGGCTCTTTCGGCGGGCGTTGCTATTTCTGTTATACGAACGCCGAAGTTTTCGTCGATAACCACAACTTCGCCTTTAGCTAAGAACTGCCCGTTCACTTGAATATCCACAGCTTCTCCGGCAAGTTTGTCAAGCTCCACAATCGAACCGTTCGTAAGCTCCAAAATTTCCTTTATAGACTTCCTAGTACGCCCCAATTCAACCGTAACCTGCAAAGGAACATCTAAAATAAGTCCTATGTTTGCATCGTTTATCTGAACCGGCGTAGTATTAAGCGGTATAAACTGCGCCGCTTGTACAGGGACGCTCGCTGCCGCCTGAGGTTGCGGCATACCGTAACCGTAACCCGGCATAGGCTGCGCCATCATTTGCGGCATTGGCATCGCTTGAGGCATGGGCGCTGCCTGCGGCATCGGAGCAGCTTGAGGCATAGGCGCAGCCGCTTGCGGCATTGGAGCCGGAGCCGCAGGAGCCGGCGCAGGGGCGGGAGGTGGCGGAGCCGGCGCGGGAGCCGGCGCAGGTTCAGGTTCTGACGCGCCGCCGCCCATAATAGCTTCAACCATCTCTTTAGCAACATTGACAGGAAGAATTTGCATTATCTCACTATCAATAAGACCGTCAACTTCCATTCTGAAAGATGTTTTGCAAATTGGATCGTTTTGCCCCACAATCTCCGGAAGTTTATCCTCCGTGCCTAAATCTATCAAAGTAACCTTTGGAGGTGAAATATCGATTTTCTTGTTGAACATGGTGGAAAGCGAAGTCGCTACGCTTCCCATCATCTGATTCATAGACTCGCCCACGGCGCTCATATGGATTTCATTCAGTTCGGTATCGGGATTAGTTCCGTCGCCACCCATCATCAAATCCGCTATAATCGCCGCATCCTGCGCTTGAATCGCCAGTACGTTATTACCGTCTATACCTATAGTATATCCCACTTCAACCACGAGATACGGCATAGGATATTGATCCTTTATAGCGTTCATCGTAGCTATAGAAACCGTGGGAGTTGTTATTGAAACTTTATGTCCTAAAAGCACCGACAAAGTCGTTGCGGCGCTTCCCATAGATATATTTCCAATCTCGCCGAGGGCATCTTTTTCCATGTCGGAAAGCACGTCGTCAAACGCTTCGCCGCCACCCGAAGAAGCGTCTGCGGGTGCAGCAGCCCCTCCATCGTCTGCAGGCGGTATTGCTCCGCCGTTTAGAAGGGCATCAATCTCCTCTTGGGAGATCATATCGTCACTCATCCGCTGTTTCATCTCCTTCGTTTACGACACCGGTTATCTGGACTGCCATTTTCTTACCGGATGTCCCCGGGCGACAGAAAAATTTCGTCTTAGTGCCGACTCGGCATTTCAAATCGTCGTCAACCTCTGTATCAAGCTGCAACACATCTCCAAATCCAAGAGTTAAAAATTCGTTTATCGAAATTGTTACGCTCCCCATTTCAACTATGAAAGGTACTTTCGTGCGTTCCAATTTTCTCTGCAAAATCTCAACTTGTTGCGGACTGTCCTTTGTCGCCGCTGACGCTACCCAGAAGGTAGTGGTAAGTTTACCCATGATAGGCTCAAGCACAAGGTAAGGAATACATATATTCATCATTCCCTCGACTTCGCCCAATTTAAGCTGTACCGTAATAATAACCACCATATCATTAGGCGGAACAATTTGCGCAAACTGCGGATTAGACTCCATAGTCTCTATGCTCGGGAAAAATTCCACCACATTTGCCCACGCATCTTTCAGATGACTTACAGCCGTATCTATAAAACGATGTATAACCGCTTCTTCTATGTCAGTTAAAACCCTGACTTTTATGCTGCTTTCGCCGGTACCTCCAAGAACACGATCTATATACGCAAAGGCTATCTCTGTATTGACCTCGAATATTATGTTGCCCTTTAAAGGCGGCACAGTAAGCACGCTAATCACGCTAGGGTTCGACAATGACTGAACAAACTCCTGGTATGTAAGCTGTTCAACAGACGCTACCTCTATAGAGACCATAGTCCTAAGATGAGTTGAAAGATAGGTATTAAAAAGACGCGCAAAACTTTCGTGGAGCATATATAGCGTTCGAATCTGATCTTTTGAGAACTTATCGGGACGCCTAAAATCGTAAGTCTTTACTTTTTTCTGCGTCTCTTCCGCTTTAACTTCTTCCGCCGAGACCGTGCCTTCCGAGAGTGCGGACAGCAGTTTATCTATCTCTGATTGAGATAAGACATCTTCTGCCAATCGTCACCCCCCTTTCAGCCAAATTTATAATCACTGCAACAAGAAGCTGGTAATATACACGTCATAAACGGTGCCTTCGCCCAAAACTCCGTTTATCTCTTCTTTTATCTTCTTCTTTAACTCATCCTGCTTGCTTGCGTCAAATTCGTCAAGCTTAGACGAACGCAAAACCTGCAAAACGGTATCCATCATCTTGGTATCCGCTACCGGCGATACCACACCTTCAACAACCACATCTTTCTTTCCGGGGTTTAACTCTAAGATTATCTTGGTCTTTAAGAATTTGCCGGCCTTTTGCCCGCCCACATTAACCAAAATGCCTTCTTTTTCGTCGCCCAACTGCTTAAATACTCCCGGATCATGATGCATAGCCGCCGGACTGTTTGCTTGCTCTATCGCAGCGTTAGACATAAGCGTGGTCGTTATAAACGCTGCCACACCAACGCATATCGCAATCGTCACCAATACCAAAACTACTATCAATATTATCGGAGACTTCTTTTTAGGTTCAGGAGCCTCGTCAACGTCTACATCTTCTTCGTCAGCCATTTTCTTACCTCCAAAAAAATAATCCCCTACATTATAGCAGAAATTTTTTATAAATCAAAATTTTTTTCATTAAATATCAAAACTGGTGCAAAGCTCTACGATACTTCATCACTAATTTAACTATTTTATCCATGGGCTCATCCACAATGAGTTTTTTCCCATTGGTAAGCGTTATAACCGTATCCGGAGTTTCTTCTATAGTCTCTATTATTTCGGCATTTAAGACAAATTCGCCTTTTTTTTGCGCCTCAGAGTTAAATTTCGTAAGCATTATCATAAAACGTCACTCCTTATATTCACTATCCACACTTACTAATTCTATCTGCAAACTGAAAATTCCTCTAATTTTATGAAATTTTTTATGGGACAATAGCCCTTATTTTTACTTCTTAAACTATTACTTTCTTTTTCTCTTTTCTTTTTTATAAGAAAGAAAAGAGAAAAAGAAAGTAACAAAGAAAAAGAGAAAAGAAAAAATTTTAATAAATATTTTAATTACAGTATATTCAACATCTTATGCGTCTGCGGTATTACTCTTACCTCATTTAAATATTTTAACGCTGTTTCCTCCGCTTGAAAAATTTTATTAACGTTCGGTGCCTCCACTCCTCCGCAAGGCGTTACAGGTTGCAACACAAGCATTATATCTTTATCAATCTCTGCGATTATTCTTGCCGCTTCTTCAAACTCTTCCGGTTTCGTATCTTTTGCCAGCACAATCTTTACATAAACGTCTTTTTCTTTCGCAACTTCCAAAAATTTTCTATGTAAACCGATTAAATTTTTTTCGACCGCGCTCTTCAATTTGAAATCCATACTTATAATATCAACGTAATCTATAATTTTCCTGAGTTCTTCAACCAACGTTCCGTTCGTTTCCAGAAATATTTTCTCTTTGATATCCTTCGCCACATCTTTTATAAACTCATACTGCAAGAGCGGCTCTCCTCCGGTAAAGCTTACCGCTTGATGCCTGACATTTCTTCCGTAACCTTCAATAATGTCAACCAATTCTTCCGAATTCATTTCACCGTTCCACTCGACAAATTCTCCAAAGCCTGCCAATTTTTCAACTCTGCACTTTTCAACCACATTAAAATCCGTATCGCAGTACCTGCAATTTAAATTACACCCCGCAAGCCGCACAAAAATCTGTCTTTCCCCCACATATTTTCCCTCGCCTTGTATCGAGGAAAATATTTCAACCACTTTACCTTTCATTTCAACCCCCTAAAAAAATACCCCCGCAATTGCGAGGGCTTTATTACAAACTATACCTTACAGACGACTTTGGCGATTCCCATACGGTTATCGCAGAAAGCTTTGCGTTATCGTCAAAAATTTCATTACTAAAAAAATCGTCAAAAATATATTTAGCCAAGTTTTCGGCCGTTGGATTTATCTCGTTAAAAGGCGGTTTCTCATTCAAGAAATCATGATCCAACTTTTCCAATATCGCCTTTAATTCTCTCTTTACATCTTTAAAATCAACCAATATCCCGAGAGAATTTAACTCGTTGCCCGCAACTTCCGCCTCTACCGCCCAATTATGTCCGTGAAGGCGGGCGCATTTTCCGTTATAACCTCTAATATAATGCGCCGCCTCAAATCTTTCTTCAACCTTCAACACATACATCTTAGTTCTCTCCGTCATGTCCGGCTGGCAAATCCCTAGTATTTTTCACATTGCCCATAATATCTTCGTAATTCATGGCTCTAGTATGCTTCGTATGACTCCACTCATGTTCGTTTCGGTGAATAAATCCAAGGAATATAATAGGTATCCAACTGTATATAAACACAGGATACAAAAGCATATACAACCAAGCCTTAAATTTAGCCCGTATCTTAAACAGAATTATCATCGGCAAAATATACTGCCCCAACATGATAAAAGTCATTAACTCTCGCGGCATAAGATTATATATATTTGTATAAAAAGGCGTAAATCCGAGCTGAACATAGCTTATTATAATGAAAAGAGTCGATATCATCAAAAAATGGGGTTGCAAAAGATAAATACATCCGTCCCATATACGAATGTCCTTTTGCCGCCAACCTTCTACCAACATTTTCGGGATATACCTATGCGCCACGTCGAACTGACCCTGCGCCCATCGCTTTCTTTGATTCCAAGACTGTTTAAATGTCAAGGGCTTCTCGTCATAAACTATAGCGTCATGCGCCCACGTTGTTTTTATGCCTTCCGCCAAAGACTCCATTGTAAATTCCATATCTTCGGTAAGGCAAGTAGCGCGCCAACCATACTTTTTCAACACGTCAGAAGCAATACACATTCCAGTGCCGCCCAAAACAGCGGATAATCCTATATTCGTCTTTGCAAGATGCGAAATATGGTCAATAACCCAAAAAGCTATGGCAAATGTACCAGCTACCCATGTATCGTAAGGATTTTTCGCATCCAAATAACCCTGAATGATACGATCGCCCTTTAAAAGACGATTGTTCATTTCCATCAGAAAATCGGGATGCACCAGATTATCCGCATCAAAAATCACAACTCCGTCATAGGTCTTTTCCATTTTAAATAATTTATCGAACATCCACTCAAGAGCAAACCCTTTGCTCTTTTTTGTTTCATCCCTGCGTTCGTACACAATCGCGCCGCCGTTTTTCGCAACGTCAGCCGTGTTGTCGTCGCAATTATCCGCTATAACGAAAATATCGTAAAGGTCTCTTGGATAATTCAAATTGCTGAGATTATCCACCAACTCGCCTATAACTGTGCTCTCGTTATGCGCCGCGACTATTACCGCAAACGTGCTTTTAGGCGTTAAAATCTTTTCCTCTTTCCTCCTCCACATCCCGCAAAATCCTATCACGAAAAAATACAGAGTAAAAAGAAAAATAATCACCTGCATCGGTATCATAACCAAATCAAAGGGGTGCTGCATAAATCTATCTCCCATTTTGTCTGCTTACTTCTTAGAAAAAAGCGTGTAAAGAGAATTTAAAATACCAAAAAGGGCGTAAGCGGAGAAAACCGCGGCTAAAACGGCAAAGAAAACGGCATCCATGCCTAAATAAATTATTCCGGCAAAAAAAATCGTCGCCACGACCTTAGGTATAAGGTAAAGCGTTTCGCCGCCACCCTTAAAATCAGGATAATGCACATGGCTCACCATTAGATATGCCACTATAAGCATCGTTACGGGATATACATAGCCGAATGTTTCGGGTTTTACCGACAGAGCCGACAAAAGCATAGTGCTTGTCGCTACAATGCAACCGCCTGCGGGAATTGCAAGCCCCATAAAAAAGCCGTGGACCGTGTTTGTGTTTACGTTAAACCTTGCCAAACGCCACATACCGCAAAGAGCAAACACAATAGCTACCACTTCGCCAAAATGACCGTAATTTGAAAGAGTGAACTTATAAGCCAAAAGAGCGGGGGCAATACCAAAGGAGCCCAAATCGCAAAGAGAATCCATCTCTTTCCCCAGTTCACTCGATACCCCGAAAAACCTCGCCGTGCGTCCGTCCAAACCGTCCGCTACCAACGCCAAGAGAATAAACAATGAAGCCCATAAATAATCGCCGTTAACGGAGGATATTATAGAACACATCCCAAAAACCAGATTCATCGATGTGCAAGCGTTCGGTATCAGATGTTTCATGTTCCGTCCACTATCCTTCCCAGCACCGTTTTACCGCCCGTAACCTTTTCACCTTTTTTTACCAAAACTTCAACATCTTTAGGCATGACAATTTCAAGGCAAGAACCGAATCTTATCATTCCGTACAACTCGCCCTGCTTCAAAGTGTCGCTTAAAGTCACCCAAGACACAATGCGCCTTGCCAATATCCCAGCTATCTGCGTTACCGTTATCCTTAATCTTTCGTTTTCTATACCAATCAGATGATGCTCGTTTTCATACCCCACCGAATCTTTATACGCCGGTCTGAACCTCCCGCACACATATTTTTGATATTTTATCTCCCCGTCTATAGGGCTTCTGTTCACATGGACATTAAACACAGACATAAAAACCGTTATCTTATTGCCCGCGCCTTTCAAAAATTCATCGTACTCCACTTCGCTTATATCCTGCACCGTACCATCCGCCGGCGACAGCACATGAGTCTCGTTAGTCTCTATCTTTCTCTCGGGATTTCTAAAAAAATACGCAAAATAAACGGCAAGGACACCCGGGGGTACTGCCGCGTAAGGATTTACAAAAACGCCCAATATAACCGCTAATCCAACGGCTGCGCCTATAAACTTATATCCTTCGCTTACTATTATCCCCACATCCTCACCTCCTTCGTTGGGGCTCCGCCCCAAACCCCGCAAGGGGCCCTGCCCCTTGACCCTGCCAAAGGAGCTTCGCCCCTCTGGACTCCCTGTTAATTGTTTTTTATTTTTTACTTAAAGTTAGAGCCAAATTGTATTATAGACAAAAATTCTAGCTTTGTCTATCATTACTTACTTTTTTGATTTCAACACTTCAATGGCGAATTTCGGCAACGCCATAAGCCTTCCTATTCTGCTAGGCTGCATCATACCGCGAAACAACCACTCAAGTTTTGCTTTTTGCATCCAAAGAGGAGCTCTTTTCATTACACCTGCCATTACGTCAAAAGTTCCGCCCAATCCCATCGCAAGCGGCACTCCCGTCTCCGATTGACGCTCAAAGAGCCATTTTTCTTGCTTAGGCACACCCAAACAGGCAAACAAAACATCAGGTTTTTTTTCTCTTATATCTTCAATTATCCTCTTTTCTTCTTCTTCATCGAAAAAGCCATCGTGAACTCCTACAATCTCAATTCCTTCATATAGGGACTCCGCCTTTATTTTTGCTTTTTCCGCCACGCCAGGCGCAGAACCGAAAAAATACAGTTTTAACCCTAATTTAGGCGCTATTGCCATAATATTTTGCGCCAAGTCGTAGCCGGCTACCCTTTCTTTCATCTCATAGCCCAAAGTATTTGCCGCCCACACTGCGCCGGCGCCATCCGGCACCACTAACGCCGCCGAATTCAATATACTTTTTAATTCCGCATCTTCCGTTGCCCTTAAAATCATCTCGGCGTTAGCCGTAACTATCATCTTTGGCTCTCGTTCTTCGATAATCGAACACGATGCTGCAACAGCCTCATCCATAGTTACTATGTCAACTTTTACACCCAAAATATCGGCTTTTTCCATCTATCTCTATCCCCAAATCAATCGGCAAGCGCCAAAAGCTTGTCCCGCATTTCCTTTACCGGCTTATATATCGCTAAATAATCCCCATCTTGATTTTTTCTCAAAAGCTCCGTTAATTCCGCCAGAGGCTTATACATGGGCATAAGCGCCAAATTTCCCACTACGCCTTTTAATGCGTGCGCCGCCTCAAAACCCGCTTTGGTATCTTTAGCTTCAAGTACGCTCTCTATCGTGTCAAAATATTCGTTTGACAACCCCATTTTTAACATTTTAAAATAAAATTCTTCTTTGTTCATGCACCTTGCCAAGCCATCCTTGGGGTCAATTCCAAATTCCTTCAAAATCTCGAACGTAATCATAAAAAATCCCTCTTTCAAAAAAAATCTATGGAAAAAGTTGCTCCTTAGAGTTATAATAGATTTCATGAAACAAAGGAGCGAAAAAAATGAAAAAAATACTAATCGTTGACGATATGGCAGTATCGCTGCTCATGACAGAAAATATTTTATCCACCCAATACGAAGTAGTTTGCGCCTCGTCAGGCGAAGAGGCGATGACAGTATATGAAAAGGAACATCCGGATATGGTGCTCTCCGACCTTCGTATGCCCAAAATGTCCGGCTACGAGCTTCAGCTTGCCCTTCAGAAAAAGCACCGCGAAAAAATACCTTTTATGTTTATGACCGCAGATCAAGCGGAAGAAACCGAAAGCCAAGGTTTTGACAACGGCGCAATGGATTTTATCAGAAAACCTTTCAGAGCGGATGTATTGCTGCGCCGAGTCGCCAATATTTTACAGACTGTGGATCGCATACAAGGCCTCAAAAAACACGCCACAATCGATTCTTTAACGGGACTTTTAAACAAGAGTTCATCGGAAGAAGAACTAACCAAAATTTGCAAAACCACAGCCGGCGCCCTGATGATGATAGATCTTGACAGTTTTAAGCTGGTAAACGATATTCATGGACATTCCATGGGAGATAAAATCTTAATCAGCTTCGCAGACATTATAAAAGATGCCCTTCGTCCCGCCGATATCATAGGACGCATGGGAGGCGACGAATTTATCGCTTTTTGCCATGGGATGCTTGACGAACACGGAGTTTCCGTTAAATCCAATTTTATAAACGAAAATTTGGTAAAATCCGCCAAAGAACTCATGGGCGAAGATATGAACATTCCATTGGGCGCATCAATCGGCTGCGTATTCGTACCAAAACACGGTGTAGACTTTGCCGAACTATATAAAAAAGCGGATAAAGCTCTCTATACGGTCAAGCAAAATGGCAAGCACGGCTACAACATATATAATGAAGAAACTGAACCCGCCGCCGAAGAACCCGCCGCAAACATATCTCATATAGAAATGATTTTAGGCGAAAGAAATCGCGCCGAAGGGCCGCTCTCTCTCCCCTTTGAAGGCTTTCGCTCCGTATACCGCTATCTTGTGAGGACTCTTGAAATTTATGAAAAGCCGGCTTGTATTCTCTTACTTACTCTCACACGCTACGGTAGGGAAGAAACAAGCCGCGAAACGGCGGAAGAACATTTTATGGATCTTCTGAAAACTTCTCTTCGCCGCGGCGATATTATCACCAAGAACGCTTCAAATTTTATAGTGCTCCTGACTAACATCGACGGCGAATATGTAGACAGCGTATCAGAGAGGATACAACACAAATGGGAAAAACTGCCAGACTCCAAATCGTACCTTTATTCTTACGAATGGTCGATTTTAGGAAATGTCGAGGACTGATTTCTCCCTTATATATACGACATAAAAACAAAGTTTCCTGCTTTATTTAAAATTTAAAGCAAAAAAGCGTTTGCCAAAAGAATCTTTAGAAAGTAAAGGAAACACTTGCTTTTTTAATTTTCTTTCTCGATTCCATGATACAATATATCGAAAGTTATTTAAATAGAGGTCTATCCATGAAAAAAGTTAAACTTATAGCTTTTTTGCTCATTATACTGTTGCTAATTTTAATACATACGCTGGAACCCAATTTTTTCCCATATCTTTGGAGAATGTTATTAAACGGCGATATACTTGAAACCGCTCATTATATCGAATCTTTTGGCGCATGGGCGATTGCTTTCAGTTTTTTTCTGACTCTTTTTGTAAATGCCTTAGGTTTCCCCCCCGCCATCATTTTTTCAACGGCAAATACGATTATCTTTGGCATAGTTCCGGGAATTGTCCTTTCATGCGTGGCGGAAACCGTTGGCGTTACCATAAGTTTTATACTTCTTAGGTTCTTTTTTAGGGAAAGCGCCGAAAAAATTATAAGAACCAGTAAAACTCTCACAAATATTGATAAATACAGCGGTGAAAAGGGATTTATCTTCATGCTGATCGCAAGAATGGTACCTTATATCCCCTCAATTCTTCTAAATGCTGTAGGGGCTTTATCAGCTCTTAGCTTAAAAAGCTATGTAATCGCCTCCTTTATAGGCAAATTTCCATCAACGGGTATAGAGGCCATTATCGGTCACGATGCTATTTTACAAGAAGAAGACCCCACCAGAATTATCGTAACCGTTGTTTTTGCAATTCTCTTAATAATCCTTGCGTGGCTGTATCAAAAAAGAGAAACAAAGAAAACACAATCTCTGTAAGGAGAATTTTATGGATATAAATTTGATAGGTTTCGACGTAAAACTCGGTAAACAAAAACCAGAAAACATAGTAAATTCTACTGCGCCTTGTCCATTTTGCAATGTTGCGGGTTTAAAAGATATTATAGCAACCGACGGAGATATAATTTTACTAAAAAACAAGTACAATGTTATAGAACAGGCGGAACAGTTTGTAATAATCGAAGGCAGCGAATGCAAAAAAGATATGCCGGATTACACAAAAGAACATATGAGACGGCTGATTCGTTTTAGTATTTACCATTGGAAAAAAATGTTATCCACAAAAAAATACGAGGCGGTATTGTTTTTTAAAAATTTCGGTCCTATGTCCGGCGGGACAATTCGGCATCCTCATATGCAGCTCGTGGCTTTTCCGAAAATCAAAACGGAACTGCTGTTTTCATTAAATGAATTTGAAGGTGAAACGATAATCAAAAAGAACGGAGTGACGCTAAATGCCGCAACTTGTCCAAGAGTTGGTTTTGGCGAACTCAATATCGTCCCCGATAATGATTTCGACATAGATACCTTGGCTGATTTTGTGCAGATTGCCGTGGATTATTTAATGAATCATTTTATAAAACGCGGATCCAGTTATAATATCTTTTTTTACCACCAAGACGATAATTTCTACGTAAAACTTATGCCGCGTTTTGCAACCTCTCCCCTCTTTATCGGCTACAATATTCATTTTTTGCCCAACAACACTAACCTGATTGTAAAAGAAATAAAAGATTTATATTTCCAATAAAAAGAATTGTGAAAAACAAAATTATAGTATAAGACCCCCACCTCCTGCAATAGAGGTGGGGGCCTTATAGTCTATTGTCCAATTTAATATGACTATTGTAAACTGTCAAAAATTCGCTTTATTTGCGCCGTGCTTTTTATCAATCCTATACACATAGGCCATAACCTCCGCTACGACCTTATAGAGTTCAGGAGGTATCTCGCGGTCAAGCTCGAGAGCCATTAGCATATTCACTAAGGTCTTGTTTTGATACACGGGTATTGTGTTTTTTTGCGCCACCGCCATAATGTTTTCCGCAACGTGACCGCGACCCTTCGCCACAACCCTAGGCGCCGTGTCCTCTTCCATATTATATTTAAGCGCAACCGCCTTTGGCTCCTTATTCGGATCCAAATCCGGCTCCTCTCTTAGTGTCCCCCGCTCAAACGCCATGACTCTCACCTCCTTTATATGTGGTAGTTCCTACTTTCTTTCTCTTTCTCTTTTTTGAAAAAAAGATAAAGAGAAAGAAAGTAGCAAAGAAAGAGAAAGAGAAAAAACTTTAATAAACTCTAAATCTTAGTTTCGAAAAAATTTTCAAATTTCGTTTGTTAAAGTTTTTTTCTTTTTTCTTTTGTTTCTTTTCCTTTTTCTTTTTTTTCAAAAAAAGAAAAAAGAAAAGAAAGAACTCACTTGCTTTATAAAAATCTTCTTTCATCGACAGCGCCTATTTTCAATTCGTTAAGCATAAGTTCCTTAACATTGCCGACGCTGGATCTAAATTCCGGGATTATGTCGCGAAATTCCTCGGCGGTTTCGTGGGACGAGAAAAAGAGTCTCATATCGAGAGCGTTTTCATCGTATACGCGACACGTCAGTTCAACCGCGCCGATGTTATCGGTAAGAACGCAGATACGAAGCCACGTTTCCTTTTTAAATTCGCCGGTATATGGATCCTCCGCATTTTCATCGTATACATGAATATACGACGGATAAGATTTCTCGTTTTCCATTAGATAGAGCGGCATCATAAAGTTTAAGGAACGCTGACCCTGCACTTGATTGTTGCTGCCGGACATGGAATGACGCATGGAAAGCACCAAATCCGCCACGTTTTTTCCCGCCTTTTTTAGCTGTCGCCCCGTCATTCGTCTTGCAACCGCAAGATCGCAAAGCTGCATGAACGCCCAAAGACGCGGAAGATCGGGTAAATTCTGCTGTACCGCCGCTTGCTGCACCGTTGTGGGGACATTTTGCTGACATAGGCGCAAAAGAGTTTGCAGTTGCCTTGCTTCCCGTTCGCTTAATACGGATTCGCGTCCATTGACAAAATTTTGCAGAAGTTTAGTGTCTGCTTCGGTCATCTTTGCATTTTTTAGAAGAAGTTCCGCCATAGCTTTCATGGTTTCCATGGCTTGCGGCGTGTTTTGAAGGGGAACGCGGGAGAGTTGCACCCTAGCTTGTTGCGCCTCTGTAGGCGGCGTGGGAGTACCGTTTTGATTGGGACGCAGGTATTTGCTTTGTAAATTTTCTCTTAAATTCGGCACATAAGAATCTTTTCCTTGGGCAGTTGCATTTTCATTTTTAAAAGAATTTGGGTTTGCCGCATCCTTTTGCCCGAGATTTTGCGCATCGTTTGTCCCGGAATTTTGCCCGCCGGAAGTATTGCCCGAATTGGCTGCAGCGTTTCCTCCGGCGTTATTATTAGCGCTTGCGTTGGCATTTGCGCCGGCGCTATTGTTCGCATTGGCATTATTAGCATTTGCGTTAGTGTTCGCATTTGCGTTGTTGGAGTTAGCGTTGGGATTTGCATTATTGCTATTTACGTTTGTATTGGCATTAGCGTTCGCATTAGCATTTGCGCTTGCATTATTACTTGCGCCGGAATTGGAATTGGCGTTATTAGTATTAGCGTTAGCGTTTGCATTGCCTTTGGCGTTGGCATTAGCGTTAGGGTTATTGTTAGAATTGTTTAGATTATTGGCGTTTCTTGCGTCTTTGGGCATATTCTCAGAATTAGCCGTTTGTTTGCCGTTTTGATTTGTTTGGTTAGCCTCGCCTTTAGCATTCGCTTCTCTATTTTGCGGATTTTGCGCTTCCTTTCCGGCATCTTTTGCATTACTCGTATTTGCGGCATCTTGACCGCTAGTCCTTGCTTGCTCCGGCGCCATATCCTTAGTTAATGTCGTCTTGTTTTGACCCTCTTGAAAAGTCCCCTTTGCATTTTCGCTTGTTTGTGTATTCGCCCTTGAATTTCCCTGCGTTTCGCTATTTTGATTTCCCTTATTCATCTCCGAATTGCCTTCTGCCGACTTTGGACTTTGACCGCCGTCGCTTGCAGGTTTTGGCATAAAATACTGGACAAGCTGTTTCAAAAACGCAAGGCTGGAACCTTCTCCACCCTGATTTTGCGCAGACGTCGCCCCAACGACCTGCATTGCCGCAACCAAGGCTTGCAAAGCCTTGGGCAAATCCTCCAATGCCTTTGTATCCAAAAGTTCAAACGACGCCTTGTTTAAAAGTACCGGTTCAAGCACAGATCCTTCCGTTTGAGTTACAAAACTCTTAAAATTCTTCAAAAGAGCGCCCAAATCGTCGCCAAAATCCGTGGAAAATCCCTTTTCCACCAAATTTCCCAACTGATGCAACATTCTAGAGAGCGCCGTCAACTGTTCCATAGAGAATCGCTGACTTTCAAGCGTGCTGCCAATACCTTGGGATAGTGTTTCATTCATTGAAAATGCTTGCTTTAACACATTTTGCACAACTTTTTGCAAATCTTCGGGCATTTTCTCCATGGTCTCGTCTTGATGCGAGGAAATCTTTGAAAGTATTCCCGCCATATCGTCAACTGCGTTCTGTATAGCAACGTTGGTGCGCGGACTAAACCCGGAAGAACTTCCGCCGTCGCCTCGACGACTTACGCCTTCAGTCGTTGACGGCGCTTGCGGTCTGTCAACGGGACGAATCCCAACGTTCATATTTGTCTGCATGGGCATCAAAGACACCTCCCTATTTTATCCGTTAATTTGCTATCATAGACTTGATAGGCTCAAAGGTCAAACGATGGATCGGAGATACGCCGTACTTTCGTATTGCTTCAATATGTTCCTTTGTGCCATAACCTTTATGATGTTTAAATCCATATTCGGGATAAAGCTCATCCATGTTTGCCATAAATCTATCTCTCGTAACCTTTGCCAATATCGACGCCGCCGCAATACTTGCGGACTTTGCGTCACCTTTTACTATTGACAAACCGGGAATTTTCAAATTTTCAAGCGGCATAGCGTCTATCAACGCTTTATCCGGCTGTACCTTTAATTTTTGCAACGCCTCGTACATACCGCGTTTAGTCGCTTCGTATATGTTTATTTCATCTATAACTTTAGCGTCCACAAAAACAACGCTTGTAGCGATGGCTTTTTCCATTATCATTTCATAGAGATTTTCCCTTGAACTTTCGGAAAGTTTCTTTGAATCGTTCAATTTCGGCAAATACAGACCCAAAGGCAATATAGCGGCCGCAACAGCCACGGGTCCCGCCAAAGGTCCCCTGCCGGCTTCGTCTACTCCGGCTACTCTAAAAAATCCTTCGTTTGCGGCGTTTCTTTCGTATTCGTAAAGAGCGTCCACTCTTTTTCTTTCATTTTGCTCTCTCTCATATTTTTTTAACAAATTCTGAGCGGCTTTTCTGGTATCTTTTTTCAATTCATCCAGAAAATCTGTAGAAACTTCGGAAGAAAACAAAATCCCCTCCATTTCTTTTATCGTCATTTTTTCCAAATTCATTAAATCCTCCGCTCGTTGATTTCTATATAAAATTCAAATTTCCTTTTTTTCACGGAAAAAAGCAACGCCCCTTTCAAAGACCGGGGCGTTGTCTCCATATCTACAATTACAAAAGTTTTTCAATTTCCGCTGTCATATCAGACGGCGCGGTAGTCGGTTCAAAACGCTTTACCACGTTGCCTTCCCTATCGACAAGGAATTTGGTAAAATTCCATTTAATGCCGTCGCCCTCCAAATATTCAGGGAAATTCGCTTTAAGCGCCTCGATGAGTTTTTCAGCGATGGGATGGTTCTTATCAAATCCTTCAAACTTCTTCGTTTCAGTCAAATATTTAAATAACGGCTGGGCTGTGTCTCCTCTGACGTCGCCTTTTTCAAAAATTTGAAAACTGACCCCGTAATTTCTGCGACAAAAAGTTTGCACTTCTTCATTTGAGCCGGGTTCCTGCGCTCCGAACTGATTGCACGGAAAACCTAAAATCTCTAAGCCCTTATCCTTATACTTGTCGTAAAGTTCCTGCAACTCCTTGTACTGCGGCGTAAACCCGCACTTGCTTGCCGTGTTCACAATAATGAGAACTTTTCCCTTATAATCTCCCAAGGACTTCTCTACGCCCTGATTGGTTTTTACCGTAAAATCATATATTTTCATACCTATATCCTTTCAAAATTACAATCCCAACAAAGCGTCTATTTTTGCCTTGTCGAAGCCCAACACATAGTTCTTGTCATCAGCCGTAACAACGGGTACCGCCTCGTCGCCGGTCAAAGCTTGGCAAGCCTTAAAAGCCTCGTCGTCTGTTTCAATGTTTAATTCTTGATACTCAACGCCCTTTGATTTCAAGTATTTTTTCACCTTATCACACCAAGGACACGTGGTTAATGAATAAACTTTCACCATAAGATTTTCCCCCTCTTTTTGTTTGAAATATATTTTTCCGCTAAAATAGCTGCAGTGGTGCCGTCAGCTGCTGCGGTCGTAAGCTGTCGCACTTCTTTTTCGCGAACGTCGCCGGCAACAAATACTCCGCGCAATTTTGTCTTGCAATCTTCTCCTGCTATTATGCGCCCGTCTGCGGCAAGTTCCACTTCGTTTTTAAAAAGTTCCGTATGAGGCGCAACTCCTATGTTGACAAATATTCCGTCAACAGCGAGATCCTTCGTAGTTCCCGTTGATTTATCCAAAATTTCGACTGTCTCCAGTTTAGATACGCCTTTTAAAGCCTTAATTTCCGTTTCAAGCATTATCTCGGCTTTCGGATTTTCCCTGAGTTTTTGCTGCGAAGCCTCGTCCGCCCGAAGTTTCGAACGATGAATGAGATATAATTTTTTCGCGTACTTAGTCAAAAAATTCGCCGCATCCACCGCCGCATTGCCGCCGCCCATTACCGCAATGATTTTATCTTGATACAAATGACCGTCGCACAGTTCGCAGTAGTGAACGCCTTTACCCGCGTACTTTCCTTCTTCGGATAACGGCAATTTGCGCCGTTCCATACCGGTTGCAATAATAACGCTTTCCGCTTCGTAGATATGTTCTTCGGTTTCTACAATCTTTGGGTCTTCCTTTAAGCTCACCCGCTGAATTTCGTCAAATTCATCCACAACAGCGCCAAAATTTTCCGCCTGTCCTTGAAGCGCGGCAATTAAATCTTTTCCCGATACATTGGGAAGTCCGGGATAATTTTCAATCCCCGTTGCGTTTGCAATCTGTCCCCCCACAATCGCAGATTCTAACACCAACACGGAAAGGTTCATACGCCCCGCATAAAGAGCCGCCGTAAGCCCCGCCATCCCTGCGCCGATAATCACGACGTCTTTTTTTATCCGTTCTTTTGCCACAAGACACCTCCGTAACTTTCTACATAACCAACGATTTTCCTATTTCATACGCCTTCTTTAATTGCTCGGGAAAAACATCTTCTCGATACTTAGCCTTATGTTCTTCATTAAATATGGACGACTCGTATTTTGAATAATCGCTGAACTGGTACGTATCGTATGCGTAGAGAATTTCAGGCTTCGCCATTAAAATTCGCTCGGCGGAACCTTCGTGAAAAGCAAACCTTTCTCGTATACCGAAATGTTTAACGTGATCTTCGGTCATATTCATTGTGTAAATAAAAGCGTTGGGCAAGGGTTTAGAAAATACCGTCGGAATTTCATCGCTGTAAATGTAATTTGAAAAGAACAGTCGCTCAATAAACGCCATCATTCCCGAAGACAAATTCATAAAATAAATAGGCGAACCCATAATCAACGCATCCGCATCTTTAATTCGCTCCAAAACCGGAGTCAAATCGTCCTTCATGGCGCAAGTCCCATGGGGCTTATCCTTACGCTTACAATAAAAGCAACTTATACACCCTTTAAAATTTAATCCGTAAAGATGCACAAGTTCCGTTTCCGCGCCCGCTTCCTTGGCTCCGTTCAAAGCGCTTTCCAACAATTTAGCCGTGTTGCAGTTTCGCCTCGGGCTTCCGTTTATCGCCATTACCTTCTTCATCAACATACCTCCAGTACCATTTAAAGTAGCAAAGAAAAAGAGAAAGAAAAAACTTTAATAATTGGTTTTGTTATACATTCTCTAATGTAATTCTACCAAGTTTGCCGCTTCGAAATTCGTTTATAAGTATTCTTGCGGCTTTTTCCGTATCGACTATACCGCCTTTTACCAAACAACCTCGTTTCTTTCCGATAACCTCTACAATTTCTTCTCCCGTTAATTCGCTATCTTCGATTTTAAATCTATCCCGCATGGCTTCTTTATTATCATCTCTGATTTTTTCCGCCAAAAGCGCCGCTATTTTTTCAATATCCATAACATCGTCGCTAATCGCCCCGATAAAAGCGAGATTTAACCCCACCTGCATATCGTCAAACTTCGGCCACAAAATTCCCGGCGTATCCAAAAGTTCCAAGTCCGCCCCGATTTTTATCCATTGTTTATTCCTAGTTACCCCCGGCTTATCCGCAGTCTTGGTCTTAGCAGAACCCGCCAGGCGATTAATGAGGGTGGATTTTCCAACGTTCGGTATACCTAAAATCATACACCTTGCGACGCGTTTTTTTGCTCCAGCCTTAGCCCATTTTTCCGTGTAAGGCTTTGCAAGAATCTCTATCGCCTTTACCGTTTCCTTTACTCCCCTACCCTCTTTAGCATCTATCGCAACCGCTTTTATATTTTGCGCTTTAAAATCGGCTATAAACTCCCTCGTTATCTTTTCATCCGCCAAATCCGCCTTGTTTAACACGACGACCCTTGGCTTACCCTTTAAAATCTCCGCCAACATGGGATTTGCGCTTGAAATCGGCGCTCTTGCGTCTAACAGTTCCACCACCACATCCACTAAAGACAAATTCTCCGTTATAATATCCTTGGCCCGTTTCATGTGACCCGGATACCATTGCAACGCCGGCAAATCTAAAATTTTTTCGTTCATAGTGTTTTCCGATTCTCTCCGTTAAAAAGCGCATTTGCAAAATCTTTGGGGGAAAACGGTCTTAAATCCTCTGTCTTTTCTCCTACCCCAATCCATTTTACGGGAATATCCATTTCGTCCGATATTCCAATCACAACTCCGCCTTTACCCGTTCCGTCAAGTTTAGTCAAGACAAGTCCCGTAATCGGCGCAGCCTCGCCAAAGAGTTTTGCTTGGCTTACCGCATTTTGTCCCGTTGTAGCGTCCAGCACCAAAAAAGTTTCATGCGGGGCGTCCGGAAGTTCTCGTTTTATAACTCGATAAATCTTTTTTAACTCCTCCATCAAATTTGATTTTGTTTGAAGTCTGCCCGCAGTATCTATGATAAGCGTGTCTATCTTCCTCGCCTTGGCCGCTTTTACTGCGTCAAAAACCACAGCCGCAGGGTCAGAGCCTTCCTCGTGTCTTATAAACGCCGCCCCCGCCCGCTCGCTCCAAACTTTAAGCTGATCTATAGCCGCCGCCCGGAACGTATCCGCCGCCGCCAACATAACGCTTTTGCCTTCTTCTTTATAATAGGCAGCCAATTTTCCAATCGTCGTGGTCTTACCCGCCCCGTTCACACCGATTACCAACAGCACCGTTGGGCTGACTTCGGCGCATTTGGTCGACGTGTCGTGTTTAGCTAAAATCTTTTCGATTTCCTCCGACAAAAAAGGTTTTAAATCTTCGGGGGAATTTATCTGCTTCGCCTTTATCCCGCTTCGCACAGCCTTCATCAACTTTTCTGCGGTATTCATCCCCACATCGGCCATTATAAGGGTTTCTTCAAGTTCGTCCAAAAATTCGTCGTCTATATCCGCATAACCTATAACAAGCTTTTCTATCTTATTCGTAAACTTCTCCCTAGTCTTTTGAAGTCCCTCTTTTAACCTGTCAAAAAAACCCATACTACCCTCCTGCCGCTTATTTTACGGCATCTTTAATTTTAATCGAAAGTATTTTGGATACGCCTGCTTCTTCAACAGTCACGCCGTACATGGTGTCAACCACTTCCATTGTGCCTTTGCGGTGAGTCACTATTATAAATTGCGTATCCTTTGAAAATTCCTTTAAAAATGCGCCGAAACGCACGAGATTTGCCTCATCGAAGGGCGCATCAATTTCGTCCAATACTGAAAAAGGCGACGGGCGATATTTTAAGAAAGCGAATAGCAATGCCACAACCGTAAGCGCGCGTTCGCCGCCGGACAAAGCGTTTAGATTTTGCCGCTTCTTTTTTGGCAACTCGACTATAATTTCAACCCCCGTGTTTAAAACATCGTTCTCGTCAATAAGTCGCAGGTTGGCTTTTCCGCCGCCAAACAAACGCACAAAGATTTCGTCGAAATATATCTCAATCTGCGCGAAAGCCTCTTTAAAACGCCGCTCCATTTCTTCATCCATGCCGGATATCACGACCGTTAAATCTTCTTTTGCTTTTACGATATCATCGTATTGGGAAGTCAAAAATTCGTAACGCCCCTTTAACTCCTCGTATTCCCTGATTGCCCCATGATTTATGTCGCCTAAGTTTTCGATAGCGTCTTTAAACTCTCTGATTTTGCTCCGAACCGTTTGAATGTCCTCGTTTAAAATACGCTCCGCAGCCGCTTCAACGGTGATTTGAAAACTTTCTTCAAGGTCGTTTTTTGCCGTTTCCATGGAAAGTGACAGTCTTGAAATAGCGAGTTCCTTCTGGTGTATTTTCTCGTCAAGTTCGTTCTTTTCCTTCCCTTTTTCTCGAATTTTTTTCTCCGCATCGTTTATCAGGGAAAGTTTTTCCATTCGCATCGCATAACAAGCGTCCCTCTCCCGTTCGCCTTCCTCGTAAGCCGCTTTTTTCGCATCCCTTTCGACTTGCAATTCATTGAGCTTTGCGACGTTTTCAGACAACCCGCTTTTTAAATTTTTTTCATCTTCATAATTTTTTTCAAGCTGTTTTCGCTTGCTCTCAAGTTCACCTTCTATACGGGAATAATTCTCGCTCTCATGCTTTTTTTCCTGCTCCAAAAGTTGTAATTTAGTCCTTTTGTCGCCCATATCAGCCAAAAGTTCCGTTAAAGCGACTGATAACTCATCTTCGGATTTTGCGATAATTTCTTCTTTATTTTTTAAATCGGCTTCTTTTTCTGTTACGTTTGAGGTTAATTCATCCTTTGCCCGTAATTTTTTTGAAATATCCTCTTTTAATCGAAGAATTTCACCCTTTCTGTGAAACACGCCGCCGGATTTGCCCTGTATCGAACCGCCGGTAATGGACCCGCCCGGCGCAATGAGCTCGCCGTCTAAAGTTACAATGCGCCTTTTGAAATTTTCGGCTTTTGAAAGAGCCAAAGCGTTGTCCATGTTGTCTACAATAAGGGTGCGTCCAAGCAAAAACGCGGCTACTTTTTTATATCTCTCGTCAATTTCTATCAAATCGTCGGCAAACCCCAACACCCCTGGTCTGTTTAATACTTCGGCGCTTTTATTGAGGCTTACGGTAAGTGTCGTAAGGGGTAAAAATGTTGCGCGTCCCAATTTATCCCTTTTTAATAAACTTATTCCCGCCTTCGCCGTATTTTCATCGACGGTAACAATGTTCTGCGCAGCCCTGCCTAAAGCTATTTCTATAGCGGTTGCGTATTTTTCATGAGTTTCGATTAAGTCCGAAACAGCCCCCACTACGCCACGTCTCCAATCATCCTTCGATTGCATAATGGCGCGTACGGCTCGGGGAAAACCTTCGTATTCCTCCGACAAGCGTTCCAAGAGTAGTTTTCTGTCCTTCAATGAATTTATGTCTAGTGAAACTTCGTTAAGTTTTTGACGAAGCTGTTCCAATTCCGCGCGAAAAGACGCAAGTTCATCCCTTTGGGACTTTTTTTCTTGCAACTTTTCCTGTTTTTCCGAATAATTTTTCTCGACGTCAAAAACCGCTTTCTTTGCGACGGATATATCGGCTTCTTTAGCCGCAATTTCGTCTTTAACCCCCAATAGTTCGCCTTTGACGTTTTCTATATCCTCTAGAATGTTTTCCCGTTCTTTTAATATATCCTCTTCTTTCGACTTGCCTCCGGACGCGCGCTCTTTTAAAGTCGCTATTTCCTTTTCCGTCTGTTCAAATTCGGCGCGTTTTTTCGCATTCGCCTTGGCAAGGGATTCCATTTTTGCCTCTAAATCCACAGCTTCCTTTAAAAGTTTCTCCCTTGACGCTTCTTCTTCCGCTATATCTTTCGCTTCCTTAGCCGAAAGAGCCGCTATCTCCAGTTTTTCTCCGTCTATTTCCTCTTTGTCTTTTTTTGCCTGGGAGTATTTTTGGTAGAAATCGGTAAGCTGGTAGGCTCGAAGTTTGGCGTATAATTCCTCATATTCGTTTTTTTTCTTTGCGGCCTCGGAAAGCGGAGCGAGTTCACGCTCCAATTCATTCGCCAAATCTTTTACCCTTGTGAGTTCGTTTTGCGTATTTTCAAGCTTTTTTAAACATTCAAGCTTACGGTTTCTGTATTTCGTTATGCCGGCGGTTTCCTCAAAGAATCCGCGGCGTTCCTCGGGCTTGCTGTTTAAAATATCGTCTATTCGATTTTGACCTATAATGCTCATGCCGTCGTGACCTATGCCGGTATCGGCAAAAAGATTATAAATATCTTTCAATCGACAACGTGAGCGGTTTATATAAAATTCGCTCTCACCCGAACGAAAAAGCCTTCTTGTCACGATAACCTCGTGAAAATCCACTGGAAGTTCGCCGTCGTGTTCAAAGTAAAGGGAAACTTCGGCAAGACCAAGCGCCCGTCTTTGCGCCGTGCCGGAAAAAATTATGTCTTCAGCCTTTATTCCGCGAAGGTTTCTTATGCTCTGTTCGCCGAGCGCCCAACGAATAGCGTCCGTAATATTGCTCTTACCGCTGCCGTTAGGCCCGACAACCGCCGTGATGCCGTCGTCAAATTCTATGGTAATTTTATCGGCGAAGGATTTAAAACCATACGCTTCCATTTTTTTTAACCTCAAATCCTTCACCCCCTTTTTTTCACATCAAAGATTATAACAAAAAAAATTTGTTATGGAAAGAAGCGAGAAACAATTTTTTAAGGAAACGAAAATGTAGTGTATATTTGCGATCAAAAAATATTTCTTGCTTTTTATAAAATCTTTATTTATAATAACCCTGTTTTTTCTCATATTACCCATTGATTGGAGGACTTGATTTGACGCATAATCTTATCATTATAAATACATTCGTCTTGTATATCGGATGTATGATGGCGATTGGTATTTACTACTACCGTCGCACCAAAAACATGAGCGATTACTTTCTTGGAAATCGCAAACTTGGCGCATGGGTGACATCCCTTTCCGCAGAAGCATCCGATATGAGCGGCTGGATGCTCATGGGACTTCCCGGATTTGCTTATATCGCAGGACTTAACGCCGGTTGGATTGCAGTAGGTCTTGCAATCGGCACATGGGCAAATTGGCAATTCATTGCGGCCAGACTTAGAAAATACACAGAACTTGCGAAGAATTCGCTGACGCTTCCCGAATTTTTACAAAATCGTTATGAAGATACCACGGGGCTTTTGCGCATTGTACCGGCTATTTTTATTTTAATCTTCTTTATCCTTTACGCTTCCAGCGGTTTTGTATCGGCGGGTCGTTTGTTTGAATCGGTGTTTAACATACCTTACGAATACGCTATTTTTATCGGAGCGGCTTCGGTCGTGTTTTACACTTTAGTGGGCGGATTTCTTGCAGTATCTCGCACGGACTTCATTCAAGGCGTGATGATGTTCTTCGCCATCTTGATAGTTCCAATCTGCGGCGCGCTTATGGTAGGCGGCGTAACTGACACTATCGCAGAGCTTGAAAAAGTCGGAGCTTCAATGTTTGAGCCTCTGACTAAACCTGACGGCACTACCATGGGACTTATCGAACTTATTTCATTGCTTGCCTGGGGCTTGGGATATTTCGGTCAGCCTCATATTTTAGTCAGATTTATGGCGATAACATCTTCAAGTGAGATAAAACAAGCCACCAGAATTGCTATGACTTGGGTTATTCTCTCTTTGGCCGCTGCGGTCGCTGTTGGTATGGTGGGTCGAGTTTACCTATCCACTCCTTTAACCGGTACTGAAACGGAAACAGTTTTCCTTGTGATGGCAAACTCCATTTTCCCTCCTATTATTGCGGGAGTTATCCTTTCAGCAGTATTGGCGGCTATAATGAGTACGGCGTCTTCTCAGCTTCTTGTCGCAGCTTCGGCTTTTGCACAGGACATTTACCGTACAATTATTCGTAAAGATGCCGAGGAAAAAGAATTAGTGTGGTTAAGTCGCGCTTCTGTTCTTATAATTGCATCCATATCTGTATTTTTAGGTCTTAGTCCGGATAACTTTATTTTAGACATGGTTGCTTACGCATGGGCAGGATTCGGCGCAGCGTTTGGACCTGCGATTTTAATGAGTTTGTTCTGGCGTCGCACCACGAAAATGGGAATTGCTCTCGGTATCATCGTAGGCGGCGTAACCGTACTTATATGGAAACAATTCGCCTTTTTCGGTCTTTATGAAATCGTACCCGGATTTATTTTCTCTCTTATCACAATTTATGTTGTCAGCCTTATAGATAAAGAACCCGAAAAATCCATAACGGATGTGTTTGATTCTGTTGCAAAAAGCAACATATAATAAAAAAAGCCTATTGAAGCGAACATTTGCTTCAATAGGCTTTTTTCATTTTGCTTGAAAGATGTTGTCCTTCCAAGGTGTAATCTCCGACATAGACTGTTGAAACACCGCTTCAAAGGTGCCCATACCGTCTTTATCGTTGTAATTTTCTTTATAGCTTTTTACAAAAGCTTTAGGCAGGACAATCTTTCTGAAATTTACAGTCTTACCATCCTTACCGCTTTTAGTTTGCCAAGAAGCAAAAGCCACGGTGCGAAAACCTTTGCCCTTGTCATCGGCCTTTTCAGCCGCCCATTTCATGAGTTTTGACGTATCGGCTACCGCGCTATCCGCATAATAAAGCCTGCCTCTTACCAAAAGGGTCGATATTCCCATTTCTTCGTACTCATCTTCTTTAGGAAAAAAAGTCAGGCTTTTATTATCGTATCCTGCAAGAAATGGCTCGCATGTAAAATTAGAACGCTTCGCACGTTTATATTCCATCACGGGGTTTACGAAAGTAATTGCGCTGCCAAAAAGCGCCAATTCTTCTTTTTTATCCCCCAATGGGGATAGGGGAATTTGAGATTTTTCGTTAAATCGAACGGATAAATCCAAATTGTCCCCCATAAGTTTTTTTACTTGACCGTCATCAAGGGCGCTATAGATCCAAATTGCAAATTCCACGGGACACACGCTCCTTACTATTCAACGCTGCTACCTTCAAAAGAACTTTCGTCATGATCTTCTACATCTTCCTGCTCTTGCTCTTTCTTCTCTTTTTCTCGACGTTCACGTTCTTTGCGTTCCTGTTCCTGACGCTCCCGTTCTCTTTGCTCGCGTCTTTGTCGCTCTTGTTCTTCTCTTTCCCGTTCCTCTTTTGCTCTACGTTCGCGCTGATTTTCCTCCGCTTTATCCTTTGCAGAATTAGCCGCCCGTTTTGCCATGAGTCCGGCAAAAAGCGCTGTTTCCAATCCGTTGCGTCTTAGTTTTTCAATGAAACTCGGCGAATCGTCAACAAACGGACGCTTTGCTTTTTGAGCTGCTTGCGGATCGGCATCCAGCGGATTGATGCGAGTTGAATCGCTACCAAAGGATTGAGGTGTATTTGTAGGTGATTGAGGAATGATATCCTCCGCACTTGATTTTGTCATGTACAAACCGCGACCATTTGAAGCGGGATGCGTAGGTTCGGGATCATTAAGGATTCCAAGGCTAGACCTATCGGGAGTCTCATAAACAGGCGCGCTTCCCGTTACCTTACTTGAAACTTCCGGACTCTCAATATTTATATTGGGAGCATTGGTAGTTGAAGTTGTTTGGGTACTTTGATCGATATATGGCGCATCGAACTGTATGCCGGAACCACCGCCACCACCGCCGCCACCGCTTGTAATGTTGTTTGTAATGTTCTTAACAACAGTTTCGTTGACGGTCTTGTTGATGGTTTGTTGAGTAATGTTGCTTGTGGTATTATTGATAGTTTGTTCGGTGATATTGTTGATTGTGGTATTGTCGTTTATTGTGATACTGTCATCAATTGCGATTTTGCCATCAATTTTGGCACTACCATCAATTTTGGCACTGCCATCAATTTTGACATCGCCATCAATTATGGTATCTCCCTCAATTATTATGGTATCGCCACCAATTGTGGGACCGCCACCAATTATGGTATCGCCTCCAATTGTGGGACCACCAATTGTGATATCGCCACCAATTGTGGTATCGCCTTCAATTATTGTAGTATCTCCCTCAATTGTGGTATCACCTTCAATTATTGTGGTATCTCCCTCAATTGTGGTATCACCTTCAATTATTGTGGTATCTCCTTCAACTATTGTGGTATCTCCCTCAATCGTGGTATCACCTTCAATTATTGTGGTATCTCCCTCAATTGTGGTATCACCTTCAATTATTGTGGTATCTCCCTCAATTGTGGTATCACCTTCAATTATTGTGGTATCTCCCT
>JAGBMX010000136.1 GCA_017634675.1 Selenomonadaceae bacterium | reverse complement strand
CTTCTTTCTTTCTCTCTCTCTTTTTTACAAAAATGAGAGAGAGAAAGAAAGAAGTAATCTGGCACTAACTAGGAGAATAAATATGCTGAAAGATATTGACATATTGGTAGTGGGCGCGGGGCTTTCGGGAGCTGTGGCGGCGAGAGTCTTGGCGGACGCCGGCAAAAGAGTTTTGATAGTGGAACAGAGAAACCACATTGGCGGAAATTGCTACGATGAGATTGACGAGGCGGGAATTTTAGTGCACCGCTACGGACCTCACCTTTTCCATACCGACAATGCGGACGCTTGGGAGTTTATGGAACGGTTTACTCCTATGGATGTTTACGAACACAGGGTTAAGGCGGATATAAACGGCAAAAAAGTGTCGCTGCCTTTTAGCTTGGAAACGCTTTACGAGATATTCCCGCCCAATACCGCTTCTATACATGAGGACGCTCTGTTAAGGAATTTCGAGTACGGGAAAAAAGTTACGGCGGGAGAACTCTTAAGCCATGAGGAACCTGACGTTCGCTCCGTGGGGCAGTTTGTGTACGATCATATCTTTAAGAATTATACTATAAAACAATGGGATATTGATATAGAAGAGCTTGATGCGGGTGTATCGGCCAGAGTTCCGATATATATGAACAGGGATACCAGATATTTTACCGACCGTTATCAGGGCGTGCCTAGGTATGGGTATACAAAATTTTTCAACAATCTCCTTGATCACGATAATATACATATTATGTTAAAAACCCCCGCTAAGGAGGTTTTCGCCATGAATGATTCCGAGATGTACTTTTTGGGAGATAAATTCGAAGGCGATGTTATTTATACCGGGTCGCTGGATGAGATTTTCGACTACGATGAAGAAATGTTGCCCTATAGAAGCGTCGAGCTGAAGTTTGAAACCTATCCGACGGAAAGTTATCAAGAGGCGGCCACGGTGAATTATCCCAATAACTACGCCTTTACCAGAATAACGGAGTTTAGGAAAATCCATCCCTATACCGATTCCAAGTCAACAACGATTTTGAAGGAATACCCCGCAGCCTTTAAACTCGGCGTAAACGAGAGGTATTATCCCATAACCAACAAAGACACTAGGTATATTTACGAAAATTATTATCACCGCGCTCACGGAGTATATAATTTCTACGTTTTGGGCAGGCTTGGGGAATATAAGTATTACGACATGGACGACGTTATAGCAGAATCGTTAAAACTCGCCCGTCGATTGGTCGAGCGCCCATGAATAGATTATATACGCTTTGCCTTGTAGCTCTCGATTACCTGCTTTTAATTTCTGCGGAGGGTTTGGCTTTTTTCCTGAGGCGGGACGCAATCCCCGGGGGAGAAAATCTCGACATTCCGGGGGTATACTTATTCATAATCGTGCCGTTCATTTTCTTGGCGTTTTTGCACGCCTCAAGACCGCCCCTTAGGCAGTTGCCCAGTTGGCGAATATTTCAACATTCGTTTTGGTCGGTGTTCTATTCCGTTGTGACAATCGCTCTTTTGCTTTACTTCGGCAAAGTGGGAGGGGATGTGTCAAGGCTCTTTGCGGGGCTGACGGGAATATTCGCCTTCTTCTTCCTGTCCGTGGGCAGGTATATTTTTAGAGAACTTTTAAACAGGTTGCATTTCTTTGAAACCACGGTGCTTTTTATAGGCATGGGAAGAACCGCCGAACTCGTGCTTGATTCCTTTGACGGCATGGGCGGCGGCGGGTATAAGGTGCTTGGATTTTTGGACGACAACCCAAAATCCAGAAAGTTAAAGCGAAAATACCGGCTCTTAGGAAAATTTAAGCATTTGGAGCGGGTAATCCACCTTACTAAAGTCAAAAACGTAATCATAACGGCGCCGGGACTAAAGAACGCGGATTTGGTGGAACTTGTCGCAAGGGTTCGCCCGTTGGTGGAAAACGTGGCTTTTGTGCCGGACTTTGTGGGGGCGCCAGTTGAAAATCTCGTTGCGGAAAGCTTGGGGGAAAGCGGGGTTATCTTTTTAAGGGTAAGAAACAACCTCGCAAAAGCATATAACCGCGCCTTTAAACGAATTTTTGATTTGGTTCTGACTTTGTCGGGAATGATTTTCGTTCTGCCTGTCGGTATCTTGATATGCCTCTTAATCAGGCTTGACTCCAAAGGTCCCGTTATATTTTCCCATCGAAGAATAGGTCAAGGCGGCAAGGAATTTAATTGCTACAAGTTTCGCTCAATGGTGGTGGATTCTGAAAAGGTCCTTCAAGAGCTGCTTGCAAACGATCCCGCAGCTAAAGAGGAATGGGAACGCGAATTCAAATTAAAGGACGATCCGCGTATCACCAAAATCGGGCGTTTCCTGCGTAAAACCAGCTTAGACGAACTCCCTCAACTCATAAACGTCCTAAAAGGCGAAATGAGCCTTGTTGGGCCTCGTCCCATAGTTCAAGCGGAAATTGCAAAATACGGCGAATACTTTTCCGATTTTTGCCTGGTGCCGCCCGGCATGACCGGCGTTTGGCAGGTAAACGGCAGAAGCGACACCACTTACCCCGAACGGGTCCAAATGGATTCGTGGTACGTTAAAAATTGGTCGCCTTGGATTGACATAACTTACTTAATAAAAACCTTCGCCGTAGTCATAAAAGGCAAAGGCGCTTATTAGTTGGGCTCCGCCCAAACCCGGCAGGGGCGCCGCCCCTGCACCCCGCCAAAGGAGCTTCGCCCCTCTGGACTCCCATTTAAGGGTTTAGAGTAAAATCATCATTTAGAGCCAAAACCCATTATTAAAGTTTTTTCTCTTTCTTATTCTTTGCTTCTTTCTTTTTCTTTCTCTTTTTTACAAAAAAGAAAGAGAAAAAAGAAAGAAGAAAACTAACAACAAGAGGAGAAAACACCTATGAACGTACTCTTCATACACCCGAATTTTCCGGCGCAGTTTTTGTATTTGTCGATGTATTTTGCGCAGGAACTCGGGCATAACGTGGTTTATTTGACGAACAATACGAACAACAATTCGATAAGCAAGGTGCAGCTTGCGGTATATAAGAGGGACGAGTGGCCTTTCAAGGAAGGCGGGCCGCAACCTAAGATAAAGCTTTATGAAGAAGCCGTTATGGACGGAGTTGCGGTAGCTAGGGCGTTGATAGAATTAAGGGACACCCACAAGTATAAGCCGGACATTATCGTGGCGCATACGGGTTGGGGCAGCACCTTGTTCGCCAAGGACATATATCCGGAGGTGCCGCTTGTCGGGTATTTCGAGTGGTACTATAAGTCAAGGGGCAGCGACGTATGCTTTTGGAAGGACGAACAGTTGCCGCCCGGGGAAGCCATGCGGATACGAATGTTAAATTCCCATCATCTGGTGAACCTTATTCATACGGACGTGCGGTTTACGCCTACAAAATGGCAGAGGGATCAATTCCCGGAGGAGTTTAGGGATACGATTGAAGTTGTGCATGAAGGGGTTGACGTGGAGTTTTGCAGCCCGGATCACAACGCTAAGATGGTGGTGCCTAAGAAGGAACTGGATTTATCCAACGTGGAGCAGTGCATAACTTATGTGTCAAGAGGCTTTGAGCCTTATCGCGGTTTCCCGCAGTTTATGGACGCTATTAGGATAGTGTTAAAGGAGCGTCCGAATGTCCATGTTGTGATAATCGGTCAGGATCAGGTGTGTTACGGCGCAAAACATCGGACAGGCAAAGGATATAAAGTCGTTGAAGAAGAAAAGGGCGGTTATGATAAGGAAAGAGTGCATTTTATAGGCCACGCCACCAGGGATGTGTATCAGCAGGTATTGAGGGCTTCAACGGTGCATGTGTACTTAACAAGACCGTTTGTGCTGTCTTGGTCCATGCTTGAAGCCATGTCCTTTGAATGCGCCTTGGTAGCCTCCGCAACCCCGCCCGTTGAAGAAGTTGTTACGGATAACGTCAACGGACTTTTGGCGAGTTTTAGGGAACCGAAACACATCGCAAGCCGCATAATGGAACTCTTGGACGATAAAGAACTGAGGATGAGGCTTGGCAAAGCCGCAAGGGAACTTATGGTGCAGAAGTACGACAGACGGGATTTGACGAAGAAGCAGGCTAATTTGGTGTATAAGGCGTTAAATTTGCCGCTTGATAAGATTAAGAGGTAATTATGCTGGTACAATTTCTGTTGGGCGAAAAGCTTGTGACTCCCAGGGTTAGATTTTTCGAGCCCTTGGACTTGATGAATAAACTTTATAATGTGACTTACGAACAAGTGGATAATATGAACGCTGTGCCGGTAAGGGCGGATACGGAGCGTTTTTTGATTCGCGCAAGGCTTTGGCACACCGATCCCAAAGCCGGGATAAGGATGCCGCAGTTATTGTATCGGCAAAGTTATCTGATGCTCCATGAATTAGACGATCATCCGGATAATTGGAAAGGGTATCGAGCGCTGCATCACTTGGATTTTTTGGGATCGCATGCCGTTACCGTATCCACGAAAGCCATGAAGGATGTTTTAGACGAGTATAATCCGAACGTAAAGGTGTTTCATAATCAGATAGCCACATTATTGCCCGAAAAGGTTTACCCGAAAAAAGATACGCTCCGAATATTCTTCGGAGCGCTTAACAGGCAAGATTCGTGGAAGGATATAATGCCCGTCATCAACAATTTAGCGGCAAAGTACAAAGATAAGCTGCATTTCGTCGTGATTTCCGATATGGAGTTTTACAATAATCTGCAAACCCCTCATAAAGAGTTTATCGGCGACAAGAACTATTACGGCGGGCAGCTTGTGCCTTTAAACGTATATATGAACTATCTGAACAGTTCCGATATAGCCATACTTCCTTTGGTTGACAACAAGATTAACCGTTGCAAGAGCGATCTGAAGTTTATCGAATGCGCCAACGCAGGCGTGGTTACGATTTGCAGCCCCGTCGTATATGAAGAAACGGTAAAGGACGGGGAAACAGGGTTTATTTACAGGAATTCCCGGGAGTTCGCCGAAAAATTGGAAATTTTGGTGGAAAACGAAGAAAAGCGGATTCAAATTGCCAAAAACGCATACGAATATATAAAACGCGAGCGGCTTTTAAGATACCACATAGAAGAACGCTACGAGTGGATGAAGGAGATTTACGCCAAAAGAGAGGAACTGCACAGGAGCTTGCTTGAAAGGCTCGGCGCATACGAGAAAAAATATTTGCAGTAAACGACAAAAATGGTTGCGCTTGATTTGGCGCCCCCGCCCTTCGGTGGGGAAGCCAAACGCAAAACTTTATCTCGTTTACCATAAAATAAAAAGCATGGCCGCATCATCAGCGACCATGCTTTTTTATTGCAAAACCTCAATCAACCTGCGGTAGAAATGGGGATCTGATGGGACACATCCGCCCTTACCTGAAGTTTAGGCAACGCCACTTTCAGCACCCCGTCCTTGAACTCCGCTTTGGCGTGTTCCTTATCAATGCCGGTTATGTAGAAGGACCTCTCCATCTTGCCGTAACTCCGCTCCCTGCGGATGTAGTTGCCGTTGTCGTCCTTTTCGTCTACCTTATCCTCTCTTTTTGCGGAAAGGGTCAGATAATCGTTTTCGTAGTTCAGGGAAATGTCTTCCTGCTTCATTCCCGGAAGATCGGCGGTAAGCTCGTATGCGTCACCGTTGTCTTTCACATCGACTTTAAATCCGCCTGCGCCAGCCGCGGCAAAAGGCGCATCAAACGCATCCCACAGACGATTGAACAAGCTGCCTTCCGTCATTAAGTCCTTGCCCATTCCAAACGGTACCAATCCAAACATATTATCTATCTCCTTTCAAGAGTAATGCTAGGGAAGTTTTTACTTTCTTTCTTTTCTCTCTTTTTTGTAAAAAAGAGAGAAAAGAAAGAAAGTAACAAAGAAAGAAAAGAGAGAAAAAACTTTAATAATGAGTTTTGTGTTTTTTGCAACACAGAGTCAATAATTAAGTTTTTGTGTAAGAGGAAAATTTGTCTTTTTTTTCTTTTTGTTTTCTTTTCCCCCTTGCGATTATTATTATACTCAAAAAAGTCAAAAAGTCAATAGGTCAAAAAGAAAAATTTAAAAAAATTTTTTAATTATTTCTTAGTAGTAAGTATGCGCCCGAGGCAACGCTCTCACCCCTCCGCCTTCGGCACCTCCCCTTTCAGGGGAGGCTCTCTGATTGTTAGTTTGAAGTGCAAGGGGAAAGCTGTCGCTTTAGTGCCTCCCCTGAAAGGGGAGGGGGACCGCGAAGCGGTGGAGAGGTTCTGTGAAGAGCACTATTTAACCTCCTTATTCATGAATGGTAACAAAATGCCCCACTCCCGAGATAGGAAGCGGAGCGACACATTAAAATGCCTTAATTCAAGTTTTTTCTTCGCCAGAAGAAAAAACTACATACGTCAGCATGAGAGCAAGACGTCCGAGAGGCAGGAGATTTAAACTTCCGCCTTTCTCGCATTTAGACCCCCACCGTAGAGGCACGGGACATCTAGTCTTGTTATACGTTTTTAAGATACCAATCCACGTCAGAGTTGTTTAGGCTTTCGTCCTCTCGTTTACGGCGCATTTCGTCTTTGATTGCGCAGCGCATAGCTGACAGCATACGGCGGCGTAGAGTTTTTTCGGTCCAGACGCTTAGGATTTTTCGACCGGAGCGAAGGAAACGGATGGCGCAGCCTAAAACGTCGGTATTATACGCCACGTTTACATAGGATTTGCCGTCTTTGGTTTTTATCGGAATGAAGTTTAAAGCTCGGCTGATGAAAAGAGGAATGTCCCTTACGGCCTCGCCCTTCATTTTAAGTTTCCACTCCGCTCGAATGGCTTTGGGAGTCTTACCGTAATATAGGGCGATTTTCCTCAGCACGGTTTCGGCCCTGTTTTTAAGTTGCACAACCCGCCCGCTGTCCCAGTAAATCTTAGCTCCCTTTTCACTTCCGTTTGCATATTCTTCGATAGATTCTATACCTAAAAAATCCACTGCTCTTTCCTCCTTCGAACATATGTTCGGTTTTTATGGAGTTATTATAGCATACAAATTTTCAAAATGGAATAGATATTCTGAAATTTTTTGAAAGCATATTCTGAATTTTTGTTACTATTCACGGGTAATACAACATAGTGGTGCGAAAGGCGAATTAGTGCCGTTCATGGTCGACCTCTCCACCGCTTCGCGGTCCCCCTCCCCTTTCAGGGGAGGCACTAGAGCGGCAGCTTTTCCCCTTACATCCACAAAACTAACAATCAGAGAGCCTCCCCTGAAAGGGGAGGTGCCCGAAGGGCAGAGGGGTTGACCATGAAGAGCAATATTTTTCTTTTTTTACTACCCGTGAATAGTAACGAATTTTTTTGAAAAGCGTTTCGCACTTTTCATATTGTTAATGACATGGATGTGTGGTATCATGGGCTTGAGGTGTAAATAGCTTATGAATTCTTACTTTTTGGCGGATAAACTTCATAATGATGGGAATCTTACGGACAATGAATTTTTAAAAATACTTTACGAAACCGATTCGAAATTTAACGATTATTTGGCCGAGCTTGCAAGAAAAAAAAGAGAAAATTATTACGGCAAAGACGTATATGTGAGAGGGCTTATCGAATTTACAAACTACTGCAAAAACAACTGCTATTACTGCGGCATAAGGCGGGGTAACAAAAACGCTCGTCGGTACAGACTGACGAAAGAGGAAATTCTTTCATGCGTTCGCATGGGTCACGGTTTGGGATTTCGCACCTTCGTTCTGCAAGGCGGGGAGGATCCTTACTTTACCGATGAAATTTTGACGGATATTGTAAAATCCGTCAAAAACCTATGCCCCGACTCTGCCGTTACTCTGTCCGTCGGCGAAAGGGAGTTTGAAAGTTACGAAAAACTGTTTAAGGCGGGAGCGGACCGCTATCTTCTGCGGCACGAAACAGCCGACGCCGACCACTACGCTATGCTGCACCCGGCAGACATGGATTTTTACAATAGGATAAAATGCCTGAAAAATTTAAAACAGATAGGTTATCAGGTTGGCGCGGGCATGATGATTGGCTCTCCTTTCCAAACAAAGGAACATCTCTTAAAAGACATCAGATTTTTACAGGAATTAAAGCCGGAAATGGTTGGCATAGGCCCATTTATCCCTCACCGCGATACGGATTTCAAAGCTAAAGCGGCAGGCGCTCTAAGCGACGTTTTAAAACTTTTGTCCATAACAAGGCTTATACTGCCCGCCTGCCTTTTGCCCGCCACAACAGCGTTAGGCACTATTCATCCGAAAGGAAGAGAAATGGGGATTTTAGCCGGTGCCAACGTGGTAATGCCGAATTTGTCCCCTAAAGGCGTGCGTGGAAAATATTTGCTCTACGACAATAAAATCTGTACCGGCGACGAGGCGGCCGAATGTGTCAACTGCATGAAAAACAGAATGGCAAATATAGGGTATAACGTTGTTGTAAGCAGAGGAGATTATTTTGGTTGGGGAAAAAATGTTACCATTCACGGGTAGTAAAAAAAGAAAAATAGTGCTCTTCATGGTCAACCTCTCCGCCCTTCGGGCACCTCTCCTTTCAGGAGAGGCTCTCTGATTGTTAGTTTTGTGGATGTAAGG
>JAGBMX010000135.1 GCA_017634675.1 Selenomonadaceae bacterium | reverse complement strand
TTTCAATATTTCCTCAAACCAAGCCCCCCTCTTAGAGGGGGGTAGGGGGGAGTGTCCCTTGAAATTGGAAGTAACAATAATAAGTCTACACTCTGAGGATTGCGTTTAGAGTATCGCTAAACGCAATCCTTTTTTAGTTTTATTATAATATAAAAATATAAAAGTGTAACGCTCAAACCTAGACCTAAACTTGATAAAGTTTTTTCTTTTCTCATTTTCTTTGTTACTTTCTTTTTCTCTTTTCTTTTTTTCAAAAAAGAAAAGAGAAAAAGAAAGTAAGGTTTTTAGAGATGCCCTAAAAAAAATATTTTAGTCCTTTCCGATATATCTATATACTTCCTTCCAACTTCTGTTGTAAGCGCTGTAAAAGTCAATCTCGCCGCCTTGATCGCCGGTGCGCCAATCACCGCCCTTAGGATTGTTCACCCCTCTTGCCTCGACGGTTTTTCCGCCTCCTATATATATCGCTACATGATGTTTTGGATCGCACAAAATATCTCCGCGCTTTAAGCTGTCTTTCACATCGTTCCAATTATATTTGGCAAACCCGCCGATCGCCTTTAAATCCTGCCAAATGGTATTTGCATCGCCCGTCTTTTGTTTACCGTTGTACAGTTTCATATAAGCGGGATTTTTTCGCCAAGCCGCAACGATATCAAAACCGGCGTGATCCAATGCGTGATACACTAAAGCGGAACAATCATAATCGGGGCCTTCTCTTGAACCCGTGTAAGGATGAGATGCGGTAGCGTTTTCCGCGCCTTGGGAATATCCGTGTGTGTTGTCCTTGGCGATAGCTGTCGCCCACTCGACGGCTTTGTCTATTTTGCTCTTAGCGCAGGCGTCGCAAGCGTTAAAATTGATGCAAGCCGCAATAAGCGTTAAAACGAATAATTTTTTCATACCGCGCTCCTTTTTATCAGCATCTCCCTCAAAAGCTTCAGCGCCACCGCCGTGCTTGCACCGCTTATGTCGTAATGGGGCGAAAGCTCCACCATGTCTAAAGCTACGACTTTTGATTTCTCTATTACGAGCATCGCCGCATTAAGAAGTTCCGTAAAACCGACCCCGCCAGCTTCGGGAGTGCCTGTGCCGGGGAATACCGACGGATCCAACACGTCTAAATCTATGGTGAAATATACGGGTCTACCCTCTATCTCCTTTAAATGACCTTCTAAGCCGTCAAAATTAAAAGGGTGGAGATTCGTATGCTCTTTCCCGAAGATAAATTCTTCTCGTTCACCGCTTCTTATGCCGAACTGCGCAATTCTCCCTTCGCCAAGCACATCGTACGCCCGTCTTATCACCGTGGCGTGAGAGAGTTTTGCGCCTAAGTAATCGTCCCGCAGATCCGTATGGGCGTCGAAATGTATCAATCTTAAATCCGGGTATTTATCCGCCGCGGCTTCTATTGCGGGCAGCGATACCAAATGTTCCCCCCCTATTAAAAAGGGGATTTTTTTTTCGTCCAGTGTTTTTTTCGCAAAAGCCTTTATATCCGACAGGGCTTGTTTGGTGTCGCCGAAAGTCAGCTCCAAATCTCCCGCATCGTAGAATTTTGCGTCGGACAAATCCTTATCCAAATAAGGGCTGTAGGTTTCAAGCCCGAAACTTTCGGCGCGCATAACCCTGCTTGCAAACCTCGTCCCGGGACGAAACGAAGTGGTCGAATCGAACGGCGCGCCGAACAGGACGATTTTTGCGTACTCGTATAATGTTTCCGTCAGAAAAAACTTATCTATCCTAGCTTTCAATCTTCTACCTCCGCAAGTAAATCCCAAACGTATGTCGGCAAACTAAACGCCGCCTTATGCAAATTCGTATTATAATATCTCGTTTTTATCCCCCGTCTGTTCCAAGCCTCAAAATCCGCATCTTTCACGGGATGAATCCCCTTGCTTGCAAACCCGAAGAGCCAATGTCCCGAAGGATAAGTGGGGATATGCGCCTGATAAACCCTGCACACGGGAAAAGATGCGGCAATCCTTGCGTGCGCCCTCTGCATTGCCTGCGCGTCGTTTTCATAAAAGGGGCTTTCGTGCTGATTTACCATTATCCCGTCCGCTTTAAGCGCCTTAAAGCAATTCCCGTAAAACTCCTTTGTAAAAAGACCTTCGCCGGGTCCGAAGGGATCCGTTGAATCAACGATAATCAAATCGTACTCGTCAAAAAATCGTCTTACGAACTTCAAGCCGTCCTCGTAATAAATATGCACCTTATCATCATCAAGTCCGCTTGCGGTAAAGGGCAAATACTTTTTCGACGCCTCCACAACGAGCGGGTCTATCTCAACCAAGTCAATCCGCTCAACGTCCTCATACCGCAAAAGCTCCCTTACGGTCCCCCCGTCGCCGCCGCCGATTACCAACACGGTCTTAGCCGTCTTCGCGCACATCGGGACATGAGTTATCATCTCGTGATATATGAACTCGTCCTTCTCCGTCAGCATCATATAGCCGTCAAGGGTCAAGAACCGCCCGAACTCTTTCGAGTCAAAAATATCTATCCGCTGAAATTCGCTCATTTCCGAATATACAGCCTTCTCCACCTTAACGGAGTACCGCACGTTCTTAGTATGCTCCTCCGTAAACCAAAGCTCCATAATTCCTCACTTTCGCTTTATATTGTTAGTTTCCTTCTTTCTTTCTCTTTCTCTTTTTTGTAAAAAAGAGAAAGAGAAAGAAAGAAGCAAAGAAAGAGAAAGAGAAAAAACTTTAATAAGTGGTTTTATGATTTTTGAAAACGAGTGGTTGAAGAAAGAAACTTTTTAAAGTCGTTAAACTATGTTTCTTTTTCTTTTTTTTGTTGATTTTCTAAAAGATATTGTGTAATATGAAAAAAATTGAATAAAAGGAGGAAAAAACGATGCTTTCTATACCTTTTATCAAGGAGAAAATCACCCCTGTTTGTAGGCAATATCCTATAGAAAAAGCCTATCTGTTCGGTTCTTACGCCAGAAACGAAGCCACGGAAGATAGCGACGTCGATATAAGAATTGAAGGAGATATACCGAGTTTGTTTGTCTTAGGCGCGATATACACAGATATGGAAGATGCGCTTGGCACAGAACTTGATATTCTAAGCAACCTGCCGGATTCTGAAGATTTTAAAAATAATTTGAGCCGCGACGAGGTTTTATTATATGAGAGATAAAGACAAACAAATCGTAGAACATTTGTTGAAACATTGTAAAGAAATAAGAATGACCGCAGAACGTTTCGGAAATTCCAAGGAAGTTTTTAAGTCGGATTTCGTGTTTTACAACGCTTGCGCAATGTCTCTTTTTCAAATAGGCGAACTTTCAAAAAGATTTTCGGATGAATTCAAACAATCTCACGCAGAATTTCCATGGAAGGAAATGCGAGGGCTTAGAAATGTCTTTGCCCACGAATACGATGCCGTGGACAAAGATAGATTTTGGGAAACGATACAAAATGATATACCTAAATTGGTGGAAAATATTGAAAAAATAACAAAAGAAACTTTGTAAAGCTATTAAAGTTTTTTCTTTTTCTTTTCTTTGTTACTTTCTTTTCTTTTTCTTTTTTACAAAAAAGAAAAAGAAAAGAAAGTAAAGACCCTACCCCACAATCACATTTAACCTCTCAAGCGACATATCCTCCGCGCCCGTCAGTTGGGCACCTTTTTTCTTGGCGTATTTTATGTAGGTAAGGATTTCCTCTGTTATAAGTTCGCCCGGGGAAAGTATGGGTATGCCCGGCGGGTAACACATCACAAGTTCCCCCGCTATTTTGCCGCAGGTTTCGTCTATGGGGAGCGATACTTTTTCGGAATAAAACGCTTCCTTTGGCGTGGCTTTTACTATCGGTTCCATGTATCTTGCTTTTAAGAGCCTTGAGGAATCCTTCTTGTAGTTGCGCTTGATTTCGGAAAGCGCTGCGACTAACCTTTCTATATCCTTCATCCTGTCCCCTACGGAAACATACGCTAAAATATTGCCTAAATCCCCAAACTCCGTTTGTATGTCGTATTCGTCCCGCAGTATGTCGTACACCTCATGCCCCGTCAAACCGACTGGACGGGTGAAAATCGAAAGTTTCGTTATATCAAAGTCAAAAATCGCATCCCCGTCCGCTATTTCTTTGCCGTAAGCGTAATAGTCCCCGATAGCGTTTATCTCGTCCCTTGCGTATTCCACAAGAGATATTACCTTGTCAAAAATCTCTTTGCCGGAAAGCGCCAAAGTTCTTCTCGTGATGTCAAGACTTGCCATTAAGAGATACGACGCGCTTGTGGTCTGAGTCAAGTTGATTATCTGGTGAAGATACCCTGCGTTTACGTTTTCGCCGCATAGCAAAAGGGAACTTTGAGTCAGCGAGCCGCCGGACTTATGTATGCTGATTGCCGCCATATCCGCTCCCGCATCCATTGCGGACAGAGGCAACTTGTCGTTAAAGCAGAAATGCGCTCCGTGCGCCTCGTCCGCTATAACCTTCATATTGTGAGCGTGCGCAAGTTTTACTATCTCCTTTAAATTTGAACATACCCCGTAATATGTGGGGTTGTTCACAAATACCGCCTTAGCGTCCGGATGCTTTTCTATCGCCGCCTTCACGTCTGCGACCCGCATACCCAAAGCTATCCCCAAATTCTCGTGGCTCAAGGGATTAACATATATAGGCTCCGCCCCGGACAAAATCAAAGCGTTTATTGCGCTTCGATGGACGTTGCGGGGCATTATGATTTTCTCCCCGTCCTTCACCGAGGATAAAATCATGGCTTGAACGGCGGACGTTGTGCCGCCCACCATGAAAAACGCCTTTGAAGCGTGAAAAGCCTCCGCCGCCAGCATTTCGGCGTCTTTTATTACCGAAATCGGGTGACAGAGGTTATCTAGCATCTTCATGGAATTTACGTCGTAAGACAGGCAGGTTTCTCCCAAAAACTCCGTAAGCTCCGGGTTTCCCCTGCCCCTCTTATGCCCCGGCACGTCAAAGGGCAGGAGTCTCGCCGTCTTCATTTTCTTCAGGGCTTCCGCAACCGGCGCCCTATCTTGAGTTAAATATTCCATCTATTTATATACATTCTCTCCGCTGAAAATTTCTATCATCTCCCGCCGCAAGCTGCTCATTATCATAAGCCGCGTTTTGGGGGGTATCTCGTATATATCCGTATTAAAGAGATAATTTTTCAAATCCTTCTCTTTAATAAGCATCCGCGTATGATACAAATTCGCCTGATACAAATTTATATCCACCGCATCGTAATCCCTTAAAATATCCTCGTTGATAAACTCCTGTATGGAAGTCATCTTCTGATCCTGAAATATCTTTATCCCGGACACGTCCCTTGTAAATCCCCGTACCCTATAATCCATTGTGATAATGTCAGAATCAAACTGGTCAATCAAATAGTCCAACGTCTTTAAAGGCGTTATCTCTCCGCAAGTCGCAACGTCAATATCAACCCTAAAGGTCGCGATGCTTGTCTCGGGATGAAACTCCGGGTAAGTATGCACGGTGACATGGCTCTTGTCCAAATGCGCCACTACCGTATCCGGCGAAGGAGGTTTCGGCTTCTTTCTAACCTCGTCCTCCGATATGAGCAAAGTCACGCTCGCCCCTTGCGGATCGTAATCCTGCTTGGATATATGCAGTATCCTCGCCCCTATCATCTCCGTTACCCTCGACAATATCTTTGTCAGTCTTTCCGAATTATACTGCTCGTCTATATATTTTATATAATCTTCCTGCTCCCTCTGCGTCTTTGCATAGCATATATCGTATATATTAAAACTAAGCGACTTAGTAAGATTATTAAACCCATAAAGCGTAAGTTTTTCTTCCAACTATCTATCTCCTTTTGTTGGGGCTTCGCCCCAGCGGTCAGCGTCAGCCAATCGCACTTCGCCTACGGCTCGCGCTCTTGGGACGCTTTCGCATGGGAAGCATTAACGACGCTAAAGCGTCGATGCTTCTCCAAAACCCCACAAGGGGCGCCGCCCCTGCACCCCGCCAAAGGGCATTGCCCTCTGGACTCCCGGGTACGTACGCCGGAAGTTTTGGATTATTCACAAAACCCATTATTAAAGTTTTTTCTTTTCTCTTTTTTCTTTGTTACTTTCTTTTTTCTCTTTCTTTTTTACAAAAAAGAAAGAGAAAAAAGAAAGTAAGAACTTACTTGCCGTCGTTCAAAGCGTCGAAAAGAAGGACTACGTTTTTGAATTGTTTAATTTCGGCGGGGGACAAGATTTTGTTTTCGTCCTCTTTGCCGGTGATAATGACTTGGACGTAGTTGCTTGCGGCGATAGCGTGCATAATGCTTTCTATGTCGCCTGTGGCTTGAACGTCGTAGGAAGTGACCACAAGTCCCGCTTTGTTTACCACGTTTGCGCCTGGGGTGAATTTCAGGTGTTTTTCACCCGAATCGCATTTCACCGTTAAGTCGTCGAAATTCATGGCGGCTTGTCCTCTGTAGCCCGCCTTTAGATGGAGGGTGCTTGCGGTTCCCTTTTTCTCTATAACGTATGGATGGAGGAATATACCCGCGTCCCCGTCGTGTTCTTCGTATTCGTAGGCGCGGCTGCTGGCGGAAATGGGCGTTACGTACATATCCTGCACAAGATGCGCTACATCGTCCGGTGCAATGTTTTCTGCGGAGGGACGTTTATTTTGTTCCTGCTCTTTCGCCGCTTTTTCCTTTTTCGCCTGCTTTTCCTTTTTCTCCCGTTCCTTCTGTTCCCGAAGTTCCTTGGGAGATGGCATTTCGGCAAGTTTTTTCTCCCTGTCTTCGATTATCTGCGCCTTTGTGTTGTAATAAAATACATAAGTGAGCGATCCCGCCGTTACGAGAAATATTACGCTTAGTAGTATAAGTATGGTATTCTTTATCAAACAAGCCACCTCCGATTTAGGGATGAGAAGACAATAAAAAAATCACTGGAAATTTTTTTCAACGATAGCCCTATCCTCGGGGGTAACTCCCAAAACATCAAAGGCTTTATTGATACTCCATCCTTCTTTAGTTATCAGCGATTTAATGTTTTCTAACAGAGTATTTATTTTTCCTTGCTCCAACCCTTCTTCTCGCCCTTCATCACGCGCATCTGTCATTCTCGCAAATAAAGACATGTATTCGAGTTTTAACGCATCGTGAGCTTTTAACCTTTCCACTTCCGCCGCCACCTTTTTCGCAAAAGTTCCATTTACCTTTTTAGTTTCTATGTAGTTCAAAAAATTTTCTATATCCTCGTCTACTTTCCCAATTACTCCCGTCGTGTTATAAAAAATTCTTGTTGCGCCATCGCCCAACTCAAATTTTTCTTCAGAGCATTGGTTTTTAAACGTGTAAACTTTACGAGATTTATCGAATGGGTCAAACGTGCAAATAAATACAATATACGACTCGGGCAATTTTTTATAACTAGAACCTTTGGCAAGGGTATTAAGATCTATCATCGCTTGATAATATCGCGTTCTCTTAGGCAGCCATTGCGACTTGTCCGAAGTCTGCATTTCTACATCTATCATCACGCCGTCCGCAGTTTCGACCAATATATCAAATCTTACGCCTTTGTTTTCGGGGCTTAAATTGACGCCCTTTTCGTTTTGATTATACTTTAAATTTTTAATTTTGCGATTTAATACCTTTTCTAAAAAGTGCTGGCAAATATCTTGGTTTTCCATGACTTTTTGAAACAGAAAATCGTCTTCTATCGCTAATTCTTCCCAAGTTTTCACGTTCTTCGCCTCTTTTAATATTTGCCGCTGTTTTACCATATCTAAGATTTAAATTTTGCCATGAGTTTAATTTTACCATTTTCTCTCATGATTGTAAATTTCTTCTTTGAAAGGTAAAATTCCTGCATGCAAAATAAAAAAAGACTCCTAAACAAAAAAGACCCTTTGAAAATTCAAAGAGTCTGAAAACCATATTTGGTGGAGACAAGGAGGATCGAACTCCTGACCTCTTGCATGCCATGCAAGCGCTCTCCCAGCTGAGCTATGCCCCCAAAACAAAAGTATTATAGCACGCTTAAAGAAGGCTTGTCAAGGAAAAATTCTCTTTAAAAATTCTTTTTTCCCATATAGTTTCTTAAAGGATTTTTCTTATTTGTATCGAAAAAATATGTTGGGAATAGTCCTACGGTAATCTCTAAAAATTATTAAATTGTTTCCATGTCCGTTCGCGGCGGGAGATACAAAACAAGTTTTTAGAGATACCTCCATATAATTATAAAGAAAGGAGATGATTTTATGGAAATGGCGTTAGGATTTGTGATTTTATTGGCGTGTTTGGTTATAGGCGTTCGGCATGGCGGCATCGGACTCGGCGTTATATCGGGATTCGGCCTTTTGGCGTTCGTGTTCGGCTTTGGCTATGTTCCCGGCTCGCCTCCCGTGGACGTTATGCTGATAATCATAGCGGTTGTCACCTGCGCGGGTTTTTTGCAAACCTCGGGGGGACTCACCGTTATGCTTAAATATGCGGAAAAATTCCTCCGCAGCAATCCTAAGCACGTTACCATATTTGCGCCTTTAACCACTTGGTTCATGACGGTGCTCTGCGGCACGGGGCATACTTGCTATACCTTGCTCCCGATTATCTACGATATAGCGATAAAACAGGGAGTGCGCCCCGAGCGCCCCATGGCTATATCCTCGGTTGCGGCGCAAGCGGGAATTTGCGCCTCCCCCGCTTCTGTTGCGGTAGTGTCCGTGGTAGGCTTTTTGGTCGCATCCGGCGCGGACGTTTCTCTGTTGCAGGTTTTGGCGGTGACAATCCCCGCTACCGGCGGCGGCGTTCTCTGCGCTGCCCTTTGGAGCTACAAACGGGGCAAAGAACTTTCCGACGACCAAGAATTCCAGAAATACATCGCTGACCCTGAGAACAGGGCTTATGTTTACGGCGAAGCCGCCGAAAGTTTGGTTGACAAAGAGCTTCCCAAAGAGGCTTATCGCGCCACCATAATCTTCTTGGTCGGTATTGCAATCATCGCGATTTTGGGCAATTTTCCGGAGCTTTTGCCGAAAGTTCCCAACGCAAAAGGCGCGTGGAAACCGCTTTCCATGGTGCTTGTCATTCAGATGGTCATGCTGCTCTTAGCCGCTATCATTCTCTTAACCTGCAAGGTTAAAGCGAAAGACGTCGGCAACAGCCAAGTGTTCAGAGCCGGTATCGTAGCTTTCGTATCGGTTTACGGCGTCGCTTGGATGGCGGACACCTTCTTTGACGCTCACATGGCGTTTTTAAAGGAATTTTTGGGCACTGCGGTTGCAAACTATCCGTGGGCTTATGCGGTGCTGGCGTTCCTCACCTCTAAACTTGTGAACTCTCAAGCGGCGGCGATAGCCATCGTTGTTCCCATGGGTTTATCGGTAGGTATGGATCCGGTGCTTATCCTTTCCTTTATGTCCGCCTGCTACGGATATTTCTTCCTGCCCACATACCCCTCAGACCTTGCCTGTATCGGTTTTGACAGATCCGGTACCACCAAAATAGGCAAGTATGTTTTAAACCACAGCTTTATGATACCGGGACTTATAACCGTATCTTCCGGTTGCGTCATTGGCTATATAATCGCCCATGCGATAATTTAATCCGCCTTTTTAGGTCGGTAAAAAAAACTGCGTAAACAGAGTCCGCCCTCTGCCTACGCGGTTTTTTCTTAGGATTTAAAATAAACCTTACTTTCTTTTTCTCTTTTCTTCTTTGAAAAAAAGAAAAGGTTACTATTCACGAGTTGACTCTTTTTCCTTTTTCATTATCTTTGAAAGTTCGCGTTTGAGGCAAGGTTACTACCTCTCCACCGCTTCGCGGTCCCCCTCCCCTTTCAGGGGAGGCAACGTGAAGGTGACTTTTCTATTATATATCCACAAAATGAGAAATCAGAAAGCCTCCCCTGAAAGGGGAGGTGCCCGAAGGGCAGAGGGGTTGACCATGAAGAGAAATATTTTTCTTTTTTTACTACCCGTGAATAGTAACAAGAAACGAGAAAAAGAAAGTAACAAAGAAAAAGAGAAAAGAAAAAACTTTATTAACTTTAAATTCTAAAATTAAACATTACATTTTTTATTTTTTATCAAAGTTTTCTTTCTCTCTTTTCTTCTTTGTTTCTTTCTTCTTTTCTCTCTTTCTTTTACAAAAGAAAGAGAGAAAAGAAGAAAGAAAATAAAATAAAGAGGAGGTGATATTATGAATAAAAACGAAATGAAGTTTGCCGCCTTAGGCGGCGGGCAATCGGTTGGAGCCAGCTGTTATTATTTAAAATTGGGCGCCTCCCATATTCTTTTGGATTGCGGAGTTGGGATAAATCAAGGAATGTATTATGCGCCGGACTTGCATTTTTTAATGAGGGAGGGATTAGTGGAAAGTTTAAACCAAATAAGCCGGGTGTACATATCCCACGCCCATTTGGATCATATGGGACACGTCTTTAATTATGCGGCTGAATTTTTAACCCCCACCATATATATGACTGAAGTGACAAGGGAATTAACCGGTTTGCAGTTGAAAAAGACCGTAAAAGCAAGTAGGAACAGGAGAAGTCCCGACATAGAATATTTGTCGGAAAAAAGAGTGTCTTGCGTAAGTTTCAGACAGGAGCTTCCGTGCGGAGATTATACGGCTTCCTTTTGGGAAGCGGGACATATACCTGGAGCCATGATGACCCTTTTTAATTTTGATAATCGCCGAATTCTTTATACCGGAGATTATTCCTTAAATCCCACTTCATGGACGAGCGGCTGTCAACTGCCGGGAGAAAACATAGACGTTCTTATCATGTGCGGGCTTCATGCGCGTCACCCTTTCGTTCTGCAAAAAAATAAGGATATCGACGGCATTATAAGGAAAATTTATAATTCCTTAAGGATAAATCAATCCGTATATTGCGCCGCATTTCAATTAAGCAAAGGCATAGAGCTTATGAGGCGCATAGAAACCTCAAGATGCAAAGATTTCCCGATTTATTTGGACGATAGGATATACGAAGTGGTTAAATCCATGGAAAGACTTAATATTCCGGGACCCGGTCAGAACGTGTTGCCACTTAGCCTTAACAAAAGGGACTCGGTGCATATAATAATAGGCGCAAGTCCATACCCGCCTCCGGGCAGATACAGGGTAGTGCCGGCGGATTTTACCCTTCACGACAATTTTAACGAAACAATTTCCTTCATCGAAAAGGTAAATCCAAAAGTAGCTTTCATCGTTCACAGCCCTCCCGCGAGGTATGATAAAGGAACGGTAGCGGACGTAATCGAAAAAAATCCCGATTGTCAAACAGTGTGCGTCTTCCCGGAAACAGGCAGGGTATATAATTTCGAAAACTTTTCCGTTTAATTGAGGTAAAAAAAGGCGATCGCCGAAAAGCGACCGCCTTTTTATTTTTATCGTGATAAAATATAGTGGTGCGAAAGGTGAATTAGCGCTGTTCATGGTCAACCTCTCCACCGCTTCGCGGTCCCCCTCCCCTTTCAGGGGAGGCGCTAGAGCGGAAGCTTTTCCTTTATATCCACAAAACTAACAATCGGAGTGCCTCCCCTGAAAGGGGAGGTGCCGAAGGCGGAGGGGTTGACCATGAAGAGCAATATTTTTCTTCTACCCTTGAATAGTAACAAAATTTTTGTTGACAAGCAAAATTTGCGCCCGAGGAACTCCCCCCTACCCCCCTCTGGGAGGGGGGCTTGGTTAGAGATAATTGAAAATTTTGGCTCAAAAGCTCAATCCGAGTGCCTCCATCCTAGAGGGAGGTGACCAACGGCGGAGGGAGTACCATGAACGGCACTATCTCGCCTTTATATTTTTTTTGAAACGGTCGTGTATTTTCAAAAATCAGCTTGCATAGGATGGGAATATACCTTTTCTTTCACTTTGTTTTCAATAATTCTACATACTTCTTTAAAGTTATTATCAATATCTATATTTGAAAATCTCAATATTTCTAATCCGTAACACTCCAAAATCTCGGTTCTAATGCGGTCGTATTCAATGCCATCTTTTGTATAATGCTGAATTCCATCAACTTCTATGACAAGTTTTGCTTTATGACAATAAAAATCCACTATATAATTATCTATAGTTTTCTGACGCTGGAACCTAACAGGATAGCTAGAAAGAAAATCATACCACAAATGTCGTTCTTGTTTCGTCATATTTGTTCGTAGTTCTTTGGCGCGATGAATGAGATTTTGATTATATTTTAATGACATATAAATCACCTTTCTTTATAAAAGCCCCCCTCCCAGAGGGGGGGCAGGGGGGGAGTCCTCAGGCTCGTTCTCTACCCGAAGAACTCCCTCCGCCCTTCGGGCACCTCCCTCTCAGAGGGAGGCACTCGGATTGTTACTTCTGTGGCAAAAATTCCCAATGTAACGCCGCATAAAAGCCCCCCTCCCAGAGGGGGGGCAGGGGGGGAGCCTCTGCCACATTCTTACCTCTGTAAAAGGGAAATCTTCAAGAGAGCAACCAAAAAAACCCTCGTTCTTAAATAAGAACGAGGGTTTTTATCTATATGAAGCAGGAGGGGATTTCTAAAGCCGTTCTATATAGCCCCTTGAGGGCTTTGATGGCGGTCTGACCTCAAATGGGGCCGACTACCTTAAGCCGTCTGAGTGCTTGTGATAGCTACCAGGCTCTTGCCATCCCATCTATAATCGTTCGCTACGCCTTCTTCAGTCGTATCGAAGTGGAACACAAGGTTCGTAATCTTGTCGGAAGAGCTTGCAAATGCGCCGCCGATGGTTGCGCCGCCGGTGAAGGCTGCGGTAAATCCATTCTTGCCGACAGTGATGATATCGGTGACAGCGTCAGCTGCGCTTGCATAGTCGCCAATCTTGGTGTCGATGAAGGTGATGGTGTCGCCGGAAGTGAGACCCTGGATAACGTCGTTACCCATCTTAGCGCCGACATATACAACATTGTTGCCATTGCCGGAAGCTACGAGAGTGTCGTTGCCAAGATCGCTGAAGCCTTCCTGCAAACCGCCGCAGAGCCATACAGGAGTTGCCGCGCCCACAACCGTGGAAGCTTTAACAGTCTGGCTGTAGCCGCCTTCGCCGTTGAACGCAGTCATGGAAGACTTCGTTCCGTCGATGGTGCCGACTTCGTTGGTAAGAATCATGGAGTTCCAGCCGATACCGGAAGGCTCGCCGCTACGCTCCGCCGCAACAGTATCGCCTGAGCCGACCGACAAGGTTGTCTTCTCGCCCTGACCCATTACGATGTTTACGCCGTTGACATAGTTAAGATCAGCGCTGCCGCCGGAAGAGAGGTCTGCAAGGATTGCGCCGCCGTTGGAGCCGCCGCCGGAATATCTTACAACAGCCTGGTCTGCGCCGCTGGCAGCTTTAATCTCATAGCTGTCGCTGCCGCTGCCAAGGAGGAGCTTGCCGGAACCCAAGGTTACGTTATCGGTAGACAAAGCTATGCCGGAACCGAAGTCCACAACATCCGCCGTAACGGTATCAGGGCCGAAGGTGAAGCCGCTGATGGTGTCTTTGCCGATACCTTCATGGAGAGCAAATGTGGTCTTGTTGCCGGAAGCGGTAAGCACATTCGCAACACTGCCGGTACCGCCGTCCATGGTGTCGCCGTCGGCCTGAGAAACAAGGTTTACGCTGCCGGAACCTGCGTTAAGCAAGCTGCCGCCCGCGGTGGAACCGAGGATGCCGCCGATGTTCTTGTACATACCGTCATCAGCGTTGATGGTGCCGGCTTTGGTTTGGCCGAGGTCAATCTTGGTGCCGGTGCCCTGACCGAGGATTACGCCTTTATTCTTATTGAGGACATTAAGCTGATCCGCATTCATAGCGTTGGTGCCGGAAGAAGCGAGGTACACAGCCTGAGTATCGGTTGCGGAAGTACCCATCTTGATGATGTTGCCGGGGGTTACATTGGTGAGCTTAATGCTGTTCACACTTTCAGCATCCTGCAACACTACGCTGCCATCGGTGCCGGTGGAAAGCTGAGCATTGTCAACGGTGACGTTGTTGCCGTTAAGGATAGAAGCAACGTTGTCGTTGGTGCCGTCGTATGTAGCGAAGCCGTTGACGGTGTTAGCGCCGGAAGCTGCATCAACGTACGCATGTGCCGTATTGGAAGCATCAAAGTAAGTGCCGCCGGCAACGGTCTCAGCGTCAACTTCCTGAGGCTGGCTGCTGTCGAACAAGGACGCACCTTTATCGGTAATCTTATAGAGTTTCGCAGAAGTCGCAGTAACACCGAGTTTAGCGTACACGTCTGCGCCGGAAGCAACTGTTGCGGTAACATTGGAGTCGCCGAACAGCACGCCCGTACCCGCAAGTTTGTACTGAGCCAAGGTCTGAGCAGAAGTATCGGTGATAATGACAACATCTGCGCCCCTGGTGGAATCGGCGGCTTTGCCGGAAGCGTCAGCCCAACCGAAGTCGGTGATAACAGCGCCGGAAGAACCGCTTGCCAAATTGAGTTTATATGTATCGTCGCCGGATCCGCCCGTCAAAGTGACCTTTTCACTGTTGTTCAAAGTAAGATTGAACTGATCGTCACCGGTAGAACCAACGATAGTGGAACCGCCGGTGACCGAACCTGCGAGAACAGCAGTATCTTGAGCCGTAACGATGGAATCGTTGTTGAGGAGCAAACTACCGAAGGAAGAACCGCTCGCCAAGGTGAGATATGTGTCGTTAGCCTGGATGTTGACCTGCGCGCCTGCGCCGAAGGAAGCAACGCTGAGGAGGTCTGCGCCACCCTTAACGGATACAGTCGCATTGTCGCCGAGAGTCGAAAGCGAGATCGTGTCTGCTCCGGTACCTTCGAAGGCAAATGAAGTACCCGCAGCAACAACTCCCGCCATATAAGTCTGTCCAGCAGAGCCGCCTATCGAATTAGCAGCAACTTTCATCTCAGCATTGGCAATCTTGGTGCCTGCGCCAAGAGTCAAAATTTTGTTAAGAACGAGCTTGCCGCCGGTTATGCTAGCGTTTAAGCTATCATATCCGGAACCTAACACAGCAACTTCACCGCCGGTAATGGAACCGATGGTTGCAACGGATGCGCTAGTTTTACCACTATCAATCGTAACTTTACCGCCGGAAACAAGACCGAGCTTAATCTTGCTTGCACCCGTGCCGGTGAAACCGAAAATACCAGAACCGCCGGAAATAGTGCCTGCGGTGATGCTGGCGATGCTCCCGCTTGTGGTGAATTTACCGCTTTCCAAAGCAGTAAGATCCAACGAAGCAATCGTACTCCCTGCAGCCGCTACCACGCTTACTGTACCAAAGGCAGAGCCGAGTTTAATGGCGTCGTTGCCTCCGGAAGTAATCTTGAAGCTGTTAGCCGCCGCAGAGCCTTCCAAAGTTACGGTACCCATGTTGCCGTTAAGCACAACGCCGGCAGTCTTTGTAGAACCATCCGAAGAAGATACGAGGCTGAGGTTGCCGGAACTTTGTTTCAAACTTGTGAGTTTTTGCGTAGCCGCATTCTGGAAATAAATTACATCTGTGCCGCCCTGGCTGAAGTCGAAGGTCTGGCTGGTAAGCCCCGCAACCCCACTCAAGATAACGCTGTCGTCGCCAGAGGAGCCGGTAAGACCTAAAATGGAAGTAGAAGCGATGTTCAATGTTTTGCCGGAACCTGACATAAGAGTGAGGTATATGCTACTAAGAGTAGTCGTTATGGCCGGATTGTTTGCGCCGATCGTACCGCCTGCCTCGCCCGAAGCGTAAGCAACGAGTTTGAACGACCCGTCGCTCGTAGTGCCGGACGCCGATGATTCGGAACTTGCAAATGCGTAGACATCCTTAGAACCTGCGTAGATACCGACATGAATCAACGTAGTTGACCCGCCGCCGGGACCTCCGATAGAAACGCCCGAAGCAAAATTTTTAGGGGTAATCGTAATATCGCCTAAAGTGTTGTTGGTTAAAGAGTCGCCGTAATGAATTTTAGTGTCGCCGCTTTCAGCGTCAACCTGCAAATTCGACCAGCTATCTAATAAGGATATAGCCAAAAGAAATCAACCTCCCAAATAATTAATAATAGCATCATGGAGCCGAGAAAGTAAGGAGAAAGGAGCCAGTTTCCGCCAAAAGACCCCTAAGGGCAAACTCCACGATAACCGTAGTGTAAACCTTTAGGGGTCGTTTGTCAAGAATTTTTTTTATGATGACACGGTCGTTTCATAAAAACTTATAACTAGGAAAAAAATTAAATAGCGCCGTTCATGGTCAACCTCTCCACCGCTTCGCGGTCCCCCTCCCCTTTCAGGGGAGGCACTAGAGCGGAAGCTTTTCCTTTATATTCACAAAACTAACAATCGGAGAGCCTCCCCTGAAAGGGGAGGTGCCCGAAGGGCGGAGGGGTTGACCATGAAGAGCGCTATTTTTCTTTTTGTATTATCCGTGAATAGCAATCAAAAATTTATGAAACG
>JAGBMX010000134.1 GCA_017634675.1 Selenomonadaceae bacterium | reverse complement strand
TTTCGTGTACTTCATGGCAAACCTCCTGTTCAATGGGGAAGGATTTCTGTCCAACGATTATTTCGTACTGTTCATACAGTATACACCGTATGTCCAAAAATTACCCCCTCCATGTCCAATTTTAGTTTACCACTTCAATATATTCACAAAATGAGAAATCAGAGAGCCTCCCCTGAAAGGGGAGGGGCCCGAAGGGCAGAGGGGTTGACCATGAAGAGCAATATTTTTCTTTTTTTCTACCCGTGAATAGTAACGAACACCAAAAAAGTCGCGTAAAATTTTTCACGCGACTTTTTAACGTCATTCCTTATCCTTTTTTGCGTCCGCTATAATTTTTTCCGCTTGTCTTTCCGGCACAACCTCATAATGATCAACCTTTAAACTGAAAGAGCCTCTGCCTTGGGTTTGCGAACGGAGATCCGTGGCGTATTTATAGAGTTCCGCAACGGGAACATACGCTTTAACCTCGCTAAAATCCTTGCCTACGCTTTCCGTACCGAGAATTTTTCCTCGTTTTGAACTAAGACGCCCCATAACATCGCCCATATAGTATTCGGGAGCGCGAACAGTAATTTCTGCAATAGGCTCCAAAAGCACGGGACTTGCGTCCATAACGCCTTTCTTTAAAGCGATAGCCGTAGCGGTTTTAAACGCAGCCTCAGATGAATCGACAGTATGATACGAGCCGTCAAAGAGATTAACTTTTACGTCTACCACGGGATAACCTGCCAAAATTCCACCCGCAAGAGTTTCTACAGTACCTTTTTCAACCGCCGGGATAAATTGACGAGGCACGCTACCTCCAAATATGCTTTCGCTGAAAGTATTGCCTTCACCCGCGCCGTTAGGCGAAATTTCAAGCCACACATGACCGTATTGCCCGTGACCGCCACTTTGCTTTTTATGCTTGCCCTCGGCTTTGACGGATTTGCGAATGGTTTCTCTATACGGAATTTTCGGCTGACGAAGTTCCATATCCGCAGAATATTTACGCTTTATCTTTTCCGCCAAAATCTCAAGATGCACTTCTCCAATGCCGCTTATAATTGTTTCCCGAGTTTCTTTCACCTTTTTAACGATTAAAGTAGGATCTTCCTCGCACTCTTTTTGAATTGATGCAAAAACCTTATCCTCATCGCCTTTTTTCTTTGCATATACCGCCATTGAAAGCATAGCTTCGGGATATACAATAGAATCATAACGAATAGGCGAATTCTTATCCGAAAGAGTATCTCCCGTTGAAGTGCTTGCAAGCTTTGCCGCAACAACAATATCTCCCGCATTGGCTGTAGCAAGAGAAAGCTGCGTCTTGCCCACCATGGAAAAAATTCCGCTCAACCGTTCCGACTCGTTTTTCACGGTATTTAAATAGGTAGCGTCGCCCTTAATAGACCCTGAGAAAATACGGATAAAGGAAAGTCTCCCCACAAAAGGATCCACAATAGTTTTAAACACCTGAGCCGAGAAAGAATCGCCAACCGTTCTCTCTATCAAATCATCGTCTTTGGGATTAGTACCGATAACAGCTCTAAAATCAGGCGCGGGCATATATTCAATCATGCCGTCCATCATCTTTTTAATACCGGCATTTTTGAGAGCAGAACCGCAGAACACCGGGAAAATTTTCCCCGCCTGAATACCCTCGATAAGCGCCGCCGCAACGTCGTTTTCGGGAATGTCTATTCCTTCAATATATTTCTCCAAAAGCTCATTGTTAAATTCCGCGACGGCCTCTATCAGCTTTAACCTAGCCTCCGCCACGTCGTTTTCAAGGTAATCGGGAAGTTCGTCTTCTTCGTGACGCACAATTTTCATTTTAAGCGAAATCAAATCCGCAACGCCTTGAAAGGTTTCTTCCTGACCGATTGGAAGCTGCACCGGCACAACGCCTGCGCCGAAGCGCACCCTAAGCTCCTCCACGACCTTATCAAAATTCGCGTGTTCCCTATCCATCTTATTTACAAAAAACGCCCGAGGAAGATTTAATTCTTCGCAAATTCCCCAAGCTTTTTCCGTTTCAACCTCAATACCGGACGGAGCAGAGATAACTATAAGCGCAGAATCCACCGCAGTAGCCGCGCCCTTAACATCACCGACAAAATCCGGATACCCGGGCGTGTCTAAGAAATTCAACTTATAATCTTTCCATTCAGAGGCTGCCAGAGACATAGTAATCGACATTTTGCGACGATTTTCCTCATCCGAATAATCAAGAACGCTCGAACCGTCGTCCACTTTACCGTGACGCTTAGTAGCGCCGGCGTTAAAGAGACAAGCTTCCAAAAGAGATGTTTTACCCGTTTTGCCATGACCCATAACGGCTATATTGCGGATTTTCTCGGTTTCATATATCTTCATCCCCAAACCTCCTCGAAAAATTTTTTATGTTTTGTATATTCTATAAATTTCGAAAAATTCCTTCTTTTTTTTGTTATATAACAAAATGTTGGGTTTCCGTCCCCTTTCGGGGATTAAGCTTTAAAACTCTCTTTAAGTCGACAATCTAATTTAACGTATTTGCATAATTCTGCGCATTTTTACTCAGTTCCCTTACACTTAACGACCAATCGAGTTTTTCGCGTCTCCATTCAGTATAGTCAAAAGGTTCTCGTAATATCAAAGTTATAAATCGCTCGGCGTCAACCTCGCCAAGTTTATCTATAAGAGCTTGTATTCCGTCTTGCCTTACTGTTGTATCTGTTCTCATATCAATGTTCCTTCCGTTTTCATTATAAAGTCTATAGGATTTATAATCTGTATTTCGCCTATTGTTTTATTCAACAACTTTCTATCGGTAGTTATATAGAAATCGCATTTAGCGTATACAGCACAGGCGATATGCAATGCATCAAATGTTTTTATTCCCATTGGCGCAAGCTGTTCTGCAAAAGTAAGTATACTTTCATTTTCTTTATCAACAATTTGATGCGCTATATATCGCCATGGCATTATCGCCAAACGCTTATCAATAAACGGATTTTGTTGATTTTCATAATCAAGTATATATGACCACACCAAAAAATAAACACCATTTTTTATTTGCTGTTGAATATGAAGTTTCGCCAACGTTTCAAGCTGAATTCTAATCTGACTTTGATCATCAAACGGTCTGTTATAGCAACAATTATCAAGATATATTTTATACAAAATATCTATCGCCTCCATACAAAAACGTGCAAATAATCGTTATTTTCCGTCCCCTTTCGGGGATTAAACTTTAAAACTCAAAACGCTTACAACGAGAAAAAAGAATTACTGGATTATGTTTCCGTCCCCTTTCGGGGATTAAGTTTTAAAACTCTCTTACTATGGCAAAACGTGTAGAACTTATGCACTGATTTCCGTCCCCTTTCGGGGATTAAGTTTTAAAACCGTTTTTGCCGTGCTTTTGTTTGCCCTTGTCTCGAAGATAGTTTCCGTCCCCTTTCGGGGATTAAGTTTTAAAACATTATAACCATATGCAAGCGACGGAAGGCGAAAATTTTGTTTCCGTCCCCTTTCGGGGATTAAGTTTTAAAACCTTCGTTGTGAAATTCTATTTCGCCACGAATTAGATCAAGTTTCCGTCCCCTTTCGGGGATTAAGTTTTAAAACCCGTCCTTGCGTAGTGTTTAATAATACATACTATGCAGGGTTTCCGTCCCCTTTCGGGGATTAAGTTTTAAAACTAAAGGAGAGATAGGAATGGGCAACCACGAAAATTTGGTTTATGAAGTTTCCGTCCCCTTTCGGGGATTAAGTTTTAAAACCATGTTGAAAAGAATAAAAGAAGTATTTTCAACAGTTTCCGTCCCCTTTCGGGGATTAAGTTTTAAAACATTGAGGGGATTTTGGATATATTTTATCCCGCTGAGTTTCCGTCCCCTTTCGGGGATTAAGTTTTAAAACCAAGGGCATGGGGTGTGGATATACCCCGTAAATTAGTTTCCGTCCCCTTTCGGGGATTAAGTTTTAAAACTGAGATAGACTGGATATACTCAAAATATACTATATTGAAAGTTTCCGTCCCCTTTCGGGGATTAAGTTTTAAAACTAACTACAGAGGAAATAAATAAAATCCGGGAATTATTCCCAGGTGTTTCCGTCCCCTTTCGGGGATTAAGTTTTAAAACTTCCTATCCTGAGAGACGGGGTAGAAATTCCTGAATTGTTTCCGTCCCCTTTCGGGGATTAAGTTTTAAAATCTTTATAAAGTACTCGGTCTTTTATAACCTGTTACGCATAGTTTCCGTCCCCTTTCGGGGATTAAGTTTTAAAACGAGAGAGGAGAATATAATGAAAAAAATAAATTACGTGCAGTTTCCGTCCCCTTTCGGGGATTAAGTTTTAAAACTTGGTAAGGGGCAGATAGTAGCGGTACAAGGTAGGAGCGTGTTTCCGTCCCCTTTCGGGGATTAAGTTTTAAAACCAGATTTTTGCCGCCCTTGGTAAGGGACAAATAATAGCGGTACAGTTTCCGTCCCCTTTCGGGGATTAAGTTTTAAAACCAGTACATAATTTTGTACCGATAAAGTCAAATGTATAATGTTTCCGTCCCCTTTCGGGGATTAAGTTTTAAAACTCCGCCTTGTACTACATGGGATTGTTCCTACCCTGTATAGAGGTTTCCGTCCCCTTTCGGGGATTAAGTTTTAAAACTGTGACTCTTTTAAGCCTTGTCACGTTTGGCTGAATTTACCGTTTTGCGTGGGAAATTTTAAATTTGCTTTTTTCGGTTTTTTATTTTTTCAAAAAACCGTCTCCCGCCACTCTACAAGTGATGCGTGGGAAAATCCGCAACTTATGCGGTTTTCCCTCGACACCGCCATTTTAGCATAATTATCTTGTCTTTGTAAAGCGTTTCTTAGACTATTATCACCTCTTCATCCTCTATTATCCCCATTTTGCCCCAAGTATATACATGATTTTTCCCGCTTAGGCGATAAACCCTGATGCTATCCTCTTCGCCGCAGAATTTTCCGATATGCTTCATCATCTTGTTGTACCCGGGTAACGGCAATGACACTTCAAAACAAGATTTTTGCACCCTTGTTCCGAAAGCGTTCATAAATTTGGCAAAACGAGTGCGTTTTTTGTTTTCGATTATGTCGTAGATGACCAAAGCATAAACTTTTATTTTATGCCTTGCGGTTTTATCGGTAAAGAAATAATCTTCGCCGAAAATCTCCTCTTCATAATCAAGCGTTTCGGAGAAGTTTTCTTCATCTGATAATAAGAGGTTCATAACATGAAGCGTCTCCTTCCGTTATTGCTTGAACGAGCCTCCCGACTTGCATGGATATGGCGCGGCGAAAACTCACCTGATGATTGGCATAGGAAAGATAACTGACCTTGGTTTGAAGTTTCTTTTCAAATTTCTTCAAAAATATCTTAATCCCGTCCTTTGTGAGAAAACACCCGGGTTTGTTAAGCGTTCCCAAAACAAAATGTTCTTCTCCGAGTTCATGCCCATTTATGAGACTCATAGCCAAAGAATCCGCCAAAGGCGCTCGCCATTCCTCCAATAAATCGCTGGCTAAAGTCGGATGTTTTTCCGCATCTCGGTGCATAAATCCAAAATACGGATTAAGCCCCTTGTTTTCGATTTCGTTATAAATCTCGTTCATCAATATGCTGTAGGCAAGACTAATGAGAGAATTAAAAGGGTCTTTCGGCGGACGACGATTTCTTCCGTTAAAGGCGAATTTTTCTTCGATACACTTGGAAAGCCCCGCAAAATAAAGTTTGGCGCATTGACCTTCGTAGCCCATGAGTTCCGAAATACTTTCCGCTACAGAAATTTTTGCGATTGATATGCACATTTGACTTTTAATATCGCTTATGTCAACGTTACGGCTTTTAGCGTACCGTTTAAGCACGGTAAGCTGATTACGGGTTTTGGCGTGAATGATACGCTTGGAAAAATCCTTTGCAAAATCCGTATCGTATAAGCTGCTTTGTCGCCTTTGCAACTCTGCGCTAACGTGACCGGTCGAAACCAACCGTCCGAAGTAATGACCGCTTTTTGTCATAAACGATACGGGGATTCCCAAGTGTAAACATTTTTCCATGCAAGCCACAGTAATATGCGCCCTGCTTAGGAAGGTGATACCCTCCACAGATTCTATCGGAAATGACTGCTTTAATCCGTCTTCGTTGTCGATAACGATGCGGTTTTCTTCCGTACCGATTCTAGTTGTAGGTTCCGAAACGTAAACGATACTCATAACGTCACCCCATAGCGGCAAGTATTTTTTGATTCATGGTGTCGTAAGAATCCCAATGCTTTTGGGTGATACCGAGTCCCGTGTATTTGAACGCCTTTTTAACAGAAGTCATAATATCCTCAACTGAGAATCCCAACATATTCTTTATGGCTTTGTCGGAAAGCGATACAATTTCATGAGCGGCTCGATTTCTCACCTTTTCCTCCACTATTCGAATCTTGCTTGCAAGTTCTCCAACCTTTTTGTTTTCGGCAAACTTTCCTATTATATCCACCAAGGCAGAAGAATAAACTTCCTTGTATTTAAATTCATTAAATTTTTGGTTTAATAATTCGTCCACCTCAGGATAAATAGATATAAGTTTTTCTCTTTGCCAATATAGTACGCGACGTTGATACTCTTTGTTTTCATGATCTTTTTTTGTTATGAATACTTTTTTGACACAATGATTGATATCAATGTTACATTCATTTTTAATTATCAGAATAAACAAATCCACCACTAAAGGCGTTATCGCCCGCACAAAATCGGTGTACTCCTCTTTTTTACGCTTAATGTCCATATTAAGAGCGTATTCAAAGAGTTTTTGCCGTTCCTCGTCTTTTATGGGGATAATGTCGCCGCCGATTTCGTTCGCCAAAATGTTAAGCTTGGGAAAATTCAGTTGCAATCTGTAGTATGCAAGTTCCAAAAAAGGAAGGTATTTTTTTGTAGTCGCTTCCGGCAAAGTTTTTGCAACTTCCAATGCCGCCGCATAATCATAAACCAAGACAAGCTTTTTTATGATTTCCTCTTGCTTTATCTGCGATAACGTGGGACAGCGTACTTCGTGACAGCGATTTTCCGAATTTTCGGCGTTATCTTCGTTGACTTCCCATAAAAGCTTAACATCGTAGTCCTTATGTTGATGTTCGTTCATCTTTTTTAACGGCGTGGTAACTTGAATCATGCGTACCGGGTATTCGCCTAGCGTAGCCAATACCAAGAGAGAACTTTTCATGGCGGGAGTGCCGGAAGAAACGTTTAAAAGCAAAGTATCGCTCTCGTCAAAATCTTTGGCAATATCTAAGATAATATGCCGAAAATCATCGTAAAAAGCGTCGAAAAGCTGTACGTCTTTTAAATCTGGCCGCTCAATAATATGATATTTCATTGAACGATTTTGCAAAGCCGCCAGTTTTTCAAGACAGTATAAATAACGATTATCGCTTTTATGAAGTTCCAATATTTCCGCCGACATATAAAGATATACTTCCGTAGGCTGATAATGCCTGCAAATATGAAGCAGGGAGCCGTCGCGCCAATTCGTCTGAGGAATGGGGTCCGTGCCGCCTACGGGCGAAAACAAAACTACCCGATTCATTTTACTTGCCCCTTTCATCTGATAATTTCTTTCTTTTCTCTTTCTTTTTTGAAAAAAAGAAAGAGAAAAGTAAGAAACAAAGAAAAGAGAAAGAAAAAACTTTATCAAACTTAAATTTTCATTTTAAAATTATAGAGAACTCGCAAAGCCCCATCTGCAATGTTTTACCGTTATATCTGGTACATTTGACGATATGAGGCGACACGCCTAAACCTTTATCTTTGCTGTGCTTGTGCTTAAAAGAAACTCCCGTATTTTCAAAGATTTTAACGGTAGCATCGACTCCGCTTTTTTGTCCCATTATTGGGTATACCAAAGTTTTGCTTACAAATCCCGAACCGCCGCCTAAGAAAATCTGAGGTTTATCGGCTCGCAAAATGTCCATGCCCTCAAATTTTTTCAAAAAGCACTCGTTATAAGTATCGTCAAACTTATAAATCGCCTCTAAAATATCCGCTTCCGAAATTTGGCAAATATCTTCGTCGATGGTGAGAGGAAAGATAATTTTCGTCCCCGGCTTTATGGATTCCCGCATGAGGTTAAGACTTTTTTCCCTGCCATCCTTATGCCTTTCAATCCTTGGAGCAAGTGTTAAATCTTTAACGGATAACGGCTCGGAATCGCCTACGATAAATCCCTTTAAAACATCGTTCACAGCGTCACCTTTTTTTGTATCGGACAGATTTAATGTGCGAAAAATTTTTTCTTCCGCATTTTTAACGACGCTTGAAAGATAGCGTTTGCGACTTTGTTTGCTTGGCAATTCATTTTCCAATTCACGACGAATATCAGATTTTAATGAACCGTTTTCGCCGATACGATAAGCCGCCAAAATCGTCCTTAACGCTCCTTTCAGGCTGCTGCCTGGTATATAAGGATTGCCGTAAGCGTCCTTTATGGCGGATTTTATCTCCAAACCTTTTAAATCTCTCGTATCGAGGTTTAACGAATAATCGGCGCATTTTAAAGCGTCGTTAAAAAGATTTTTTTCCTTTAGCCAGCGAAACAAATCTTTTTCATTCCCCAACATGAACTGCTCAAAGGAAGGGGCGATTTTCTTAGCGAACAAAAAGGCGTAAAGTTTGTTCATGTTTAGAATGTGTACCTTGTTGTTTGCAATAAGATATTCCTTTTTTGTGTATGACTTTCCGTTACCTACAAAAACGGGAGCTTTAGCGGTAAGAGTAATCTCGTAAGTTTTAAGATTCATTCAGTTCACCCCCAAAAACATGGGCTTTAAGTAGCGGTACACGAGATGATTGCCGCCGTCGCTCACATCCTTTATCTGCCCCGTGAAGGTATTTTTAAAACAAGAGCCTGCGGCAAATACGAAACTGTCCTTTTTCTTTCGCCACTCGTCCGCATAATCGACGCTCGCCACAAAACCGCCTCTTTTACTGAGCAAATAGGTTGCGCCGTCTAACGCCGTCGGCAATTCCTCATCCGTCGGCAACGCTGCGGATATTGTCATATAGGTTTGGTATTTGCCCGTCAATCGCTTTTTTGTTTCGTCGGACACTTTGCCGGGCAAAAGTTCAAATCGCCCAAGTCCCGCCGAACGTTTGCCGCCTATACCCGCAAAAGATAAACTGTCGAGCAAAGTTTCCGCCAAGGTTTTGCCCTTTTTTTCATAACCTACGATTATATATAAACCGCAGTTTTCCTCGAAGGAAAAAAGTCCGACTCGGTACGGTTCCGGGTAAACGGTAGGGTCAACCTTCACCGAAGTTTTGACGGAGCTTTCGCCAAACTTCGGCAGTTTCAAACTTTCGGCTTCTGCTTCTCCTTTTAGATATTTGTCAAACTTATCTATGGCAAGATAGTTGATTTTCTTAAAAATTTTCCGCGTTTTTATATCTTCGTCGTTATTTGTTCTTTTTACGGGAAATATGGGTTTAGGGAAATAATAATTGTCACCCGAATACGGAAAAGCGTCGGAAAAAATAAGCGTGTCATCCTTCGCCAAAGTTAGAAGTTGCGATAAAGTTTCTTCACCTTTCTTTAAGGCTTCGATACATAATGCAGAAAATAACCTGTCTGCGGAAAAAGTCATTTCATGGCTTGTTAATGTCCGTTGCCCAAAATGCACCGGAGCGCTAAAACTAAATTTATAAGCGGCGTATTCCATCAGCCTTTTCCTCCGCTTAACAAAGCTTTAATTTTGTCCATCAACTCATCGTCGATATCGCCTACGACCAAAGACGCTTCCAAGTCGCTAAATTCCACTTTTCCGTAACCTCTTGAACCGTGTCCGCCAAGATAATCGTATTCCAAAAGTTTCATTCCCTCCGCCAAAAGAGCGAAGTCATCCTCAATTTCTTTGGGATTATCCATATTGTAAATATCGTAAATAATGTCAAGGTTAAATTTTACGCCCCGTATAACCCTTTCGATTTGACGAGGATTGGCAACGGCGGTAAGACGATTGATAGTGTTCTCGAATTTTATCTCGGTAGCGCCCAATAAACCTTGCTTTTTAAGGTTTTCCAAAAGTGCTTTATCAAGAAACATATCGGAGAAAATAAGACGGCTGTTTAAAACCTTATCTTCGCCTTTTTTAGCCGAGCCGAAAAGCCGTTTGATTATGAGCGCATCATCATCGTGATTTACGGGTTGTTCGTTATATTTTCTTGCCAGTAAAGAGCGAATCTTTCCCTTTAAAGAACTCCCGGGGAGCATGGGTTGACCCGTTCTTACGTCCCGAATCACGGGAGAATCCACCGCGCCTATAGCAGCAAAAGCATCGGAACCGCCTATGTGCATACCCGTTTTAACCGTAATTTGACCCGTTATTTGAATTTTTCCGTACATTATAATTCCCCCTTAATCGTCTTTCTCGCAGAGATATTTGCGCCAAGCCACCAACGCTTCCATATATCGGCTGAACGTTATATAGTCCTCTTTAGTTTTTACGACTTTCAATTTTTCTAAAATCTTGCCGGTTTTGACAAAATCCTTGACCGATTCCTCGCGCCCCGCGTCGTACACGATACGCACCCTTAAATATTGCAGTTGATCCTTTATATCCTTTGTAAGTTCGTCTGCCGAAGATAACTTCACTTGATTGTAAATATCGGCGGTCATTGAGAGCAAATTGCGTATTTGCGAGGTTGAAACAATCTTAATGGGCTTTCCGTATTGATTTTTTGCGTTCTTTAATTTTTCTATTACCACTTTAGCCTCGTCAACATAGCTTTCGTTTTCGGTCATAATTTTCATTCCTTTCTTGTCAAATAAACATAAAGCAAAATGGCCGTTTTAAGCTGTCTTACGTCCTCGTCGTTTTCGTGCCAACGCACCATTTTATCCGCAAATTCCGCGTATCGCTCCTTTTCCTTCTTGCCTGCCGACTTATCCGGCTCCAATCGGGATAAAAGATAAACGTACCTTGCAAAGTTAATACGTTCGCTTCTGCCCCGCAGAAGCTCCAGCAAATTGTAAAGGAAGTTTTTGCCACGCTCGTTGTTATCCTCGGAATTTACGCTAAAAAATTCCTCGAAAAAAGCGTTAATGGCTTGGAGTTTTTCACCTATTACCTTATCCGTCAAATCGTCCCACGAAAAAGTTCCTTCGTCCAATTCGACGATTCTTCCGTCGGTGTTTTTTTCCTTGTAAGTTCCTCCGTCGCTTGGCAGGGTAACGGCGTTTTTATTGGGATAATTTTTTGACTGTTCCTCTTTTTCCGCTGTTTCATCCGCCATAACGCTGATTGGATACGTCGGGTGATAAATGCCTATTCCCGCAGATATTGTCAATGTATTTTGACTGTAGAGCATAAAACTTCGGCGAATGTCTACTGCAAGCTCTATAATATCGTCCCAAGCTCCGACGATAAACAAATCGTCGCCGCCCGAGTATACAACGGCGGCGCGACGTTTTCCCTTTTTTTCGCCCGTCATGGTAAATTTAGGATTTGCCAAAATCTTTTTTATGTGAAGTTTGAAAAATACGGAGAGTTGCCTTGATAGTTCCGCCGTTCTCGAAAGCGTGACATAGCGATTGTCGCCGTTTTTGCGTCTAAATCCGAAAGCGAAGGTTGCGCCTAAATTATCAATATCGGCGCGTAAAATTCCCAAACGTTTAACGCCTGTGGAAGATTTCGCCAATTCCTCAAAAGTTTCGCCGGTGTGATAATCCGCAACCAAAAGTTTCGCCGCTACATTTTTTCCAGTAAAAAATTTATTTTTGCCGTAAATGGTCGCATTAGCCGCCTGATATTCGCGAGCTTGATTTTCGTCGCACAACGTCAATAATTTGTTTTGCGGCAGAGGCAATTTATCCGCGTCTGAACCCGTAACAACCGCCACAAAATCATACCTGTCGTTGATTAAAGGAGCGGCTAAATTTTTTAGAGCGTTGCAGATACCGCAAAGATTATCCACCGTAAGATTATCCGTTTGCCCGCAGATTTTACACTCCCTTGAGTTTTCCTTTCGGTTGCGAGTGTTGAGGGCGATAATGTCTTCCGCCGAATAACGCTTAGCCTTGTTATTCGCTATGCTCTCCGCCCTTATACGATGAAGGTTCGCGTAACTTCCTTCCGGCTGATTTTCAAGGTCGTATTTGGAACAAGGCGCAGTACCCGCGGCAACAAAAAGCGCAATATCGAAATGTCTCTCAAACCACTTATTAACCGAAGTGCAGAAATTTTTCAGCGTATTTACGGTATTTGGCGTGTTCGGCAGCAATAAGTCACAACCGCCTCCGCCGCTGTAAAGCAGGTTGGCGCGGGTAAGTCCCAACTCATTTAACAATTCGCTTGCGATATGTTCCGTCATAAAATCAAGGTAGAAAGACCTAGCCCGCAGGTTTTTCAACGCGCCCTCCGAATGAATTGTGTATATAAAATTTTGTATGCCGGATAAATCCAACTTTGCCAACAAGAAGGCTTTTTCATCGTAAAATTGCTTGCCATCGACAAAGAGCCTTTGACGATAATCGGAAGTTTTATCATATTCCAAATAATCGTAAATGGCGGCGGCAAAAGCGGCAGTCAGTTTCAAATGGTTATATAGGGAAATATCCGCCGCCTCTTTAAGATTGGTGGAGGATGGAACAAAAGATAGGTTCGCCTCCAAAACGTTAAGTAGCGAATTAATATAATCGGTTGTCCACTCAACGCCTTTCAAGTTGTCGCCTATTTGCGTCAATATTTTATTGTAAGCCTCGTTGCCAAATGACGCGGGAGTTTCGCTTGGATAATTGATTTCTTCCTCTATGTTGTTCAAAAAAGGATTATAACTTGCCTTGCCGTTATTATTATTCAAAAGATTAAAAATACTTGAGAGTGGCAAATCCTTTTGAAACCCGCCTTCGCCCTCGTCAATATCTCGGCGATCTGCGGCTGATGCCATATTATCCGCTATGTAAACGATATACGCCAAAGAATCTTTTGCAATATCGGCGGATTTTACTTCTTTTGCATGATGATACCTCACGCAATTTAAAATTTCATCATCGAGTTTGAAGTTTCCAAGATAGTCAAAACCGCTTTTGGAGTGGTTTGAGTTATCCGTCCCCGCGCGATAAACGACTTTTCCCATATCATGCAGGAGAGCGCCGACGATTAATTTAATCTTGTTTTCGTTTATCAATTTTTATCACCGCTTTCTAAAAATCTTTATAGTTGTCTTTTAATTCTCAATCATTCTAAATCCCCCCATACCCATAGAGGTTTTTATGCCCACGCCCGAAAATTCTCCGAATTTCAAGAGCATCCTCCAGTACCTTGACATTGTGTCGGTTCCTTTGCAATAAAAAGTAACTTTACCCATAAAACCCGGTATATTTTGTCCTTCTGCGGGAAATACAAAAGAGCGTAAACTATGCTTCGTGATGAACGTGTTCGCTATAAGTTCGTTTAACGTGTCCATATCCGCGCCGTCTGTTTGTTCTGAAGATACGGAATATTTTGCCATTAAACTTTGCGCCAAAAGCCTGATGTCCGGCAAGATAACGTATTGTTTTTGTTGTTTAAAGGCTGTGGGCGTTAAAAACTCCACCTTAAATTTATTTTTCGCCCTCAAGGTATAAAAATCCTCTATCAATTTCTTTTTTGGGATATTTTCTGCTTTAATATCTATGATTTTTAATTTTTGCCCGTTGTGTTTCAGTATAAATTCATCTCCCTGAGTAAAATGAGGAACGATTTCTTCATACGCCTCGGTATTTAATGTTTGTATTACCCATTTTGAATCCGGCGTAACATATTGACTATACGGGTGGCGTTGCATTTGATGCAAAAACTCCGCATAAGCGGGGCTTATCTTTTCCATCAATACCCCTTGAAGCAACGAACTTTGACGAAAATCTATCTTTCCATCAAGCTGTAAAACAATTCGAGATAGCATAATAATCCCTCATACAACAAAATTTTACAAATTAACAGCAAAGTTTCATAAAAGTTTTACGAAACCTCGACTAAAAACAACCGCTTCGCCTCGCCAAAAACAGACGCCAAAACTTTTAAAGCCTTATCGCTCGGACTTGGCGCATCCGTTACAACAAAGACTATATCGTACTTTTCCACATTATATATATACGTCATGCGGCTTTCTTCGTAAAAGCTTGGGATTTTATAGCCCATCTTTATCGGGTACTCAGGCGCATCTGAAATTCCTATGGGACTTCTTGTGGTCGCATGAGAAAACACCTTTAAGCCGTCAAACTTCTTCTCTATCGCCGCGCCTAACGACAATGCAGGATACATACATTCCTCGGTTCCCAATACCAAAATTCTTTCGCCGCTTTTAATTACTTCCCCATAATCTCTTATTATTTTTTCATTTATCTCCTTACATTTTGAAACGTATTCTCCGATTTTGAATCCTAACCTGGGATTTAGCCCCATCTTATTAATTTTTATCTTCTCAAACGTCTTTACATCTCCGGTAACGTTCGGACGAACAGCCACAGTAGTAGTTAACCCTTCCGCATATTCCTCGTAATTGTCTTCCTCTGTTTTCCACAAATATACTTCATAAATCCCCATTGATTTTAGCTTTTGAGAATTTTCTTCCGAAACTCTGTTCAATAGCGACGCTACAATCAATTTTTTCCCATTCAACGCAGAATATCTTTCCTTGAGCTTTCGTATAATATTTGACATAGTTTTTCCCGTAGACAACTCGTCATCCAAAAAGATCACGTTGTCGCTTTTTCCAATCTCTTTCTCAAGTTTTTCCGCAACCAAACTCTGTTCCCTTGCGTGGCTGTGTTCCTCTAAAAACTCTATACAATGAACATCCGTCAAAGGTTCCCTCGTCGTGTTTATAAAGAACACTTCGCTTCCCATAACCTCAGCCGCGGCGGCTCCTATAGCCGTCGCCGTCTCCGCAAAAGCTATCACCATACTTTTTCCTTCAAGCTTCTTCAGCTTCTCCCCAAGCTTCTGCGCCATATCAAGCGCCCCCATAGGACTCGTCGGCACATGCTTACCCTGCAACCTATTCACCAAAAGATAAGCGCGCCTCTTGTTATTATGCCTTTTTGCCACTCCATATACATTTTCAATCATTTAAAATTTCTCCTTTCGTTTAGTGAAGAAGCGAATTTTTGAAGAATGAGGTTTTCTAAATTTTCCATATACCTCTCAGTATCGAAAAATCTGCTTTTTTCAACTCTTTTCCTCAAATTTAAATGCAAATCTCTTAAATAAATTTCATTTTTTGCCAATTCCAATACTTTAGTTTTGTAATCTTTCTTATCCGCCGCTATAAATTCCTCGCAATCGGTTGCAGATAAAATGCTTGCAGAAAATCTCGAACCGTACCTGTCGCCTTTAAGAGTTATTACGGGCGTTCCGATGGTCAGCGCCGTAGCCGTCATATTTCCTCCGGTATAAGGAAAAGTGTCCAATACAATATCTGTTTCAACCATATTTTTTAAATAATCGGGACTTGCCGTCAAAACTTCAACTTTAGATGCAAATTCTAAATTTTTTAGTCGAGCCTTCATAAACTCAACTCTTGCCGGATATGCAGCTGTATCTTGCAAAATTAAAGTAGCCCCGGACAGGGATTCTGCAATTTCTTTCCACAAAAGCAACATCTCGTCGGTTATTTTCATAAAATTGTTAAATACTCCCAGTTTAATGGAAGAACCGATATTATGAGGCGTTTTTTTCATTCTGCAAATTTTTTCGTTTGGGCTGAAACATAAGGCATTGGGGAGGGTTAAAGGATTATCTTTCATTAAATTATCCGTCAATATTTCATCCGTCAAAATATAATCCACAAAAGATAAATTTAAAACGCTTGGCCAACCTATTCCGCAAATTTGTACCTTCGCAGGACGATACGCCATAAGAGATAATGTTATACCGCCTTCAGAATGTCCCGCTAAATCAAAAAGTATATCGATTTCGTCGCTATAAATTGTTTCAGCAGCTTCTTTAGGGGATTCTTCCGATAAAATCTTGAGAACGTCCGCATTTAATTCTAATTTTTTTGTAAATTCATCCTTTTCATTGGAAAAAGTATAAATATAAACTTCGAACTTATTTTTATTATACATAGTAAAAAGGGGTATAACAAAATCGCTTAGCGAAGACTTTTTTACATACGGCAAGAGATAAGCTATTCTAATTTTATCCCGCGAAAAATTGCGAGGAGGAAATTTTTCAACATCAGCGAAAAGTTTCTCATAAGAGGCAAGTTCGCCGTAAAGCGCTGCTGTATCTATATCTTGCAAATAATGCAATAAAAAAAAAATAACTCGATAAGTGCCATCGTTGCGACCTTAAATATTTATCTTTAAAGGCTGCATCCAAATAAGCGGCGGCGGCTCTTTTGGCGTCTCCCATAATCCGAAACGCCCTTCCAAAAGTTTCCGCTATTTGCGCTCCTTTATTTTTTTTTACTTCATCGTCTTCAACCAGCTCGTTTAGCAAAACCAACGCTTCTTTAGCTTTACCTTTATCTATGAGTTCTTCTGCCTTTTCAAAAAGCGCTGTCATAGTTCTATCTCCTCCAAATACCGTTTAAGCGCATCCTTCCAATGTGGCAGGCGATTAAATCCGTTTTCATCCAACGATATTTTATCAAGTCTGGAATTTTTCGGTCTTTTTGCGGGAGTCGGATATTCCTCCGATACGATGGGGATAATCTTTGTTTTTATATTCGACAGTTTAAAAATTTCCTCCGCAAATTCTGCCCAAGAGCACACGCCTTCGTTAGTAGCGTGGTATATTCCGTATTTTGTGGTTGTTATCATATTCGAAAGAAGTTTCGCTAAATCATAGGTATATGTGGGAGAACCTACCTGATCCGAAACCACTCGAAGTTCTTCCCTTTCTTTTCCAAGCCTTAGCATGGTTTTGACGAAATTTTTGCCGTTCACACCAAAAACCCAAGATATTCGAACTATAAAATACTTCTCTAAAATTTCCCGAACAGCCTCTTCTCCCATAAGTTTGGATGCGCCATAGACGTTAAGCGGTGCTGTTTTATCCGTAGTCGCATAAAAATTATCCCCTTCCCCTGGAAAAACATAATCCGTGCTTATGTAAACAAATTTTGAGTCAAGCTCTTTTGCGATTTTCGCAAGATTTCGCGTTCCCTCACCGTTTACCTTAAAGGCAAGTTCCTTTTCTTCTTCCGCCTTGTCAACGGCGGTATAAGCGGCGGCGTGAATTATGACGTCCGGCTTAAATTTACGCATTACTTCTTGAGCCTTCCTGTAATCCGTAAGTGAAAAATCATTTCGATTTGCTGCGAAAACTTCAACGTTTTTTTCTTTTAAAACCCGCGCAACATCAAACCCAAGTTGACCGGTAACCCCTGTAACCAAAACTTTCATGACGCCCTCCTATTTTTCTATATGCAAAAAAATTTATTTTGTGATAAAATGTGAATATCGCAGAGAAGAAAAATTTATGATAAAATTTTGAGGTGATAGTATGAATTTAAAAGTCATCCTAGCCGTAGTTTTTGCCTTCTTGGTCGGCATCGGAGGCACATCCGCTTATTTTTATTTTGACAGGTTAAACAATGCGTGGAATGCGCCGCCGGTACCTCCCGCAAGAACGGAATCCGCCCCGCCGCCCATTGAACCGTCTACCGCAGGCAACCCCAAAGAACCCGCTCCCAAAGGTCCCGCTGCTCCCACTGTTGCAACAAACGGAACGCTTACCGAAGCGGATTTGGCAATCGGCGGCATATCAGTGGGCGCATCCATAAACGATGTCAGAACAGCTCACGGAGAACCTTACAAAATCGAAAACAAGCATAAATGGCATGGCAGAACGCAAGCTACCGTTTACGAATATCCTTCGCTTTTTGATCTTTATGTAGTTGACGGCATTGTACACGCCATAAAACTAGACCGGTTGAACGGACTTCGCACAAGCAAAAACATAGGCGTCGGTTCGACTTTTGAAGATATCGTAAAAGCTTACGGCGAACCTAATCTAAAAGATAAGGATCATGCCGTCTACTTTGTCAAAGACAATCCCTCCATGGGTATTGACTTTGAAATCGAACATGGTTTAGTTGAAGAAATTCGCGCAGGATTGTTAAAATAGATCGTTAGACTATAAACCGCTGCCGTCAAATGAAGGAACGAATTCATTTGATGCGGCGGTTTTTTCTTGAGTGTAAGCGTTTGTAAAACCTAAAGAGGCTGCGTATTCGACGACGCTTTCATATTCAAATGTTGTAAGCCGTCTTGCCAAATTCCCAGAAGCGCCCTCTTGAGGCGTATACTGTCGCATTAAACTTAAATATACAGTATCTCCGAAATTCTCCCATGCCCAATCAAGAAATTTCATGCTGTCACGGCGATGTCCGGGCAAAATCAGATGCCGTATGAGCAAACCTTTTCGCATGACGCCGTCTGCTATTTCAAACTTCCCCACTTGATCGAACATGGCAAAAATCGCTTCTTTAGCCTGTTTTACATAGTCGCTCGCCCCGGAATATTTTGCTGCTATTTCCTCCGAAAAAAATTTAAAGTCGGGCATATATACGTCTATAAGCCCTTTTAAACCCTCTATCGTTTCTTTTCTCTCGTAACAGCTTGTGTTGTACACGACGGGAATATGCAATCCACTACCTTTTGCAATTTTTAAAGCCTCCAAAATCTGTGGCGCAAAATGAGTGGGAGTTACCAAGTCAATAGTTGCCGCGCCTTCTCTTTCAAGTCGAATAAAAATCTCCGCAAGCCGTTTTACAGTAATCTCTATCCCCTTCCCCTCATGACTTATCGTGCGGTTTTGACAAAAGACACATCTTAAGTTGCAATGTGAAAAGAATACTGCGCCTGCGCCATTTTTCCCCGAAATACACGGCTCTTCCCACTGGTGAAGCATAGCGCGGGCGACTTTCACATTTACTCCTGCGCCGCAGTAACCGATTTCTTTATATCTTGAAATTTTACATAACCTTGGACAAATATCGCAAGAGTCTAAATTCACTAAATCCTCTCTCCAATCTCCGAGACAAAATACTCCAATCCTTCTTTTTTGGCCGACAATAGCAATATTTCACATAAAGCTTTTTTATTAAATGAAACTTCTTCAATAAATCCCAATAAATAATCCGGAAAAATATTCTCTCTTTCAATAAAATCCCATAACGCCGAAAGATTTTCGTTACGCTTCACTCCAAATTCAATTCTATGCAATAACCTAGACAATTCTTTTCTTATTTCTTGCGTATAGAGTTCTTTCAAAGCCACAACCTCAGCAGTTGAACGGGAGGCTTTAAACATCCAGCTTTTAGTCGACAAATCCCGGTTATAATTCTCAAATCCCGCCTTAACAAATGAAGATACCATATCGTCAAGCTGAAAATTCTGTTCCATAGGTAAAAAAGAGATTTCCTTAAAAACAGCGTCGTTAAGCATTTTCACAATTTCATCCTTAGCGTAAGGCTTCTCGTTGCGAAATGGAAAACGACCTTCCCTTAATTCGTTGAGGATAGGCGCGTATCGAACATTCAAAAAACTTCCCAAAAAAAATCCCGTATCCTTTAGAGCTTGGCTCACTGCCATTAACTCGTCATAAGAATTTTTAGCGTATGTAAGCAAGGATTCGCCTAAAATAATATCAAAATATTTTTCCTGAAAAATTTTGACATTTTCAGAAATTTCAAAATGTATATTCAATTTTTTATATGGTTCGTAGTTTGCGACTTCAGAATATTTTGTTATGGCGAAAAGATCTCCATTAGGGAAAAGCTCTCGAAGTTTCGGCAAATAAACGGAACTTTCGACGGTTAAAATTTTAAAAGACGAAGGTCCGCCGGATAAAAATTCGCATAAATCCAAAAAAATCCCCTCCATATCAATAAAGTATACTAAAAAAACTTTTTTATCACAAGAAAATTATACAAACCAACTTCTAAAAACTATCAAATTTCTTTTATAACTCCCCGCCCCGAAGGGGCGGGGAGTTATAAAAAGCAAGTTTTTAGAGATGCCTACAACAAAAAAATTTGATGTTAGGATTTTTTTATGATAGAATTTTTCAAAAAAAAGGAAGGAACAGCTATGGAAGATTTTCACAAACACGTTTTATCGGACGGCTCGATTGTTCGCCATTCTCATACTCATTCTCATTCTCATACCCAAACAAAGCAGGTAAAAAATCGCTTAAAAAATATCATCGGTCATCTTGAAGGCGTAACCAACATGGTGGAAGAAGGTCGCGACTGTAGTGAAATTTTGATACAACTTTCTGCAATAAGTTCCTCCGTCAGAAAACTAAAATCCATCATTTTAAAGGACCATGTAGAACATTGTATAGTGGATGCCGTTCAAAACGGCGACGAAAAAACAATAAAAAAATTAAAAGACGCAATGGATAAAATGATGGAGTAAAAGAAGTTCAAATGTACCCAAAAAAGAAAAAGCGCCGGACGATGCCGACGCTTCAGGGGATAATAAACTTAAGATAATTTCATTTCGGTTTTGCAAAAATCATTCTTCCGGCTGCCGTTTGGAGAGCCGAAGTTACTTCTACCCGTACGTTTGCTCCAATAAATTTTTTCCCGTTTTCAACAACAATCATAGTACCATCGTCAAGGTACGCCACACCTTGCCCCAATTCCTTGCCTTCTTTTACCACCATAACATCCATGGCTTCGCCGGGAATAGCCACGGGTTTTACCGCATTAGCCAATTCGTTAATGTTTAATACCTTAACGCCTCGTAATTCCGCTACTTTGTTTAAGTTGTAATCGTTCGTTATAATTTTGCCGCCGACTTTTTGCGCTAATTTTACCAGTTTAGAATCAACTTCCGTTATATCCTCAAAATCATCGTTGGTTACTTCTACGGTAAGTTTTGTCGAGTGGGAACGGATTTTTTGCAGGATATCAAGTCCTCGCCGACCGCGAACCCGTTTTAAAGAATCCGCTGAATCAGCTATTCGTTGAAGTTCCTCAAGTACGAATACCGGAATAAGGAGCACTCCCTCTAAAAAACCAGTCTCAACAATATCCGCAATCCTTCCGTCTATTATAACGCTTGTGTCTAAAAGTTTGTACTTAGGATAATCGCCCGGCTTTACGCCTTTGGAATGAACCGCGCCTTTCAGTCCTTTAGGTAATCCCGCAAAAAATTCTGAAAAATCCTTTCGCTTTTTTATCATTATGTGAATGCCCAGATAACCGAACACCACGCTGAATAAAACCGGTATATAATTACCCGCTACCGGAATACGCGAAAAAGAATACCCCAAAAGGTCGGCCAAAACAAGCCCCATGGCAAGTCCAATTGCGCCGGCAATGACGTCGTGCAGCGGCATTTTGTTTAAATGAGTCTCTACCCAGAAATTAAACCGTTTTAACTGCTGCAAAATCACGGAAGACAGCACATAACCCAATATACCGCCCAAAACCGCGCCTATCAATATCAATATGAAATGCGCGCCAGTCAGTCTGAAAAAACCCATATCCTCCCTAAGAATCGACATACTGATGAAAAAATCCGTCAAATTTGAAGCGAAAAGTTGCAGCAAGGCGCCGCCGCCAAAAGCAAACAAAAGCGCCACGAAAATCCTGATAACATAATCCAGCATTTTTTCACTTCCTTTCAAATGCAGATTACACTTTGCCCAGTCATAAAGGCAAAATCATGATACGGGTGACTTCAAAAGCTCGTCCAACCATTTATCAACCTCCTCCAAACTTTTCCCTGACGCATATACAAGCTCGCTTACAAGAATCTGTTTCGCTAAATCCATAAGTCTTTTTTCTCCGCTTGAAATACGCCTGTTTTTATCTTGTCTGATGAGGTTTCTCGCTACTTTTGCGACGTTCTTTAAATCCCCTGTCTTCATGCTGTCCAAATTCATTTGAAAGCGTTTGTTCCAGCTCCCGCCGAGTTTTTCAGGTTTACTTTTTAACACCTCCACCACTTCTGACAGTTCTTCTTTTCCAATAACATTGCGTAACCCGATATTCTCCGCATTATCTACCGGAATCATAACCTTCATACTCCCCATCGGAAGTCTTAACACATAATAAACTTTCTCCTCGCCGCAAACTTCGCAACGCTCAATCTTATCAATAACTCCGGCCCCGTGCATAGGATAAACCACAACATCGCCTATCTGTAGCAAGTCCTCACCCCCTTCTTTTGCGTATCAATTTTTTATACTCGCAAAAGAAAAACTATTCCTGTTTGTCAGTTTCGTCTGCGGTATATGCAGAGCAAGTAAGAGCTTTTCCTTCGGAAAATTCTAACTTGCTCTAGTATAACAATTGCCTTACCGCAAACCCCGCAGCTATCAACCCGGCTGTTCCGGTTGCAAAAACTGCGCTGCCTATGGTGCTATCATCGCTGTTAGTTTTTTTTAATCGTTCCTTTGAATATACAACAGGTAAATCTTTTACGCCCCGCGCCTTTAATTTTCTTCGCATGACCCTAGCAAGAGGATCTTCTCGAGTTTCATAAATATCAGCTATTTCAAATAATTCGGGATATAACTTATTGCCCGCCCCCATACAACTGATTATAGGAATGTTTGCATTCTTTGCCGTAACTATCAATTCAACTTTTGCCTTAACATCGTCAATAGCATCAATTATAAAGTCAAAATCTGTCAAATCAATATTTATATTGGGATAAGTCCCTTGAAATTTTGTGATCTCAACACCAGGCGCAATATCGCAAATTCTTTGTCCCATAGCCTCAGTTTTTGGACATCCCAGAGTTTTAACCGTCGCTAAAAGTTGGCGATTCATATTAGATACGGAAACCGTATCGCCATCAATTATGGCAATACGCCCAACTCCGGATCTTGCAACGGCTTCCGCAGCAAAAGAACCTACGCCGCCTACTCCAAAAATCGCCACATAAGAAGAAAAAAGTTTTTTTACTCCCTCTTCGCTTATTAATTTAACCGTTCTTGTTAATCGTTCATCCATTTATTTGCCATCCGTAAGTTTAAAAGCGGGAAGAGCAAAAGCATTACCCGAATTGTTCGAACTCGCCGATTTATTCGCGCTTTTTTGCATGAATTTAGGCAAATCAAAAGCAATATCAGCAGGCTCTTGCGAGAGTGACGCAGGCGTAAACGGAACTTTTGGCGTTGTATTATCGTTATCGTTTTTATTTTTTTCCTCTCTCACAGCCTTAAGAGCCGACGAACCCGCAAAATCCGTCGCTATAATCGTAGCTTGAATAGTGCTTCCCATTTCATTATCTATAACCACACCGAAAATTATGTTTACAGTCTCATCGGCGTTTTTGTAAATAAATTCCGTAGCCTCATTCACATCGTAAAGCGTTAAGGCGTTAGATGCGGTAATATTTAAGATAAGCCCCCGTGCGCCTGTCAACGTCTTATCAATAAGCGGACTTGTCACAGCTGATTTTACCGCTTCTACGGCGCTGTTGTTGCTTTTGCCAATACCTAAGAGCGCATCTGAGGATTCGCTTTGGGTAAAAATTGTTTCCACATCCGCAAAGTCGACATTTACAATACCGGTTGTCAAAATAAGCTCTGCAATAGAACGAATAGCCTGCCGCAAAACATCGTCAGCAGATTTAAAAGCGTTTACAAGCGACAATTTTTTATCGGCTATTTTCATTAAATTATCGTTATGCACAACCAAAAGAGCGTCCATATCCGCTTGCATCTTTTTTATACCTTCCATGGCAATCCGCTGCTTCCTTGCGCCTTCAAACGAAAAAGGAACAGTCACTACGCCAATGGTAAGAATACCCATATCCTTTGCAATCTTAGCCACAACGGGGGTTGCGCCTGTGCCTACGCCACCTCCCATGCCCGCCGTCAAAAATATTAAATTGGCATCGAGCATCATTTCACGAATTTTGCGTTCATCCATATTTGCGGCAGCTTCTCCAACTTCCACGCTCCCGCCTGTGCCGCGACCCTTGGTTAGTGCCTGACCTATTAATAAAGGAGTAACGCCGGCTTGTTTGGCTCTGGCAAGTTGTTTCTCGTCAGTATTGACAGCAACCAATTCCACATCGCCTATATCTTTTTCGGACATACGAACAAGTACACTGTTGCCGCCGCCCCCAACGCCGAATACTTTCATTTTTACAATCTCTCGTTGAAGATCCAAATCCTCAAAGACCATATATTGCGCCCTCCCAAAGCATAATATTTTTTTACGGATAAACTTATTTCTCGTTTAATTACTAATGGCGAAAAAATATAGAAAATTAATATTTATTGTAATATTTTTTTGTGATTTTTGGGTGAAAGATCTTGAAGAGTTTTTGGCAACTTTAACAAACTTTATTATTCATCAAAAAAGATGCGTATTCGAAACTTCAAATACGCATCTTTTCTCGCTTAGTAGTTAGCCACTAATTTTTGGAAATAAGATTGGGGATGATCGCACACGGGGCAGGTATCGGGAGCTGCGTCCGCTTCGAACACATAACCGCAATTTAAGCATTGCCACAAAATCTTCTCGTTCTTTTTGAATACAACGCCGTCTTCAATGTTTTGAAGGAGTATCTTATAGCGTTTTTCGTGTTCTGCTTCGATTTTTGCCACCGCTTCGAAAAGTTTCGCTATTTTGTCGAAACCTTCTTCTCTGGCAACTTTGGCAAATTCAGGATACATGCTTGTATGTTCCTCATTTTCTCCCGCTGCGGCGCGCTTTAAGTTCTCCTTCGTATCCGCTACACCTTCAACCAGTTTGTACCAAATTTTAGCGTGTTCCTTCTCATTGTCGGCCGTTTCCTGAAAGATATTGGCAATTTGCACAAATCCTTCTTTTTTGGCTTTAGACGCAAAATAAGTATACTTATTTCTCGCCTGAGACTCGCCGGCAAAAGCCGCCCACAAATTGGCTTCTGTCTTACTTCCCTTTAACTCCATGAAAATCTCTCCTTTAAAATCACACACTTACTTAATAATTTCAACCCCGCCCATATACGGGACTAAAACCTTAGGCACCCTTACCGAACCGTCCTCTTCCTGGTAATTTTCCAGTATAGCCGCAACCGTTCTTCCGACCGCAAGCCCCGAACCATTTAATGTATGCACAAACTCGGGTTTTGCTTTAGGCGCGGGACGGAATTTTATATTAGCGCGACGAGCTTGATAATCAAGGCAATTTGAACAGGAAGAAATTTCTCTGTACCTCTTTTGCGCCGGGAACCATACCTCTATATCATAAGTTTTTGCAGACGTGAAACTCATATCCCCCGTGCAAAGCTGAATTACGCGGTACGGAAGTTCAAGCTCTCTAAGCACGTCCTCCGCCGCATCCACCATGGATTCAAGTTCATCCCAAGAAGACTCCGGTTTTACGAATTTAATTAGCTCAACTTTGTTAAATTGATGCTGACGGATAAGTCCTCTGGTATCTCTGCCGGCGCTGCCCGCTTCGGCCCTGAAACAAGCTGTGTACGCGCTATAATACTCGGGAAGTTTATCTCCATCAAGGATTTCTTCTCTATGATAATTAGTGGTAGGAACTTCCGCAGTTGGTACTAAATAGTAAGGAAGACCTTCAAGTTTAAACATATCTTCCGCAAATTTTGGAAGCTGTCCCGTGCCTATCATGCTGTCCGCATTTACGATATACGGCGCAAGCATTTCAGTATATCCATGCTTGTTTGCATGAAGATCCATCATAAAATTTATACAGGCGCGTTCAAGTCTTGCGCCCAATCCTTTATAAAAGGTAAATCTCGCTCCCGTTACTTTTGCCGCTCTATCTGCGTCCAATATATCCAAATCGGAACCTATATCCCAATGCTCCTTAGGTTCAAAAGAAAATTCTCGGGGAACGCCAACGCGCCTAACTTCTGGATTATCGTTTTCGTCTTTACCTATGGGAACATCGCTTTTGGGCATATTAGGAATGTGAAGAAGCAAATTCCGTAATTTCACTTCCACATCTTTTACCTTAGCGTCAAGTTCTGCGATACTGTCCCCAACCTTACGCATTTCTTCAATTATTTTCGTAGCGTCCTTACCCTCTTTTTTGAGGACGCTTACCTCTTTAGACACAGCGTTTCTCTTGGCTTTTAACTCTTCAGCTTCGTTTAACAGGCGGCGACGTTCTTCGTCAAAACGCGTAAAATCGCTGATATCAAGAGTATTATTGCGATTTTTCAGCATAGTTTTGACGTCGTCCAAATGTTCTCGCACAAACTTTATATCGAGCATACAACCTTCTCCTCACTTTCTTAATCATGGTTCATTATTATACATTAAAATCAATGGATTTGCCAGAAAAATTTCAATAAAAAAAGAGCGACGCAAAACATCGCTCTATCTTGATTTATCTTACAAAAACAACTTTAATGCTGTCTAAGAAATGAGTAGCGCCGTTTTCGATTAGTATGCGATTAGCATCCGCAAGAGAAACTACGGGATTGGCGTTATGGTTGTCAAGCCGAATGGCGCGCACGATTAAGGGATTGTTTCCGGCGCGGGGCGCACTGTCTATGTCATATGTGTAAGAAGCCATGCCTTCAGCTATAACTCTGTCAATGTCAAGGTTTCTGTAACCATAAATAGGCGCACCGTTCTCATTTTTAATAACAGGACTCATAACGGGGCTTAAATCCAGCCCTCTGCAATCAACGATAAGACCCGTATATCCGCCGATAGCTCTGCCGGGAGGCGCATCGGCCGCAACTTTTCCCATAGGCACCGAAGGCGTTACGTCGGGAATGGGAGACGGAAAACTTTCTCTAACTTTAGGTGGAGTTATAACAGCGGCCGCCAACGAATTTTTAACGCCGTAGAGCGGAACTTCCATCGTAACTTCGTAACCGCCGCCGGCAAGGGATCGTTCGTTCACTATCCGCGCGCCTTTTATCACGGCGCTCACCTTAGTATTGACGGTATCGTTGACCGCCACCATGTTTTTCACCGTAGTTTCAGCGTCAATATTTATGCCTTGCGCAAATTCCGCCAGTTGACGATAAGCGTCCACCATAGCGGCGCGACGAGCCATCATTCGAGCTTGCTCTTGATTTCTTACATTCGCCGGCGCAACACCCATACCCGTCGCAATTATCTTCTCGTTCTCCCAATCGGCGCCGTTTGCGGCAAATGCGCTTGAAGAGAGCATTAAAACTACCGCTAAACATAACGAAAACAATAAAAATTTTTTCTTCATAAACTATTCCTCCTTGTACTTAATCATCATAAACAGCTCGTTTTACCTTTGAATAAAAATTATCCATCAAATGTATCAGCGCGTCGCCGGTTTTATCGTCCTCCTCCATCGCTTCATGCGATACTATCACCTTCCCCGTTCTTGCGTCTACCAAGTTAAATCTCCCATATACTTTAGCGGTATATACCCATTCTCCGGGATAAGTTGACACCTTTGTTTCGTATCGTCTGATGTGCATGGTATGTTCCTTACCGCGTCTATCCCTCCACTTCCTTGTTCTGTGAGATTTTAAAGAAGTGTATGTCGAAGCCCTAGGCGGTCTCCATTCTCTTTCTAAGGCGTATTTAGCAATATTTCCTTCAACGAAGTAATCCGCTAAGTCGTCATTTCCGTATAAGACTCTGGCTTTTCCGATTCTTTCGGCTCTGCTCTTTACGGTATAATATATAGATTTTGCAAGAGTATCGTTGCTACTCACATTTTCCGGCATGGTTACAATTTTAAACCCTATCTTCTTTCCCGTACGCTCCTCATAATCCTCTGCGTCGCGCTTTTTCACCATCTCTTTTAAGTCGCTTTCGAATTCGTCCACCAAATCCTTATACATACTAAATTCCGTACGCCTCATTCTGCTATCGTCGTATTCGTGGGCTTCGTTCTTAAATGTCAACGCTTTTTTTCCGTTTTCGTCATAGAGTATAAATTCCAATCCCATATGATGCAAATTTCGTTGCATCTGCGGGATAAGCACCCTTTCCGTCCAATTTTGCCTATCGTAAATCTTATTTCCATTAGGACCTCCCGTTTCTTCCGTGTAAGAAGTCATTCTTACATTTACATAGGCCGCAGGCGATAAATGCGGCTCGTCTCTGTTTTCCGTAAAATATGGCATTAAATATCCGTTGGCACCTGCGTCAATTTCCCGAATTTGCTTAGACCTGCTTTCTTCGTCCTTAAAAGCTTCATACAACGGCTTATACCGCTCTTCATCGGTTCTTACGTCTTTATTTTCCCTCAAAATCCGCCCCAGAGAAACAGTCTTAAACCTTTTAGCAAGCTTTTTATCCAAATAGTCGTTCATTTTGTAAGCATTGCTACTTTCATCATCATCGTAAAAAAGCTTATCCGAATTTATCCATCCTAACGGATATACTATAACTTTCTTGTAACGAGCCACATAAGATTTCTTATCGTACCAAAGCTGCCCATGCGCCATTGCCACCACAGGCATCGCCAACAGCAAAACCAACGCCACTACTTTCTTCATATTCATACTTCCTTTTATCGTGGCGCTGCCAAACAGCGCGCACCCTACGGACTTATCAGCGCGCTAATGTCCGATTTTGTTTCAATATCAATCCTCTGAACTAATTTCCTCGTTTCGTAAGGTTTTTAATCCTTTCTTTTTTATGTCCTCAACAATTCTTTTTGATTGCTCCTCGAACATCACCTGCATCAATTGCTGAACACTTGCGCCTTTACCGTATTCTCCTATGACTATGTTTAAAATCTGCGAAGTTTTGCCTGTGATGTTCTGCCCCTCGTAAACTCGTCCTTCTTTTGCGTCTATTAAGTAGTACTCCGTTTCAACTCTAATTTCCTTTGCGCGTTCCTCATAGTTTGTATCGACATTAAAGATAGATTTTTTAAGTTTGGTATCAACATTTCTCAAGTTGCAGAACAAAAAATATTCTGCGTCGTATTTTTTCGCCAATTCCCGCAGGGTAATAATTTGATCTTCTCCCAAAAAATACGGTCGACCCCGCTTCTCTTTTCGAATGGCAAGTTTTTTTTCGTTCCAAAAATATTCTCTTCCGAAAACCTCGTCGCCGTATCTGACGACTTCCGAAGCGACGTTTTCTCTCTCATACAACGGACCTCGTACTATAGCGTCGATATGCGCGACTTTAAACGCCTTCGCATCTTCTGCGCCGGGAGTAACTAAATTGCAATTGAAATCCTTATCGGATTGAACTTTTTCCGCCATAACCTCCCAAAAAGTTTCCAAAAACCCGTCTTGCAATTTATTGTATCCGTAGCAACCAACGTCTGCCAACAAAATAGCGGGTCCGGTCTTTGATTTATTGAATAAAGCCGCTTCTGATATGCTGCAATTTACGAATAACATGGCAATTTCCAACACGCAACATAAAATCGCGCCGATACCGTAAATTCTCATCTCATTACCTCTCATTGCCTCTAAATGTTTTCACGCATCTTACGTTGAATTTTCTCGCAAGCCTTATCTATAGCGTTATGTAAAGTATCCATAGGCACTTTATCCTTACCAATGTAAATATCGTCTCCGCCGGAAGATTGATGAGAATCCGCATCTCCCGTACCGGTTGCAACGAAAACAACCCTTCCCGTATCGGTATTTAAAATTCTTGCGCTGATATCCGCCCGCACCGCCATATTAGCCCCGTTTATCGACTCCCTATGAGTCACGGTAAGTCCTGTTAAATAAGCGTAAACAATATAGTCGGGCTTTGTATCAAATTCCTTTACAATTTCCGAAACATTCCCGCTTTCAAGATTTTTAAAAGCAATTCCCAGATAAGCCTCATCCAATCTAGCCTGTTTAGCATCTTCGCTTAAATCCACCGGCATTACTCCGGGAATGGATTCAATGCCATCCATCAGGCATATATTAACTATCGAATAAAGTTTCCCCCGCTCTTTTGGCATGTTTGTCACGTTTTCGCGAGAAAAACATCCGGCAATACCTATAGTTTCCACAGCCTCAACTGCTATTGGCGCAGATATAAAAAAAATGGCTAAGAATATGCAAATTTTAACCTTTCTCATACCGCTCCAACCCTTTCATTCTCTCTAACAATCCTTTTCTTCCCGTAACCATATCGTCTGCGGCTCGTTCAAAGGCCTCCGATAAATCCCTCGCTATTCCCAACCCTCGACCTGTCCATGCGATTCTACCCGTTTCAACGTCAACAACTCGCCCGTACATTCTCACCACAATCTTACCTTCATGTTTACTGAGCCCCGTTATATTCGTTATCATCACATACTCCGCTCCGATTAGTTTTCCAAATTTCGCCGCCGTATTTTGATCGAACAATGCTGTATGGCTCAAATGCTGCTCGGTTATTAATGCCTCTAATTCTCCTCTTTCATACGGTTCGAATCCGAGCTTAGGATTACCCATAGCGTCTGTTACAATATCCAACAACGATGAAAAATCAACCGTCGCATCAAGTCCTGTCGGAAGCGGATTTTTGTTGGCGGGAGGAAGCACTGCCACACGTGGATTTGCGTATCCAGCCGCGCATGACATCATCAAAACCATCGCTATTAACGCAAAACGTACGGCTCTCATAAAATCCACCTCCTTAATCTCATTATCATTTATTCTTCACCGAAGTAGTCGTCAAAGTTCTTGCGCTTAGCTTCTTTAATTTTTCTTCAATCATTTTCGCTGCGTTTAAAGAAGCAGCCCGCAAACTCTCCCGCTCCGCTTCTGCTCTATCTATTCCCATCGCTTTGCCTTCCGCTAAAAAAGTGTCCAAAATTCGTCCGTTATACGGATTTACAATCTTCATCGCAAAACTTGCAACACCGGAATTTAACGCTACTTCCTTATAACCTCCTTTATAATCGGGAATTTTTATCTTTTCGGCTTTAACCGTTGAATGACCTATAATAACCATATCTGCGCCGTAGTTTGAACTTAAGTCCGCAACTTGAACTCCATGATAAATATTTTGCAGGGTTTTTGAATCATACATTGAAGTTACTTGAGATACGTTAAGCACATTGGTAAACCCCAAATTTATCAGGCTTTCGTTTATGATTGTTTCCGCATTTACCTCATGAAAACCATAATCGCCGTTTCTAAGGGCAATAACGGCAATTTTAGGATCTCTCAACCTTGCAATCATCTGCAAATTGCTCATAAAATCGTTTTGAGGATTGGTATCTACATCAATTACAGCTTTAACCCTGTAAACGCTCCCAGAAAAATTTTCTTCCAACACGCCAACGACTTTTGAAAATCCATCCGCCCTCGTATAAATTTCATCTAGTTCAACCGCCATTGCCTCTACAACCGTTGTTCCTTCCACATAAGCGCCGACAACGCGTTCTACAGCTATTCTCCTCGCATCGCTTAAAGCGGCTTCTCTGTCGTTTCCGTACCCTTCGACAGTCACTTCCTCCGCAAGAGCATGCCCGGTAAAAACAAAAAACGTAAACAACAATAAAAAAATTTTTTTCGACATACATATCTCTCCACAAATATCTTTTTTTTAGAATAACACTCAAAGATTAAAAATATATGAGATTAAAAAAATAAAATAAAAAGGCCGAGCGTTATGCCCAGCCTTTTTATTCTTACGGCTCTATTTTTTTGATTTCATCTAAAAGGTACTCATTCGTAACCTTTATAAAAGTTCCCTTCATACCTAAAGATCTTGCTTCAATAACCCCGGCGGATTCAAATTTTCTCAACGCATTCACTATAACCGATCGGGTGATTTTAGCTTCGTCCGCTATTTTAGACGCCACCAACAGACCCTCAAATCCCTTAAGTTTCTTGAATATCTTTTTTACCGCTTTTAGTTCGGAATACGAAAGATTAGAAAACGCAATCTGCACCGTAGCTTTTTTTCTCGCTTCCGTCTCTATTTTTTGCGACCTATCCCTAAGCATCTCCATCCCAACAACAGTCGCGCCGTATTCGGCAAGCAGAACATCGTCGTCGTTAAACAGAGAATCGTATTTGGCGACTATAAGCGTCCCTATCCGCTCGCCAACTCCGTATATGGGAACGATTGTGGTATTTTTTTTCTTAAACATACACGCCACGCCATCGTCATATACGCACTTTCCGCTTTTGGAATGAAGGTTGGCGTTAGTTTCGTCGTGTCGCATCAGCCAATTTACATATGGCTTGGGGAATATTTTCTGGTTTATGACCTTGTCTAGCATTAAATCGCATTCAAAATCATCTACAAGAGCGTGTCCGGAGATTTCGCCTTTTTTATCGGTAATATAAACGTTAGCTTCTAAAACCGCGCTCAAAACCCGCGAAATATCGTCGTATTCCACGTTCTCGGATCTCTGGAGGAGTCTGTTAATCTTTCTAGTTTTTTCAAGGAGTGAAGTTGCCATCCTTAATCTTCCTTTCAGAGAAAACTTTCATCCCATTTTGTTCATTCTATCACATTTTTCGAAATTGTCAAATTTTTTTTAATATTCTATAGTTACCTATGTTTGGAAAATTCTTTGTTTCGTTATGAGAAAAAATACATTCGCGCGTTTTTAATCAAAGTATCAGAAAAGCGGAAGATTTAAACTCCCGCCCTTTTCCAATATAAATCCAAATATAAGAAACTCTAAACATCTAACCCTGTTATATTCTGAAAGATCGAATATATTTCTCTTATTTTCGTCTAAGCCATCTGGATTTTTCCATACTTAAAAACTTCTCTCTATAATCATTACGCACATCCTTAATGATTACTTTTATTACGGTGATTATAGGCACCGCCAAAAACATACCGGCGGCGCCCAAAAGTTCGCCTCCTAATATTATGCCCAAAATTATGGTTATGGGGTGGAGATTTAACGATTTTCCTATGATGTTCGGATAAATTACATTGTGATTAAACTGCGTTAAAACAAGATAAAATATAGCTGTTTGTACAGCTGTCATCGGGGATATGGTGAGGGCTATTAAAATGCCGAAACACGACGCAACGGTAGGCCCCAATACCGGCACAAATTCAGCTACGGCGGAGATTACCGCAAATACGGGCGCATAAGGGATATCCATTATCATAAAATATACGAACACTATAAGTCCCGTGTTTGTACATATAATGAGTTGACTTGTTAGATAAGCTCTCAGAGCCGTTAAAATATTTTCTATCAAATTTGATATTCTCTTTTCGCTTTGTTCAGGGAAAAGCGAAGTGATTTCAGCTTTTAAAATCTCTTTATCTTTCATAAAATAAAAGCTTACAAAGATTATAACCACTCCGTCGATAACTTTATTAAAAAGCGACAACAACAATCCCAATGAAGATTTTAACGCCGCAAGCCCCGTGTTAAAGACTTCGTTCCACATAGAATCGAGATCTGTTGTTAAAAACTTTAAATCAAGGGAATCGGTGCGTTCGTAAAATTGTCGGGATATATTGGGAAAATCAGCGATAAACGCCGTAAAAGCCGGAATAAAGCTTCCCGAGATTAAAGTAATTAAAAGTATAAATAACGACAGAAACGATAAAAGGGCAAGCCCCGCGGCAAAAGCGCGGGGCATTTTTTTTGACAAGAAGTCCACAACCGGACGTAGAAAAAGAGCTAGGAGCAGAGATAAGAAAATTATGAAAGCCAAAGATGGTATCAGCCAAAATAAAGATATTACAAACGCGATTGACACCACTATCAAAAAAGACACGCGGTAAGTTTTTAAATTCATTGATAAACCTTTCAAGAAAGCAGCGAAATTATTTTAAAGCACTTAATCTGTCTATTAGAGTGCCGATATTTTCGTCCCCGTCCAAAACCGTTATAATCGCCTGCGGCCCCATATAGATAACATTGTTTTTAGCGACGACTTCTCCTTTATCATGTCCGTTTTTGTATGCGGCGGCAAGATTTCCCGCTATGAAGAATGCCCTCTCTTTTGAACTCATGCTTCCCGCAGGCGCAACCTTAGCAAATTCTTTGCCCTTTACCTTCACAATATCTTCGCTTACCTCAACTTTTTTCTTGCTGTATTCGTAAAGTTTTTTTGCATACGTATCGCGGCGACTTGCGTGGGACGGATGATCCGAGCCGCCGGCAAGGAATGTGACAAAATTGTCGGGATTGTCGCCCGATTGGTCGATTACCCGCTGCCATACTGCGGCGCAGGCTCCGGGATTATAATTTGAATGAGTTATGTAATCAAAGGCAAGAGCGTCCGCTTCCCTTTCCATTGGCTTGGTTATGCCTTGATTGTTAAGGGCGTTGGCAAGAAGCACGCCGCCTATGTTATTTACGGTAGAGGCTACAATCATAGGCAAAATGGATTTTCTTGCGCCTTTCGCCGGATGATCTTTCTGTCCGTGTCCCATTTCATGTGCAAGCACTACGGCGATTTCATCATCGCTTTCAAGATGATTGAACAGCCCCGTGTTTACGGAGATATTATGACCTAGTGTGCAAAAGGCGTTAAAACTTGTATCCGTATTTATGAAATAATTGTATGGCTTTTCGTTAATCGAAGGATCGACCTTTCCAATCGCTTCGGTTAAATTATACATTATGGTATCTAGTCTTTGGTTGAGATTGGGATCGTTATTAACTCCGTATTTTTGTTTCATGGCTTCGAAAAATTGTCGTCGTCCCTTTTCGTCGTTGTTTACAGCCCGGATTTCACTGTCTAATTGTGCAGAATAAACTGCGCCGCCTATTAGCACGCCCCACAAATCCGCAGCTTCCGTTTTTGGGGCGGACACCGTAAAAATCATCGCCGCTGCGCTTAATGTCGCCGCTGTTTTCTTTGCTATGGATAAAAGTTTCATAAAAACCTCCCGATAAAAACATAAATCACTCTTTTGGGTTACTCATCTAGCACCTTTGCGGTTAAAAAAATCATAAGCTCCGATTCGGACTTCGTTCGTTTGTTGTTTTTAAACAGCGCACCTAAAATCGGAATATCCCCCAAAAAAGGCACCTTAGAAAAACTCTTTGACTCCTCCTCTCCTATAAGACCGCCTATTACCATGGTTTCATTGTTCCTAAGGCGCACCGTGGTGTCTGCGCTTCGTTCCTGAAAACGGTATGCTTTCAGTGATTCTACATATAACGGCGAGCTGACTTCAGTATGTACGTCCGCTGTTATATAACCGTCATTGCTGGCTCTTGGCGTGTATCTCAATATTATGCCTGCGTTACGATATTGAATGGAGGTAGTGACCGTTGAATTTGTTGTGGATACGGTGGGCACCGGCACGGAGCCTCCTATGTTTATAACGGCTTCCTTGCCTTGAAGAGTGGTTATATTCGGCTGAGATAAAATTTTCGCCTTGCCATCTGTTATTAAAGCGTTTATTTTGGCTTCATAATAAAATTCATAAGGATACCCTTCGGGTCCCTTACCGAATCGAATAATGCCCGGGATATTGTCGGATCCTTCGAAACTGCGCTCATATTCGCGGGTTGACGTGCGTCGCCTACGGGTGCTGTCATCGTCTGCATATTCGTATTCGTACGTTATGCGACTTTCAGGATATTGCGGCAGCGCAGACCACCGCCATTCAACCCCCAAATTCTTTGATGCGTCTTTTTGAATAGCCACAACTTTTGCCATGAGAGAAATCTGCTTCGGCGGAGTGTCTAAAGAAGCTATAAGAGAGCGGGCTTTTTCGGCTTCGCTTTGGGTACCGTAAAATATAATTGCGCCATGAGCCACATCCGTCATTACCCGATTTTCGGTTTCAAAGTTCGCAGAGGTGATTTTTGTTGCGTCCGCCGCTTTATCTTTAGTTTTTGTTTGATTGGAAGACGCGACAGATTTTGCAACGGAATTTTTTAAGGCGAGCTGCAATGCGGTTTTTATCGTTTCAAGTTCCGCATGTTGCACGGGAAAAGTATAAATTTGCCGAAAATTTACGGCGCGACCAACGTCTGTTATTATAAATGTGCCGCCTATATTTTCTACGGTAAACCCTCTGGCTTTCGCTATCATGTATAAAGCGTCTTTAGGCTCCAAACCGTTTATATTCGCCGTAACTTTTCCGTTTACGGTTTGATCGATTACAACGCTTAAGTTTCCCACATGAGCCACAGAAGACAAAAGGGCGCGAACGTCTGCGTCCACGGCTCGCATGGTGACAGGCGCAGCAAAAGAAATCGTCGAATAAAAAAGTAAAAATATTAAGAGGACTAAACTCTTTTTTAAAATCATATCTTACTCCTTATTGACCCGATATTTTTAAGCTGTCTCTTCCGCTTTGTCCTTCGTAAATCAACTCGTCCTTTGTTATATCTAAAACCACATTGCCGTCAAACGTATCTCCCGGATTAAGGGTTACATTTTCCTCTCCCCTCGATAAGATAGCTTGTTTATAATCGTCAGAAATAATAATTCCCCTTAATTCCCACCGAGCGGCAGATTTTTGCTGCGGCGCTGAATTTGCGCCGGTAGGCATAGGCGCAACTACATTTTCCAACATTGGCTTTGGACAGGTATCTACAGGCGATATCACCAAAGAAATTTTTTCGTTTCTGGTTTCATGCCGATAAGTAAACGGATTTCTAAGTTCGATATTTTCTTTGGCAATCTTCAATCCTTTAATTTCAACTCGCCCGTTAACGGGACGCTCTATCGTTACCTTCTCATTTAACTTATCTTTCTTTATCTTCGCCGCTTTTTGTTCTGCGGATTGTGTAAGTTTTGCCGAATTCTCCGCATTTGACGCATCCTCCTCCGGAATTAACCAAACAACAGCTAAAACCAAAAGCAAAATACCTATCGTCCACTTGCCTTCGCGGGTCATAAAACCTCATCCATTGCTTCTTTCATGGTCTTTATGGCAAATTCCAATTCGTCTTCCGTTATTATAAGGGGCGGATTAAAATAAAGCACGTCTCCCAATGGTCTAAGAAGCAATCCTTTAGTTAAAGCCTTTTTATATATTGCGTACCCCGTGCGTTTTTTGCCGTCGAAAGGCTCTTTTGTTTTTTTGTCGGCAACGATTTCAACAGCGTGAATAAGCCCGATATGACGAACTTCCCCTACGTTTTTATGAGGCAGGAAGGTTTCTTCCATTCGTTTTGTGAGATAGACTGCTCTTTCTTTGGCTTTCTCCAAAATACCGTCTTCCCGGAGAATTTTTTGCACGGCAAGAGCAGCGGCAGCGCCGAGCGGATTTCCCGCGTAGGTATGACTGTGAAGAAAAGCCTTTCCTTCGTTGTAATCGGCGTAAAAAGCGTCGTATATTTCATCCGTCACGCAAGTTGCCGACATGGGCATATATCCGCCGGTAAGTCCTTTTGAAAGGCACACGACATCGGGAGAAATATCTGCGTGATTTACCGCAAACATCTTTCCCGTACGTCCGAAACCTGTGGCAATTTCGTCGGCAATTAACTTTACATCGTATTTATCGCATAGTTCTCGAATTTTTTTAAGATAAATCGAAGGGTATATTCTCATGCCTGCGCTGCCTTGTAATAATGGTTCCAAAATAAGAGCGCAAGTCTCCTCCGCTTTTTCCTCAAAAACTTTTTTTGCTTTCTCAATACAAGGCGCATCGCAACAATCCCTGTTTTGGGCATACGGGCAACGATAACAGTCCGGCGCCTCTATGGGGAAGGTTTTCATCATCATGGGAGCGTACAGTTTGGTGTATAAATCGACGGCTCCCACAGAAAGAGCGCCTATTGTTTCGCCGTGATAACCTTCCGTTAAGCACATAAAATACTTTTTCTTCGGTTTACCCGTCTGCAAACAATATTGAAAACACATTTTAAGGGCGCATTCTATAGCGGCGGAACCGTTGTCGTTAAAGTGAATTTTGTTCAATCCTTTGGGCAAAATTTCGACCAATTTTTCCGCAAGGGTAATAACGGGCGTATGAGTGAAATTTGCAAAAATAACGTGTTCCAATTTGTCAAGTTGCTCTTTTATCGCTTCGTTTATCTTTTCGTTTGAATGTCCCAATAGGTTTGCCCACCAAGAACTTATTATATCAAGATATTTTTTCCCCGTAATATCGTAAAGCCATGCGCCTTTTCCGCGCTCAACCACAATGGGGGGCAAAGTTTCGTAGTCCTTCATTTGAGAGCAAGGATGCCATATATGCGCTATATCTCGTTCTTGCCATGATTTCATTTCGTTCATGTTACTTATCGTTCCTCCAACATCAAATCCAAAAACCCGCGCGGTAAAGTTTCAATCCGATTTTAGCCGCCGCTGCCGCAAGCAACAAATCCGGCGGAATTTGCACTATGCCGCAGTAAAACAAAGCAGCCCACGCCGATATAGGCGTATTCAACACATAGTTTGAAGCCGCGTAAAACCAACTTATACCGAAAACATAAACGATAACCAAACCGATTAAATTTACGGCGAATAATTTTTTAAAATCCGGAACTTTTATATTTCTCGAAAATTTACCGCAAGCGTAAGCCTGAATAATAAAACCTATCAAATACCCGAAAGTCGGATTTAACACATATTGCGGTCCGCCCCCCGCGGTAAAAACAGGAATTCCAATAAGCCCCATCAATACATATACGAACACGGAAAAAGCGCCCAACTTGGCGCCTAAAACAATCCCCGCCATAAGTGTAAAGAGGAACTGTAAGGTATAAACATAGCTCCCAAAGGGAATTTTTACATAAGCGCCGATTGTGATAAAAGCGACAAACAGCGCAGCAAGGGTAATTTCTCTGGTTGTAAACTTCATTAAACTTCCTACTTCCTTTCACATTAAACTTCATTAAACTTCCTACTTCCTTTCACATCAAGATGGTATTCGACGAAAAAAAGGAAATTCCTGCTTTAAGTGATTAAAGCGCAGTTTTGTAAAATTTTTCCCATTCTTTATTCACCCTTATTCTTTTCATATTTATATGATATTTTCTTGTTAAGTACGCTATTTATGAGGGGGCGCAATATGATTCACATGCAGGGAATTACCAAGATTTATGAAGACAACGGAGCTTTAGCTCTTGACAATATCAGCGTTGACATTGAAGCCGGGGAATTTGTCTTTATCGTGGGCGCATCGGGTTCCGGGAAATCTACTTTTATCCGACTGCTCTTTCGCGAGGTTTTGCCTACCGATGGAACCCTTATCGTCAACGGCGTTGACGTGCCGGGGCTTAAGAAAAACGAAGTGCCTGCCTTCAGACGCACTCTTGGGGTTATATTCCAAGACTATAGATTGCTCCCGGATAAAACCGTATATGAAAACGTTGCGTTTGCGATGCAGGTAATCGAAGCCCCCCGCCGATTAATACAAAGAAGCGTCAATAATGTGTTGGATGTTGTGGGATTGCAGGAAAAATACAAGGCTTTTCCATCACAATTATCCGGCGGTGAGCAACAACGAGTCGCAATAGCGAGAGCCATTGTCAATCGTCCTTCTCTCGTAATTGCCGATGAGCCTACGGGAAATTTAGATCCCGAAACTTCATGGGATATTATGGATATTTTCCATAGGATAAATTCTTCGGGTACCACCATAGTTATGGCAACCCACGATAAACATATAGTAGACACTATGCGCCGCCGAGTAATCGCCATTGAAGACGGGAAGATTGTCCGCGACGAGGCAAGAGGAGTGTATGGTTATGAAGTTTAGCACCTTTGAATATTTTTTTCAAGAAGTGGCGCTTTCTCTTCGAAGAAAAAATCTTATGTCCATAGCGTCTATCGGTACCGTGGCCGTTTCGCTTTTTGTTCTCGGCGTATTTTTAATACTGGTGCTAAATTTCAACCGTTTGGCAGGAACATTAGAATCTCAAGTGCAAATAAGCGTTTATTTTAAAGACGATGCAACTGCGGCAAAGGAAAGGGAAGCGGCCGCATTGATACGGGATATGCAAGGTATCGACAGCGTGCATTTCGTAAGCCGCGAAGAAGCAATGAATCGACTTAAAGAGCGTTTAGGTGATCAAAAATATCTTTTGGAATCCTTGGACAACGAAAATCCTCTGCCGGATTCTTTGGAAGTTGTGGTTAAACGCCCGGATATGGTGGAAACAGCGGCTAAAGCCATCTCAAAAATAGAGGTCGTGGAAGAGGCGAAATACGGGCAAGACGTTATTGAGCATCTCTTTGACATAACCAGATTGGTGCGTATATTCGGTCTTGTGTTGATGATTCTTCTTGCCGGCGCAACCATTTTTATAATAGCAAACACTATCCGGCTCACGGTTTTTGCTAGGCGTAAAGAAATCGCCATAATGAAATATGTGGGTGCAACTGATTGGTTTATTCGTTGGCCTTTTATATTGGAAGGCATGGTTTTAGGATTTATAGGCGGAATTTTGGCTGCGGTGGCGCTTAGAAGCTTTTATGCGGCGATGGCTGCCAAAATATACGGTACTCTAACTTTTTTCCCGCTAATGCCCCAATATCCTTTTATGAATTATGTGGCGATTGCCATTATTCTGAGCGGTATGGCGATAGGCACCTTAGGAAGCGCAATATCTTTAAAGCGTTTCCTGCAAGTGTGAGGTGAAATGATAATGGGGAAAAAATTCCTTGCGCTTATTATTTCTCTCACGCTATGTGTTCCGGTTTTTGCCGACGAGCTTGAAGACGAAAAGGAATCTTACGATACGCAGGCGGAGCAAAAATTAGAGGAAAGCGGTCGAATTCAGGCTGAAATCGACTCCATTTCGGAAGAAAAGCGACTCATCGACATAGAAACCGACGATGCAATTGCAAAATATCGGGTGTTAAAAAGCGAACTGGATGAGATTGAGGAGAGAATAGAGGAGAATACGGAAAAATTAGAAGAACTTGAGATAGAGCGGAAAAAGAAGCAACAAATCTTGGGAAAACGAGTGCGGGATATTTATATTCACGGTCGAATCAACTATATCGACGTCCTATTCGGGGCTAAAGATTTCAACGATTTAATGACCAGAATGGATTTGTTGAAAAGGGTAGTTAAACAGGATTATAATTTACTAAACGCCGTATTAAAAGCCAAGAATGAGATAAACAAAATAAAAATTACGTTGGAGCAAGACCGCGCCATGCACACTCCAAAGGTAAAAGAAGCGGAAAAAGCCCAAAACATCATGCTTGAAAAGCAGGCGAAACGGGCGGCTCTCCTAGAACGAATGAAAACAGACAAAGCCGTTGTAGATAGGCAATACGACGAACTTGTAGCGGCTTCCAAAAAAATAGAAGAAATGATAGCCGCAAGGAAATCCAGAGTTTCAGGTTCATACGCAAGCTACACCGGCGGAGGGGGCGGCGGCATGATATGGCCGCTTTCAGGACCAATCACCTCAGAATTTGGTTGGCGAGTGCATCCCATAACCGGCACTCAAAAATTTCACAGCGGAATAGATATTGGAGGCGATTACGGCGAACATATTCATGCCGCAGCTTCCGGCGTAGTGACGGACGCTTGCTGGATTTCAGGTTACGGATATACAGTTATAATAGACCACGGTGGCGGAGTGACTACTCTATACGGACACAATCAAGGTTTTGCCGTATCGGTCGGGCAAACGGTAAGCCAAGGCGAAACCATCGCTTATTGCGGTTCTACCGGCAATTCAACAGGGCCTCATTGCCATTTTGAAGTTCGGGTAAACGGTTCTGTGGTTAGTCCTTACGGTTATCTGTAAAAAAACTCCCTTTACGAATAAATTTCGTAAAGGGAGTTTTTTTATCATTTCTGCTGATATCTTGTGGTTTCGACTTCCACATAATCGATTGGTCCCGAGATAGGCACCGACGGCTTCCTTATTGTCGCCGTTACTGCGTCGAAGTGAGGATATTTTTGCAAGAGCTGATCGCCGATATGCGCCGAAAGAGAAACTAAAAGCGTGAAACGTTTGTGTTTTACTGCATTTCCAACGATATCGTAAACTGCCGCAGTGTCTACGCCGTCTTTTACATCGTCGGAGGCGATGGATTTTTCATCTTTCATTTCGATTTCCACGTCGATAAAAAATTTCTGCCCCTGCTCCCGCTCGTACTCATAAATACCATGAAATCCGTAGAACATCATGTTATGAATTCGAATTTTTGCCATAACAGTCACTCCTTACAAACACAAAAACCTTACAAACACAAAAAAATGAAGACACACATAACTTCTTTCTTTCCCCTACCCTTTGTGAAAAAAGGAAAAGAGAAACAAAGAAAGATAAAAATAAAATAAATGAACGGACTCAATTTCTTTGGTTACGGTGGTGTTCTTTTTCTTATTCACTACCTATAGAATTCTTTGTAATTGTTAAAATCCCTGCAAAATTTTTAAAGTATTAAAAATTATTTTGGTTGGGGAAAAAACGGATTAAATTGGAAAATCCTTCTTCCGTAAGATATCTCGGATCGAAATACTCGCTTTTTAGGGTTTGCTTTATGCTTTCGGACATCTCTCTTACGCTTTTTTCATCGGTATAATTACCATATTGCGCTTCTTTCCCAGAATTTATACTCGCAAAATTTTTTATGACGGCAAGCAATGTGGTACGGCTTTCGTTCTTTGCCCTTGGCAATTTTGATTTAACCAGAAAATCGTGGTAATATTTTTTTAAAAGCCCTATCGTATAGATATCAAAATTTGCTTGTTTTGCGTAATGGGCAAGTTTTTTTACGGCATCTTCGTAATCTTCCAAAATATCTTCGTCGATTTTTATGATTTCAACGTCTGCCGCCTCAGGAACTACATTTAGCCTGAAAGAGTTTGTCAATTCGCCTAAAATCTGTCTTACCGCCAAAGCGTGACGGGCAAAGAAGTCGGTAAAATTCGCCTTTTTGTCGATATAGCGATATAATTTATACGCAGCGATTACCTCATCCTCAATTCGTTTTTGCAATCTTTCGTTTGCAGAGAACCAACCGATATAGGTAGGCTCAGGTACGCTCCCAGGCTCAATGTGACCATAAAAAACCATGTTCTTATATTCGGGAAAATCTTCTGTGGAAAAAGGCAGTATAAATTCTCGTTCGCGAAACATATCCGCACAGATAAAAGTATCGTCTTTAGGATATTTTACATAAAAACAAGTAAAACGAGAATTCAATAATTCTCTCATTATGGACGTTATTTCCTTATCAAAGCGCTCTCTTTCTTCGCGATAAAAATAACAAATGGGCGTTTCATCGGTATGTATCAAGTGATAATCAAATAAAAAATAATCTCTGAAATCATTAGCCTTATCTAAAACAGGGCGGTCGCCATAAAACATCCGCCGAACCCGTTTTATATCTTCCTTGAAAGCAACTCTTGTTTCAAAATAACGCTCAATTATATTTAACAAATTATTTTTTATTCTATCCCTCGCCTCAATTTCTTCGAATGACGCTTCTCCTCTTCTGTATTTGCTTTTATACTCGCTTTTTTTCTCAGGTTTCATAAGGGTAAATTTTCCTTCGTCGTAAAAAAACATACGAAGCGCCTCTATTTCGTCGATTTTTCCGTCAAACCCTTCTTCTTCCCGCTCTATATACAATTCTTCAATATAAGTTATATATTTTTTTACAAGGTTTTCGTTAAGTTCCCCTTTTTCAATATCTGCCAATTCATAAAAAATTTCCAGATAATCTTCCGGTAAAAGTTCTAAAACAGTATCTAAATCAATATCAACAGCGTATAATATGATTTTTTCAAACAGTGAAAATCTAAGTTGCAGGTCTTCCTCTTTCTCACCTTGCCAAGCGCATTTTCTGATGTGTTTTTCTAATGTATTTTCCGCAAAAAGGGCTTTTGCATCCGGATTTTCATCGTAAAAATTCTTTAACCTGTCGTAAACGTTTGTCATAATTCACTTTCCTTAAAAATATAACTATTCACAGGGGGATTATACACCATATCGGAAAATTTTTCCATATTTTTAAGCGCGCAGGATTTTCCTTTTTAATGTCGAATGTTACTATTCACGGGTAATACAACATAGTGGTGCGAAAGGTGAATTAGTGCCGTTCATGGTCGACCTCTCCACCGCTTCGCGGTCCCCCTCCCCTTTCAGGGGAGGCAACATGAAGGTGACTTTTCTATTATATATCCACAAAATGAGAAATCAGAGAGCCTCCCCTGAAAGGGGAGGTGCCCGAAGGGCAGAGGGGTTGACCATAAAGAGCAATATTTTTCTTTTTTTACTACCCGTGAATAGTAACTGTCGAATAGCAGAAGGTAAAAGGAGTGATGAAATTGTCGGAGAGAATGACAATGGCAGAGGTACTGAAAGAGTACGGGGCGCCGCAAATTAAACTGGATATTCACGCAACCAAGAGCGAATGTCTAAGGCTTCGAGAGAAACTTATCGCCATACGAGATTTGTCGAACGCAAAGGAACAAGGATATCTCGATATTGATTGCAAACTTTATATTGACGTTGACGATATAGATAGGTATATTTCAGGCGAGCTTGACACCTTAGGAGAAATCTACGCCTTTCCCGACGATATTAAATCTTTTAAAGAAGAGTGAGGATAAACTTTATGGATATGAAAAAATTTTTTTCAGGTTTGACGGTCTGCGCATTTATATTTGCCGCAACTCCCGTTATTGCTGATTTACCGACGGTTTATGCGGCAAAAGGAGGGGCTAGGATTGCGCCTAAATCGGCTCCTAAAACTGCGGCGCCGAAATCTTCCGTAAAGGAAACTGCGCCCAAAACCGGCCCCAATCAAAAGGAATACGCGCCTTCTAAAAGCGCAAAGGATTTAAACAAGGAAGCTCCCAAAGCAAATTCCGCAGCTCCTTCGACTGCAACGAACGCAGCTGCCAACGCCTCTAGCGGTATGGGCAACATGATGAGAAACATCGGACTTTTCGCAGGCGGCATGCTCCTAGGTTCCCTTATAGGCAATGCGTTGGGACTTGGCGGACTTGGCGACATATTCGGAATTCTGGCGAATATTTTCTTTGTAGTTTTGGCAGTTATCGCAGTACGGTTCCTTTGGAACAAATTTAAAAATCGAAACAGGAACGAAAACGTTTACGCAAGAAGCAACGAAAATACTTATACGCAAAGTAACGACATAAAAATACCGCCGATTGGGAGCGCTTCCAATACTTACGAAGACGGTTATAACCCTAAGACCATGGCGGATCGTTATCGTTCCCGTTGAGGCAAAGCCATGAAAGAAAATTCTTTAAAGAAATTAAACGAACTTTTTATAAGGTATCCGTCCCTCTCATCTTGTAAAGAAGGGACTACAGAGGCGGCTCAAACGATAATTGATTGCTATGCAAACGGCAATAAGGTAATTACGGCGGGCAACGGCGGCAGCGCAGCGGATGCGGAACATATTGTGGGAGAATTGATGAAGGGATTTATCTCCAAACGGTTGCTTGACGAAACCACTATAGGCAAAATTCGTGAAAATTCAAGACCAAATGCGGCGGACTATTTGATAAAAAATCTTCAAATGCCGCTTTCGGCGATTTCTCTTGTAAATCAAGTAGCGCTCGGCACCGCTTTTGCCAACGATCAGGCTGCGGATCTTGTATTTGCCCAGCAGATTTTAGGAATGGGAAATAACGGCGATGTTTTTATCGCCATATCTACTTCCGGAAATTCCAAAAATATTTTATACGCCGTTGATATTGCTAAAGTTAAGGGACTCACAACCATAGCGCTCACGGGAAAATCCGGCGGCGCCCTTAAAGATATGGCGGATATTTTGATAAATGTTCCAGAAGAGGAGACATATAAGATTCAAGAACTGCATCTTCCAGTTTATCACGCCCTTTGTATTGCGGTTGAGGAAGAATTTTTCGGCGAGGAATGACATGAAATTAAAAGAATTTTTTAAACTTCAAAACGGCAGCGACATCAGAGGAGTCGCGGTTCCTTCGGAAAACTCTATAGCGACTCTTTTGCCTGAGATTGTGTTTGCGGTGACGTCTGCTTTTGTTACTTTTCTCTCTTGGAAATTAAAAAAACCCACTAAACATTTAAGCATTGCTGTAGGGCATGATTCGAGAATTTCTGCGGCAGCTTTAAAAAAAGCGGCGTTAGCGGCTGTTTCGTCTCAAAAATCATTTCCTTTGGACGCCGAACTTGCGTCGACCCCCGCAATGTTTATGGCGACAAAATTTGACGCCATAAACGCCGACGGCGGAATAATGCTGACAGCAAGTCACCTTCCCGCTGACAGAAACGGAATAAAATTTTTCACAAAAGACGGAGGCCTTGAAAAGGAAGATATTAAAGAAATATTGAAACTTGCCGCTTACGACGACAGCGACCCAAATTTCTCCGATATGGAAAGAACTTTGACATTCGAGAAATATGGAAACTCAAAAAAAACAATAGAAGACTTTGATGTGGACAGCGTAAGCAAAATCCCCTTAATGGAAATTTATACCCGCTCTTTGAGAGAGAAAATCATATCCGAAATCGAAGATTATGAGCCGCTTAAAGGCTTGCATATCGTAGTAGACGCCGGCAACGGCGCAGGCGGATTTTTTGCGAAAAAAGTGCTCTCTCCACTTGGCGCGGATATCTCCGGCAGCGTATTTTTAGACCCTGACGGAAATTTTCCGAACCATATTCCAAATCCGGAAAACGAGGAAGCTATTGTTTCCATTCAAAACGCAGTCAAAACTTCGGACGCAGATTTAGGGATAATTTTCGATACCGATGTGGATCGTATGAGCGCAGTATTAAAAGGCGGTAAAACGGTAAACCGCAACGCCCTTATAGCCATGATGTCCGCCATTGTCGCAAAGGATTATCCCGAAAGCGTTATCGTAACCGATTCCGTCACAAGTGATGAACTTTCCGATTTCCTCAAAAAAATAGGGTTAAAGCATTTACGATATAAGAGAGGATATAAGAACGTAATCAATAAGTGCAAAGAATTGAACGAGAACGGAGAGATTTCACCGCTTGCCATTGAAACCAGCGGTCACGGCGCATTGTCGGAAAATTACTTTTTGGACGACGGAGCGTATCTGGCGGTAAAGCTTATTATCGCCGCCGCAAGGGAAAGACATTTTAAGAGGGAATTAGCCGATCTTATCAAGGATTTAAAATATCCCAAAGAGGAAAGGGAAATCCGCATAAAAATCAATGCCGAGGATTTTAAGACTTACGGCGACAATATAATAAAAACCCTGTTCGAAGACGTAAAAGAGGCGGGTTTATCCGTAGACGACATGTGTTATGAAGGAATACGGGTTAAATTTGAATACGGATTTTTCCTGCTTAGGATGTCTTTGCATGATCCATTGCTGGTTTTAAACATCGAAAGTCGAAAAGAAGGCGGGGTCGGCGAAATATTTGATAAAGTAAAACAGTTGCTTAACAAATTTGACAAACTTGACGAAGTAAAATTAACATAATTACCAACGGACATCTCTAAAATTTCTGTTAAGGAAACAATGATTAAATAAGTTTCTTTAGCGGAAATTTTATTTTTTCCCGACTTTTACGGTATCGTCACCCTTACCACAGTTCCGCCACCTTCCTTTTCCTCAATCGAAAGTCTTCCCCCGCACATCATTTCTAGCCTTTCTCGTATATTGGAAAGCGTCGTATGCGGCGCTTTTTTTTCGTTGGAAGTAAAGCCATGACCGTTATCTTCTACTGTTATTTCGCTGCCAAAATCCGTCTTACGGGCGCGAATTAAAATTTGAAGGGGCGCATATTCCGGATCCATGCCGTGCTTTACCGCATTTTCCACGATGGGTTGGAGAGTTAGGGGCGGCAAGCGAAAGTCCTTATGCGGAGTATCATATTCTACCAAAAGATTATCCTCAAATTGAACCTGTTCAATGGCAAGGTACGCCTTTGTATGCTCCAACTCATCCGAAAAGGGAACGGGATTTTCGCTTGCGATGGCGGTGAAGTTTCTCCTTAGATATGCCGTGAAATCCAAAGTAACCTGTTGGGCTTTTTTGGGGTTTTTCTCGCAGAGATAGTAAATGCTCATCATGGCGTTATAGATAAAATGCGGGCGCATTTGAAGCACCATAATGCTAACCCGTTGCCTTGCTATCTCCTTTTGTTGGCGCATATACCTGTCGATTTGGTCGTAAAGAATGATTGCGAACATTGAAAATGTAGAAAGAACCATACCCAAAAAAACAAGAGGGTCTATCATATTAAAGGTGTGAATGATTAAAGTAATTGTCAAAGGCAAAAGATAAATTATAAAAGCCGCGTAGTATTTTTTAGACAATTTTTTACGCCGACGGATTACGCCGATTAGATTTAAAATCATGGGCAAAATCATCGCAATCATCAACAAAAAATTCCAATCGCCCCGAAAAAACCTATTATCTGGCGTAATATAATACATAAAGGTTGTATACTGGGCGATTATAAGCAGGATAAATAAACAAATCAAAGTAGACAATACGCTCAGAAAAAGTCCGCTCTTTTGCCATTTTTCACCGCAAATACGCAACAAATACGCAGTAAACATAGGCATCGGCAAGGGAATTAGCAAATACTGAAAAAATATGCAAACTTTTTCCACCGTCGCCATATCGGGATTTTTCCATACCAATAAATCTATGAGCACAACCGTTAAGCACAGCGTAAGCGTAAGAAAAAGGCTCACAAAGTAACGTCTGTTCCATTTGTCAACACCGGGCATAACGGCGGATATTAACCCCCCAACCACAATCAGTGTCAAAATCGAACTGTTTAAACCTAATTTTAGCAAGTCTGTCCAGTCAATCATCCACATCCATCCCCCTCCCGGAAAAAAATGGATAACGTAGGTTCTTAAGCTGCGTTCTTACGCTCTCTTCCGTAATCGGTTTTAACAGAAAACCGCAAGCCCCAGTGCTCCACGCATCAAAAGCGTACTCGCTGTACGCGGTAAGATATACCACGTTTGTGCGGGGATTAATTGTGATAAGTTCGCCGCATAAATCAAGCCCGTTCATTTTTCCAAGTTCAATATCCAAAAAGGCAAGCGCAATTCTGTTCGCTTTTGCGTATTCCAAAGCTTCCGACGGTTTTGTAAAGCCAGTTATTATAGCATTTGGCATTATTGCTTCCAAAATTGGCAATGCGCCCGAGAGAAACATTTTTCTGTCGTCCACCATAATGACGTTTGGCGCATCATCGCTTTCCGCCGCTGCTGAAAGTAATGTGTTGAGATCAACGTCAAGACATTTTGAAAGCCGAAAAATCATCATAGCGTCCGGCAGTCTGCTGCCGTTTTCCCATCTGGCGACGGTTGAACGGGTGACATACATTAGCTCCGCCAAATTCTGTTGGGAAAGTCCTTTATCCATTCGAATTTTTTTTAAAGTTTCCGCAAAAAGTATATTCATGTTTTATACTCTTTTCCTTTATTCTACTTTTTTTAACAGTAAACGAAATAAAGTTTTGTGTTTGGCTGCCCCGCCCTTCGGGCGGGGCAGCCAAATCAAGCACAACTATTTTTTTCGTTTACTAAAACATTACACTAATTTAACCATATAAAGAAAAAAAAACAAGAGTGACATTCTGGAACACTCTTGTTTTATCAAATAAAATATAGTAAAATAAAATGCAGATTTTTTGGCTTTTAGAAAAAAATACAAACGAAGGAGTAATAAAATATGCGATTATGGAAAAAAGCAAGCGGTTTTCTTGCAATCGCTACGCTGTCGCTAAGCGTACTCATAGCGGGTTGCGGCGGAGAAGAAGCGCCGCAAGCAATGAAGACGCAAGTCAAAGTCATGAAAGTTTTGCGTCAGGATACGCCGGTATCTTACGGATTTCCAGGGCATTTGCAGGGGCGGGACGAAGTTGAGGTACATTCCAGGGTATCGGGCAGCATCGTTGAAAAATATTTCCATGGCGGCGATTTGATTAAAGCGGGTCAGCCGCTTTATAAAATTGACGCTCGTCAATATGAAACCGCCGTATTAGAGGCGCAAGCAAAAGTTCACAGAGCCGAATCCAATTTAAGAAACGCCAGCGAAGATTTGGCAAGATATGAATTGCTTTGGAAAGACAAAGCTATAGCAGAACAGCTGCTCACCAACAAACGCGCGGAAGTAGACGGCTATCTTGCGACTGTCGAATCGGAACGCGCCGTTGTCAGAAAAGCTCAGGAAAATTTAGACGACACCATAGTTTATGCGCCGATGAGCGGTAGAGCATCCGTTGACGATGTGGCAATCGGAACCTACGCTACGGCAGGCGCTACCAGTCTTGTCAGTATAGGCACCACCGATCCTATTTTCGTGCAGTTTAGCATAAGCGAAACCGAATACTTAAATGTTTTGGCTGAGGCTTATGATAAGGGCGCAAATATTGAAGAAGATTTTAACGAACCGCCTAAAATCAAAATCACCTTGAGCAACGGCAGGGAGTATCCATATACTGGAGAAATAGTAACGTCAGACCGCGCTTTATCGGAAAAATCAAGCTCTCTTACCATTAAAGCTCTTATACCAAATCCTCAAGGAGTTTTGCTTCCCGGAATGTTTACGCAAGTGCATTTTGTGGACATAATCGCAGAAAATGCGCTCCTCGTGCCTCAGCGCGCCGTGCAACAGCTTTTGGACGAAACCTTTGTGTTGGTCGTGGGAGAGGACGGAAAATCTGTCTCCAAAAAGGTAAAACTAGGCGAAAAAGTCGGAAGTTACTATATTGTTGAAAGCGGGCTTTCAGACAACGACTCAGTTATAGTGGAAGGTTTGACGAATCTAAAGAGCGGCGCAGAACTTGAGGTTGTCACCGTAACTCCCGAGGAGATGGGCTTTTCCGTGTACGAAACTTCGGAAGTTATGGATAAATCCTAAGGAGGCGACGAAATGTCACGATTTTTTATTCATCGCCCCATTTTCGCTATAGTTATTTCCGTAATTATACTTATTCTCGGCATAATTTCCGGGCTTAACCTCCCAATCGCCCAATATCCGCAAATAACGCAGCCCACCGTTACCGTAACCACCAATTACACCGGCGCAAACGCAAGCGTTATAAATCAAACGGTGGCGCAGGTTATCGAGCAACAAGTCAACGGAACCCAAGGAATGAACTATATGAACTCAAGTTCCGACGACACGGGCAACTACGAATTAAGCGTTAAATTCGAGCTTGGCACGAACAGCGACATGGACGCAGTTTTAGTGCAGAACAACGTTTCGATAGCGAACGCCAGCTTACCGGCGGCCGTTCAAGCGGTGGGCGTTACAACCAAAAAAGCGTCAAGCGATATGGCGTATATGTTTTCCCTCTATTCCCCAAACGGAACTTTTAAGCGCACCTTTATAATGAATTACGCCAAAATTTACATAGTTGACGCTTTGAAGCGCATTAAAGGCGTGGGCGATGTCACTACCTTCGGCTCTGACCACGCTATGCGCATTTGGCTGAATCCTGCAAGGCTTTCGGATTTAGGCTTAACAGTTGGCGACGTTGAAAACGCCATCAGAGAGCAAAACGTACAAGCCCCTGCGGGAACCATAGGAATGCTCCCTACTCCCATGAATCAGGAGAAACAATATACGGGCAAAGTCGAAGGTCGCCTTGCCACGCCGCAGGAATTTGAAAATGTTATTCTCAGCTCAAATGCGGACGGTACTTATGTGCGTATTAAGGACGTAGGACGGGTCGAAACCGGCGCCAAAACCACCGCAATGATCTCAGACACCAACGGCGCGCCCAGCGCAGGTTTCGGTATTAAGCTTACCGATGACGCCAACGCTATGGAAACCGTCGCAGAAGTAAAAAAAGTATTGGAAGAAGCGTCGAAAAATTTCCCGGACGATTTGGTTTATAAAACTATCATAGATAACACCGAATATATCGACGAATCCATCGGCGAGGTTGTAAATACCTTCAAAGAAGCTTTAATACTTGTTATCATCATTGTGTTCCTCTTTCTCCAAAGTTGGCGCGCAACCCTTATCCCGGTGCTTGCTATCCCCGTATCGTTGGTGGGTACGTTTGCAAGTTTCGTGGCTTTGGGATTTACAATCAATACGTTGACGCTTTTTGCTATGGTGCTTGCTATCGGTCTTGTTGTCGATGACGCTATAGTCGTTATAGAAAACGTGGAAACCCACATGAAAAAGGACGGATTGGGTCCTGTGGAAGCCACGGAAAAAGCTATGGACGAAGTGCAAGGCCCCGTTGTGGCTATCGCCTTCGTATTGTCTGCGGTGTTCATTCCCTGCGCGTTCTTAGGCGGTACAACGGGTGTGCTTTATCGTCAGTTTGCTCTGACTATAGCGGTATCTATGGCGCTTTCCGCTTTTATCGCTTTAACGCTGACTCCTGCGCTCTGCGCTCTCTTAATGAAACCGCACAATCCCAAGAAGAAGAAAAATATTTTGGATCGTTTCTTCGATAGCTTTAACGATTGGTTCGAGCGTACTCAAAACCGTTATACCGGCGCGGTGGCTTGGTTTATCCGTAATGCTAAAACAGGCGTAGCGTCTCTTCTCGTTATCTGCGTTTTGGCGGGGGTATGCTTTAAGCTCTTGCCATCGACTTTCGTCCCAGACGAGGACTTAGGTTATTTTGTAGCGTCTGTGACAATGCCGGACGGAACATCTTTAAATCGTACCTATGAAACGATGGATGCGGTAAGCAAGGAGCTTTCGGAACTATCGGGCGTAAAGAACGTTATGAAAATAGCGGGTTACGACGTGCTTTCTTCGGGCTTTAAGTCTAACAGCGGCACTATTTTCGTAGGACTTGATTCTTGGGGCAAACGCACTTCTTCAGATCTTGCCATAAGTTCTATTGTTGACAAAGCGAACATGTTGGGGTTAAACCATCCCGAAGCTACTGTTATGGCGTTTACAACTCCCGCTCTCCCCGGACTTGGTATGGTCGGCGGCTGGAGTATGGAACTTTTGGATATGACGGGGCATACCGACAAGGAATTGGACAATATCACCAAAGAAATTTTGGCGGCGGCAAACAAACGCCCCGAGCTTATGAATGTTTATACTACATATTCGATAGATTCGCCTATCTGTAGATTCGACGTAAACAGAGAGAAAGTAAAGCAATTAGGCGTAGATCTTTCGGACGTTTTTACGGCGCTACAGGTCAACTACGGCGGCGCGCAGGTAAACGACTTTGTGCAGTTCGGTCGCACATATAAAGTTATTATGCAATCCGACGCTCAGTACAGAAGCGAAAAAGAAGCGTTAAAATTCAACTATGTCAGAAACGTCGAGGGTTCAATGGTGCCTCTTGACAGCGTGCTTACTCCTAAACTTTCGACTTCGACTTCTATAATTTCCCGCTTTAACGGCACGAGAAGCGTCAGTATCCAAGGCGGCATAGCTGAAGGATACAGCTCCGGACAAGCTATCGCGGCAATGGAAGAAGTCGTAAGACAGACTGCGCCCGCAGGATTTACCATTGAATGGTCGGGGCAGAGTCGCGAAGAAAAGAAATCCTCGGGTTCAACGGGTCAAATTATGGCTCTTGCGTTACTCTTTGTGTTCCTCTGCTTGGCTGCGCTTTATGAAAGCTGGAGCGTGCCTTTCGCCGTACTTTTGACAATTCCCACAGGGCTTTTCGGCGCATTCTTCTCGCAGTACGCTCTCTTAATGTTAGAAGCAAGCTTGGGTCATATTAATCCGGGACTGCAAAACAGCGTCTATATGCAAATCGGCGTTATTATGATAATGGGTTTGGCGGCGAAAAACGCAATCCTTATCGTGGAGTTTGCAAAAGTTCGCGTGGATAAAGGCATGGAACCGGTAAAAGCGGCGATAGAAGCTGCGGGTTTGCGCTTGCGTCCGATAATCATGACCTCGTTGGCGTTTATCATAGGCTGCTTACCTCTTGCTATGGCGCATGGCGCAGGAGCTGCGGCAAGAAACAGTATGGGAACGGCTGTTGTTGGCGGTATGTTATTTGCAACCTGCCTCGGAATTTTCCTAATCCCGGTGCTTTATGTGATAGTTGTGTGGATTTCAATAAAATTGACGGGCAAAAAGCCTGTTGAGGAATAAAATTAAGTTCTTACTTTCTTTCTTTTCTCTTTTTTTTCAAAAAAATAGAAAAGAAAGAAAGTAAAATTTTTACCTAGGAGGCAAATATTTATGAAAAAAACTGTGGTGTGGCTTATTACGCTCTTTATGTTTTGCTTTATGACCACCGTGGCGTTTGCGGCGGACACGGACAAAACCTCAAAAGAACAGGCAAAAATCGCAAAACAACAAGCCAAAATTGCTAAGGAACAGGCAAAAATAGCCAAGGAGAAAAGGGAGATTGACGAACTCTCTGCTAAAGCATTGACTAATCTTTACGAAAAAGTTCCGGCGGCAAAGAGAATTATTCCGAAATCTTACGCTTACGCAACTTTAAGCAATACGGGAATGAAACTCGGCATATTAGGCGATGCTCACGGTAGGGGACTTGCGGTAAACAATGTCACGGGCGAAAAAGTCTATATGCGAATGAATGAAATGGGCATTGGAATTGGTCTTGGGGTGAAAGAGTACGATTTAATTTTCGTAATAAGTAATGAAACGGCATGGAAATCCTTTATCTCGGGCGATATAAAATTTGCGTCTTCCGCTGAAGCAGGCGCTAGCGACGGAAAGACCGGCGATTCTGTTGAAGGAGCGTCAATTGCCGCAAAAGGCGTTTGGGTTTATCAGATGACTAAAAAAGGCCTTACGCTTGACGCTTCCATTAAAGGAACGAAGATTTATCCCTACAAGAAACTTAATCAAGACACTAAAAATAAGTAAACACAAAAACGGACTTGGCGGTTACGCCAAGTCCGTTTTTAATTTTCAAATCTTAAAATGCTCGACTTCCTTCTGTAAATCGCTTGCAAGATCTGCCAACTTATGGCTGGCTTCCGTCATTTCGTGCATTGTGGCGGCTTGCTCCTCTGTAGCCGCAGATACGTTTTGCGCCTTGTTGTTGGCGTTGCTGCTCTCTTGCTGAACTTCTTCGATGGAACTTTGAATATTTTCTCCCGTGCCGCTGACAACACCAATATATTTTATAGATTGCTCAATGTTCTCACTTAACTTGTCAACCTGATTTTCAATACTTGTAAAAGCTTCTCCGGTGGCTTTTATGGACTGCGCGCCCTCTTGCACTTTTTGATTGCCAACTTCCATAGCCGTAACCGCCGATCGAGTTTTCGCTTGCAAATCAGCTACTAGCTTGGAAATACTGCTTGCCGCCTGAGCGCATCCTTCCGCAAGTTTTCGCACCTCGTCCGCAACGACGGTAAAGCCTCGTCCCGCTTCGCCGGCTCTTGCAGCTTCTATGGCGGCGTTTAACGCAAGCAAATTGGTTTGCTCCGCAATTTCTGAAATAGTGCCTACGATTGAATCAATCTCCTTAGATTGCTCGCCTAAACTTCTCACCATCTCAGCAGAAGCGTTAACCTGCTCCGCTATACCGTTTATCTCCTCTATCGCCGTCGCTACCGTCTTGCGCCCGTTCGCAGCGTTATGCTGGGTTTCTTTAGCCGCGTCGTCCATAGTTTGAGCACTGCTTCTCAAGTCTTCCATTTTAGCTCGCATATCGCCGATACTCTCTTGAAGCGCGTTTATAGTTCCCGTTTGCGCCGAAGTGCTCTCCGCCATATGCACGGTACTTTCCGCAACGTGTTGTATGGAATCCGCCGTCTGCGCCGCATTTGCGGTAAACTGTTCGGCGGATGCCGCCACCGCTTCGGCGGATTTCGTTACGTTTTTCAAAAGTCCTTTCAAATGTTCCTTCATGTAATTGGTAGCTTTAGAAAGCTGACCAATCTCATCGTCAGAATTTATGGGTAAATCAGCCTCTCTTAAATCTCCTTCCGAAATTTGCGTTAAAGTTTGAGATACCTGCTTTAAAGAGCTAATTTCCCCTCGAATCGCCAAATTTGCGAGTATTCCCAAAATTATGTTTATTAGTATCGTCGAAATAATTATCTCTATTACAAATTCTCTATAAACGTCATCCATCTCATCTTCGGGAAGTCCCACAAAAATCATGCCGATAACGTTGCCCTTAGCATCCTTAATCGGCTCGTATGCGCTATAATAGCTTTTCCCCACAACAATAGCTTCGCCGGTAAAGGATCTTCCACCCTTAATAACCGTATCTATAATATTTTCAGAAGCCTTTGTTCCAACGGAGCGTTCGCCGTTATCCTTCTTCACGGTGGTGGCTACTCTGGTATCGCCCAAAAACATTGTGACGTGTCCATTCACCATGTTCCCAAAGTAATCCACCACATCTTCTGCGCCGCTTATCTTAGTTTCGCCCTTATAAAGCGCTCCGCCTTCTATCCGCCAATCGCCCGGGTATTTATATCTCATTATCTCCATAAGTGAAAGCACATTTGAATGAGCCTTCATCTCAAGCGATCTCGCAAAACCGTCGCTTGCGCTCTTATACCCCAACAGTCCCATACACCCGCAAGCAACGGCGATAATACACGATATCGCAATAATAGTCTTCGCCCGCAAACTCATATACAACCCTCCCAATTACGTCAGTTCTTACTTTCTTTTCTCTTTCTTTTTTGAAAAAAAGAAAGAGAAAAGAAAGTAACAAAGAAAAGAGAAAGAAAAAACTTTAATAATTTTTTAGTGTTACGATTATGTGTCAAAATATATTATATCTGCCTTATCCTATATTCTTCACAATTTATACTTTTCCTTTAAAAATTTACTGTAAATTTTTGCGCCTTGTTTTGAAAGGTGCATTTGATCGTCGAAATAAAGAGAATCGTACACGGGAATTTTGGTTTCAATATCGGCTCCCGTTTCGTTTTTTAAACTTTGCATATAATTTTCAAAATCCGCCAAATACCCAGAATTTTTTATGGATTGATAAGTCAAATTATTCACCGGCATTTGAATTATATGAACTTCTATATCGTTTTGCCCTGCAAGGTATAAAAGTTTTTTTAAATAATATTCTATGCTCTCTCTTTTCTTAAAACCATACTTTAAATATTTATTATCTTCATATTCTTCTTTCCAATCGGGTACGGGCGGAAAATACATTCTTCCCTTCGCTTCTCGTGTTAAACGATATTTTTCGTCGTTTAAAGCCTTTCTATTCAACCGACTGTCTCTTATCGTCAAATAATATTTATTGGGAAACCTCAAAAAACACTCGATATCGTCAAGCAAAATTCCCGGTTTTTCATAAAACAATATATCTTCGTCGTTTAATATTACCCCTTCAGCCTCCATCATCTCACTAAAACTTAGATAATGAAAATAAACCGTTCTCGTGTGAAACCACTCTAAATGTGCGTAATGAATGGGCGAAAAGGCGATAAATATTTTTTTCGGCGACGCATTACTCTTTAGATAAGTATTAAGCGCATAATACATCTCAATAGCCGTCACCCCGCCTATGGAGATATTATAGGACTTATCCGAAATCACATCGGGCAAAATGCCAACCTTGGGCACGGAATCCCCCATAAACAGTATTTCATTATCTTTGCCACCTTCCGTAATATAATCCTTTTGCTCTTCCCAATAGGGATATTCAATATCTCCGTAATACATATGAGGTATTAACCATATGCATAAATCGGATAACAAAAAGAGAAACACAAAAATGCCGAGGACTCCGAAAACATAAGATTTATGCTTCACTCTACTCCCCCATCAAAACTGAAAATACAAAAATTCCGTAGGTTTCGTCATAGCTAAAAACGAAAGGAAAAATCCGATTCCTATAAAAAACATCCATAAAACGTTAGGTTTAAATTTTTTTACCAGATTATTCGAACTTGGCGAAAACGATACAATTAAAACAGACAAGAAAAAAGCCAGTTGAAAGAAAAAACCCGGCGGATTTTCCACAGGGAGGAGCAACTGGGGCAGTCCTCCCTTTACGGCAAAATAACTCTCTTGCAATATTATTCCATTTGCACCAAACATGGCGTAAATAACATTCATAGCTTCATTCACGCTGTCCGCCCTGAAAAAAATCATGCCAAACAGTATTGTAATGAGTGTTAGGAACCTTGATAAAACATTCGGCATAACAATATGCGTCTGTTTCCAAAGATAATTGAAAGCAACGGCAACGGCGCTTATGGCGGCGAAAATTACAAACGTCCACCCTGCGCCATGCCAAATTCCAACGCAAAACATCGTAGTCGAAGCCGCAAAAATTGTGTGCCTTAAAGACGGCTTTTTAAACTTTCTCATTATGGGCATATAAATGCAGGCTGTCAAAGCGTTTGTAAGGGAAATATGCCAGTTTTGCCAAAATTTTATCATGCTTGTGGCTCGAAATGGCGCATTAAAGTTTACCGGAATATCAAAATTCAGCATTTTCGCAAGTCCTACCGCCATATCGCTGTACCCGGAAAAATCAAAATAGAGTTCAAGCATATAGCATACAGAAATAAGCCACGCCGTAAAAAGAGTTATCTCATCCGTATTTGCAAAACCAAAATTAACATAAGGAAAAAGCGCATCCGCTATCATGGTTTTTTTCATCAAACCTATTGTAAAAAGCGTCAAGCCTTTGGAAAAGTTATCCCAATTTACTTTGCAGAGCGAACTGTCCTTAAATTGGCGAATCATTTGGTGGTGATAAAGGATAGGTCCCGCCAAAAGATGCGGAAAAAAAGACACAAACAATGAATAATTTAAAAGGTTGGTCTCCTCTACTTCGCTTGCGTATGAGTCCCATAAAAACAGAAGCTGCGTTATAGAGAAGAATGAAATGCCTAGCGGCAAAATTATGGGCAAAATCTCAAAATTCGCGCCCAAATCGTTTAAAGTACCAAGGAAAAAATTAAAATATTTGAAATACCCAAGCAAACCTAAATTAAAAGCAATGCCACAGTAAAAAACATACTTTGCCCGAGATTTTTTGTTATGATTTTTTAATTTCGAGATTAGTTTATATATCAAAAAATTCGCCGCTATGCTGATTAAAAGCAACGGCAAAAAGCGGACGTCCCAATAAGCGTAAAAAATCAAGCTGAAAAGTACGAGAGAAGCGTTCGCCTTAGAGTGTTCGTTATATTTTCCAAGCAAAAAATACACGGTTAAAACCACTGGAAAAAACAAAAATATAAATTCATACGAATTAAAGAGCATAAGGTAACTCCTAAAAATTAAACGGTTTCCCTTTTTATCGCAAAAACAAAGAGCGCCAATCCAATCAGAGAAATTATGCAGGCATTCCTATAGGGTGTTCGTTGCTTTGCAAATATTTTTATTTCATGCTCGCCTTCGGGAACTTTTATTCCCAAACGATGCTCCGCCATCTCAAAGACTTCCGCGCTTTTATTGTCTATTGTTGCGCCGTAACATTTTGGGAAATACCAAAGAGGCAACATAATAGCTGTTTCTGCCTCGGTTTTGGTCTTTAACGCTAATTTCGTACTTATCCTCGAAAAATCAACGACCACATAAGACGGTTTAATTTCATTAGGGTCAAGCAGCGATAAATCCTCGTTTATTACGCTTTCCCAAAAATTTAACTTCGTATCGTCGTTAAACTTTTGAAAATTTGATATTGGCGTATCGCCGTAAAAATAATCAATATATGGAAAAAAAGAATAATTAGTCGCCATATGAAGAGAGGACATTGGTATATGTTCAACTTCGGTATCTTTAAGGTTAGGCAACGCATTAACCAATGCGATTTTGTCTTCATAGCGAAGCGCCAACATAAAATTTTCGTATGTTACATCGGACATCGTTAAGTAAAACATACTTTCCAAAACGAATACGAATGAAATAAAAATCAATCGGATTTTGACAAAAATTATAGCTAAAATTACTGAAATCAACAGCGATCCAAAGACCATTAAACGCATAGAAAATTGCAAAACTCCCAGTTTTTCTCCAATAATGGGAATAATCGATACCTTTTGCCAATCCATAAGAGGCGATATTAAAATTAAAATACCCATCAAAAGAATACCGCATGATAAAAACGCGCTAAATATACGCCGATGTTCTTTCAATTTCTTTAACGAAAAACACACTAATGCTATCGCGATAAACGGCAATATTCCAATAAAAAATTTGTAATCCCAAAGTTTGTCCCAAGAAAATACATAAATTAAACTTGCAGCTTTCAAATCGAATTTTATGTGAAAATCGTAAATCTCATACATTCCGATAAACGGCGCATAAAACCAAAGATTTAAAAGGATTATAAACAGTACCGCTTTAAATAATTGTTTTAATACATCTTTATCTAAGACACGTTTATAAAAAAACAGGCACATAAAAAGCATAGCAAAAAAGAGCATAAGAGCGCTTAAGATATGCGATTCCAAAACGCCTGTTACCCCTATGGTCAGTCCTATCCAAGAAGCTTTCTTCCCCTTTAAAAGCAAAAATAAGCTTATAAGCGCCAGCGGGAAAAAGCACATGGCAACACTCTCTCCCACCGCGGAGCGAACATAGAGATCAATCAAACGATAAAGGGACCCCGTATAGCATATAGCTGCAACAGCTCCGTAAACGTGAGCAGTTTCATTGCTTCCTTCCAACAAGTGTTCAAACAGTTTTGTAAAAGCGTACCACGCAATAAACGCCGTTCCCACCGTTATAATAAACAAAAAAACATGGTAGGAAAACAACATTGAAAAATCTAAAAGACGAAAAATTGCCGGAATATACAAAAACAAATCGGGGTAAAAATACCCTACGGGATAACCGTAATCTTTAAAAAAATGACCGTACAATTTTACGGGAAATTGTCCTGATAAAAGACCGTCTTTTAAACCTTCAATCCGTTGGATATGAAAAATCACATCATGGCCGAAAATGAGCGAATCCGACAAAAGCGGGACACTCACTATAAAAACAGCGACCGTAATCATAGCGGCGCAAAACTTTTTCCCGTTTAAAACTCGCTCTGTCAACTATTTCTCACCTTTTTCAATATGCTTTAGCACATACCTAGGCCGCCGTTTGGTTTCGATATAAATTCTTCCGATATATTCGCCCAACACGCCTATGCCTATAAGCTGTACACCGCCCAAAAATACAATAGCAACCATCAAAGACGAATACCCAGCAACGTCGTTTCCGAACGCCAACTTTGATATAATGCGGTACGCGCCGTAAGAAAAAGCGGAAAAAGCCACAGCCGCCCCGATAAATGTCCAAATCCTTAGAAGCGCCGTGGAAAAACTGGTAATTCCTTCCATAGCAAGATTCCAGAGTTTACGCGCGTTGAATTTCGAATCCCCCGCTGCCCGTTCGGCGCGAACATAGTTTACAATGGCAACTTTCCCCCCTACCCAAGACAAAATCCCTTTCATAAAGAGATTCCTTTCGGGAAGCTTTACAATCTCATCCACTACTCGCCTATCAAGCAAACGAAAATCCCCCACGTTTTCTTCTATATGAAGGTCGCTAAGGAAATTTTGCACTTTATAAAACCAAGCGGCGCTTTGCCTTTTCAAAAAACTGTCCGTACTCCTGTCCACTCGCTTTGCAAGTACAACATCCGCGCCTTCTTGCCACTTTTGCACAAGTTCTTCTATAACCTCAATCGGGTCTTGCAAATCAACGTCTATTGGAATTATCGCATCTCCCTTAGATGCCACAAGTCCAGCCATAAGGGCGGATTCCTTCCCAAAATTCCGCATAAAAAAAAGAGGCGTAACTAAACTATCTTTTTCGGCCAATGACAGTACGATTTCTTCCGTTTTATCCGTACTGCCGTCGCTTACAAAGATAATTTCAACCTCTTTATCCTTAAAAAAATCATAATTTCTTACCGCATCATAAAAAAGCGGTATCGCCTGTTCTTCGTTATATACCGGCACAATCAACGAAATTTTCATACGAACGCCGCCTCTAATCAGTTATATTCTCGGGTACAACTTTGACAATGCTGCCGTCTGTTTCCAGATAAACGGCTTCCGCTATCCCTGCGTTTCTTATCATACGACGGCACAAAAGGCAAGGCTTCCCCGAAGCCGCCGTGCCGTCGGCGTTAAAACCCGCCACATATATTTTAGCGCCCCTCATCTTTATCGGGTCTGCGTTTATAATCGCATTTTGTTCCGCGTGTACCGCAACGCAGAGTTCATAATTTTGACCTTTTGGCACATGAAGCCGCTCTCTTTCGCAAAGCCCCGTATCTATGCAGTTCGCTTCGCCTTTAGGCGCGCCGTTGTACCCCGTGCTGATTATAATATTGTCTTTTACGATAATCGCCCCGTAACGACGACGAAGGCAAGTGGCGCGCCTGCCCACGGCTTTTGCAATATCTAAAAAGTAATCGTCCCAAGCGGGGCGGTTCTGCTTATCCATCGCTTTCACTTCCCAATTTTGCCAAATATCTTTTCGCTAAAATAACGGCAACATAATCGTCAACCGGCACAGGCGGAGTCTGCATCGTTATCGGCAACAGTCTTCTCCAACCTTTAGGCGGGTTAATTTTAAAATATTCGCTTCTTGCAAGTTCAGTGGTTTTATATTCGTCAACAACTTTTATTTCAAGATTTGACAAGACGTTTTTGACGCGTTCTTGCGCCGCCTTGCTTGTGGTGCCGTTTCCAATTATCAATACATCAAATGAAAATTCGTCGTTACACTTTAAAATTTCTTTTTCCAGTTCCGAAGTAGATATAACTTTTTGAAAAAGTACCGCGCCTTCAAGAGAAAGCGCGGCAAAACCGCATTTGTCCCGTCCCGGATCAAGAGCCGCAACAGTATTCATTAACGATTCATCTTCTCCCAATGAACATTTAATCTTAACGGTCCCAAAGCATCCGTAGCATATTTCGCGTAAGCGGAAAGCACAATGTTGCCTTTTAACGGCCGCACGCCGTTTAGTATAGCGTAAAATTCCTCGCTGTCCATAACTCCGACAGAGCCTTTTATCGGGTCTGCCAAAATTCCTTTCCGCACGGCTTCGGCGTTTATCTGACGGAAGAAATCCATAACCATTTCTTCGGACATATTCGCCCTCGAATCATCTATGGTATAAGCCCTTGCGAGAATAAATTCGTCTTTTTGATAAATCACACTGTTAGGATATACCTCAAGACTTGAACGCACCGCTTCGCCGCGAAGCAAATTGCCCGCCGCCAATATGCGCACAACCGAATCTTCCTTACGGTTTACAATCTCCTGAACAGCGGCTTCATATTCCGGCGGGTATATCCAAATATCGCTGTCTGTAATATTTACGCCGTACTGCGCCGAAATATTCCGACTCGCAAGATTTGCAAGCACGGCAAAATCCGCCTCTACCTCGGCTTTTGTTCTGCCGCCCCTTATAACCCCGCTCGCTAAAACCTCGTTTGCGCGAATCATAATATCTCCCTCGCGCATGGTAATAAGTCCGGTCTGCAAAACCTCGGCGCGCTTTTCGAGATCGGCGTTATTCTTTGATAGTTCCGTATTTTTTTCGGTTAAACTATTGTTTTCCTTCGCTATCGTTTCGTTTTGCGCTTGAAGTTCCTCCGCTTGCGCCTTTAAATTTTCATTAGCCTCCGCCAACTCAGCATTTCCGGCTTTTAATTTTTCGGATTCCGCTTCTAATTCCGCTTGCTCTTGCCGTAATTTTTCCATTTCCACTTTGGACTTGGCAAGTTTTTCGTTGGTTTCCTCCTGCTCCCGTTCCACATCAGCAAGAAGTTTCGTGGTATTTGAAAGTTCCTCGGCGCGCGTCGCCATCTCCTGTTTTAATTGCTCCATCCCAAAAAGAGCGGTTCTTACGTTTTCAGAAGTCGCAGCTAAAGCGCCGAAAGTAAGGGTAGTAATAAATGCGCCCGTTAAAATCGTAATTATTATCGAGGTATACCTAGGGCGAAGACCGAAAATAGAAAGCCTCTTTTTTCCGATTTTCGTACCGAGTCTATCGCCAATAAAAGCGATAACCCCGCCCGTCACTATAAGCGACACAATCAAAACTACGCCGTACAAAACCGACACTCCTTTATCTCGACGCGCGCTTCATAAGATAACAACCCGCGATAAGTCCTATGATATTCGGAATCCACACGGCAATCATGGGAGAAATCGTACCTGCGCGGGCAATAGCGTTCGCGAGAGTCATAATAGAATAATAGCAAAAAATTATAAGCACACTTAAAGCAAATCCCTTTGAAGAACTGTTTCTTGCAGGCTGCAACCCCAAAGGTATTCCCACCAAGGCAAATATCAAACTTGCCATCGGTACCGTCACACGCTGGTACAGTTCCGCTTCAAGTTTATTTGTATCGACAAATTGCGTCCGCATTATGTCAATCTGTTCCCTTAGCTCTTTCATGGTAAGTTCTTCGGGTTTTTTCTGTTCGCGCACAATCTGCGTTGGGCTTGTATCCACAGGAAGTTTTTGCGCATCGAAACGCATGCGGTGATTTTCCTGTCCGTCTTCCGCCACATCGTATATAACGCCGTCATGCAAGAGCCAGCCCTTGCCGTCCCAAGTGGCGTATTCGGCAGTCTCCACCCTTTTGACGTTGCCTTCCGTGCCGTAATCTTGCATGGTCACGCTTTGCATTTCGTTTTTCTCGCCATCGTAACGCCTAGCGTATATAAGCTGTTGGATTTTACCGTCCTTTATGGATTTTAAAATAATATGGTCCTGAGATTTCGGTTGGGTATTATGTTGTATTTCATAATAAAGCACGTTGCTGTACATACTGTTTGCCTGAGGCACCACATATTCGTTAAACAGAATAGCAAAAATACTGACCCCTATGCCAAGTATAATCGCCGGCATTGCCAATCTGGAAAAACCGATACCACAAGATTTCATAGCGGTAATTTCGCTGGAACTTGAAAGCCTTCCGAAAGTCAAAAGCACAGCTAATAGCATAGACATAGGGAACGTCCATATAACGATACTTGGAAGTCCCAATACAAAAATTTTAACAACGGAAGAAAAGCTCGCCCCGTAATCGGTTATATACTGCGAAATTCTAAAAAGTGTACCCGACCCAATAAACACGGCGGAAAATGCGCATATCCCGAAGATAAAAGTCATGGTGACTTCGCGAAAAATATATTTGTCCAAAATTCGGATGTGCATAGCTCTCTCCTACATTGTAAATTTATCGCCCAAATAGAATTTACGGGCAATGGGACTGTTTGCGATTGTTTCTGAATCGCCCTCTAAAAGTATTTCCCCGTTATTTAAAATATAAGCGCGGTCTACTATCTGCAAAGTTTCCCTGACATTATGATCCGTTATCAAAATTCCCATACCGCGTTTTCTCAAATACTCGATAATATCCTGTATATCCGCAACAGCTAAAGGGTCTACCCCCGCAAACGGTTCGTCTAGCAGTATAAACTGCGGCTCTAACGCAAGACACCTTGCGATTTCAACGCGCCGCCTCTCACCGCCGGAAAGTTGCGTTCCTTTGTGCGTACGAACGTGTTCTATGTGAAACTCCTCTATTAACTCGTCAAGTTTCTTTTTTTGCTCGTCCTTTGACAACTTCGTGGTTTCCAAAATCGAAGCGATGTTTTCCTCAACAGTCAGTTTTCTAAAAATCGACGCTTCCTGCGCAAGATAGCTGATGCCAAGTTGCGCTCTTTTATTCATGGGAAATTTTGCAATATTTATATCGGAAAGATAAACTTCTCCAAACGTAGGTCTCTCCAGTCCCACTATCATATAAAACGTAGTTGTCTTTCCCGCGCCGTTAGGTCCAAGCAACCCCACTATCTCGCCTTTTTTCACAGACAAAGAGACATTGTTTACCACAGTACGAGCCTTAAACTGCTTCACCAATCCTTTAGCCTCAATCTGCATAAACACGCCTCCCAATATAAACAGGTCAGTTCTTTACTTTCTTTTTCTCTTTTCTTTTTTGTAAAAAAGATGTTAGATTCGCTTAGTGCTTTAGCACTTAGCGAATCTTATATGTGTAGCTAAGAGAAAAAGAAAGTAACAAAGAAAAAGAGAAAAGAAAAAACTTTAATAAAATTTATTGCGGGTGCAGGGCTGCAAAGTCCTGCCGGGGTCAAGGGGCAGCGCCCCTTGTTAGTTTTGGGGCAACGCCCCAACATTATCTTATCTTTGCCTTACCGTCTTTTGCAAGATAAATGGTTATTTTATTGCCTCTAACCATATGATTATCCTGAAACGCCCATGCGTTTCCCGTCAAAATCGCTTTGCCTTCTTCTTTGCCGAAATAATCGACTCTGTCCCCGCCGCCTTCCAAGTCGTTCGGCGGGCTTATCAAATGAGCGTTGCCTACGCCGACATAATGCTCGTCTTTTAACCAACCTTCCATCATATTGGCGGTAAATACTCCGTCTTTGCTTGTTATCTTGCCTTTGCCGGGAATTTTTACATAGTCGTTCTGTTCGGGAAAATATTCCACATAGTCGCCTTCAAAGGTTTTGTCTTCTTCCCTACCCTTTACGTTGCCGGTGGCGAACATATGCTCGGGACCTTCGCTTCTCAATTTATCGCAGGTAATACGCATCTTTTCTCTAACGCCGATAACATTACCTTCAACTGTCCCGACTTTAGTGTTTAAATTGTATTCGGCGTATTTTCCCGTAAGTTTGGTGAGTCCTCTTGTCATAAGCACGTTGCCTTCGGCTTTCGCCTGTCCAGTTTTCATATCATATTCCACCGTATCCGCGTCAAGGGTTGCGCCTTCCTTATCCTTTTCCGGCGCGGCAAAGATATTTGCCGTACACATTAAAATTGCAAATACAAAAGCAATCAAAAATTTACCCTTTTTTATTTTCTTCATGCTTAACTCCTTTTTCTACATGAGCCTTGCCTATAATCTTAAAATGGGAAAATCCGTTTCTGCTTTCAGCTTTGTTGCCGCTCGCAAAAAAATCGTCCTTTTTCACCTTAACATTATCTTCGGCAACTAACATCTCGTCCTTTGACAACCAATACAGTTTATCGCAAGTAAGCTCCGCGCCGTCGGAAGTTATCACCTTAGTCCCGTCATAAACCCCAAAATTTTTATCGTGGTAATAATAAAGCCCTTTCGGCGCCGTTAGTTTCATCGTAGTGCCGTCTGCGTTGTAAAATTCTACCTCGATACCTTCCATGTAAGCGTCTTGCGTATCAACGTCAACAGACATCTTTTCCGCTTTTAAAAGCCACTGTCGTCTTCCGTCTTTTTCCGACACCAAAGTATTTCCCTCATACGACATTATTCGCTTTTCATCTTTAGGTTCCGTATTCTCGGGAGCTTCGGGAATAGTTGAAAGTACCCACCCCACAAGAGCCAAGAAAGCAAAAATCATAAGCGCTATTATTATTTTTTGCTTCTTGTTCATTCTTCCTTTTGCTCCTTCACCACATGATGTTTCTTACGCTGCATATCGAGCGCCGTGTTCCATCGCTTTTGGAACCATATCCACTGCGTCGGATTTTCCCTTATAACAGCGTCTATTTCCTTTGTCATTTTTTCCGTAAACTTATAAAGATCCCCGTCGGTATCCCCCGTATCCTCATAGTGCATAATTTCGCCGACTTTTATAATGTGCCGACCGTCTTTTTGCCTTAAAATAAACATGGAAACAACGGGAGACTTGAATTTCCTCGCAAAAACAGCCGCCCCCATGGGAGTTGACGCAACGCGTCCCAAAAATTCCATAAAAGCGCCGCCGGGACCTGCGTCCTGATCCATCAAAAAACCCAAGAGTTTACCGCCTTTTAATGCGCGACCCGCCGCCAAAAGTTCGCTTGTTCCCCTTGAAAAAATTTCAACCCCAACCATAGCTCTTAAATCGTCTAAAGCCCTAGTATAATCCATATTTGGCTGAGGTTTTGCGATAGCCGTAGTTTTTACCCCCATAATCGCCATAGACGCGCTCATCCATTCCCATGTGCCGATATGTCCGGTAATCACGACCAATCCATGACCTTCAGCCATGGCTTCCGTTACCCGTTCAAAATGCTCAATAGTAATATATTCCGATAGATTTTCTCTGTTCAACTTCGGCATATACAAAATCTCAAGCATATTTTTCGCAAGGTTTACAAACGACTCCCTTACAAGCCTTCTCGCTTCGTTATCGTCAACTTTAAGCGAAAGCTTCATCTGCTCTATGGCGCGGTTTCTCTGCTTCTTCACTATCAAATAATAAAGCTGTCCAAAAACATAACCCACAACCATCAAAAGGCGATAAGGAATATGCCTGGCGCAAAAACTCATAAACATCAGCGTTTTGTATAACATATTCTTCATCTCCTTTCTTTGTTGGGGCTTCGCCCCAAACCCCACAAGGGGCGCTGCCCCTTGACCCTGCCAAAGGGCGTTGCCCTCTGGACTCCCGGGTACTTTTTATTGTTTGTTTTTTATTTTTACGTCATTTAGATTTATCTATGATTTTATTGATTAATTTTTTCCTGTTTAGGCGATACCTTCGCAAGATAACCTTCAATAATACCTTCCCACTTACCTTGAGCCTTCAATATACATTCTATTACATCTCTCGCCGCGCCATGACCGCCGGAAAATTTTGCGACGTAATGGACTCTTTCTATAACCTCCGGCATTGCGTCCGCTACGGCCGCCGCTAATCCGACTTGCGTCAAAATCGGCAAATCTATCAAATCATCGCCCACATAGCAGATTTCTTCGTCCGTCGCCGAAAATTTTTCCTTTAACTCTTTATAGGCCTCTCGTTTATCCATTACTCCCTGCCAAAGAGCGTCAAACTTTAATTCCTTCGCTCTATAAGCGACTTGCGGCGATTTTCTGCCGGTTATTATGGCAAGCTTCAATCCAGCATTTCTCGCCAAGCTAATTCCTAAACCGTCTCTGCAATGAAAAGGTTTAAAAATTTCTCCATCTGCGCCCGTATAAATGCCGCCGTCGGTTAAAACCCCGTCCACGTCAAAAGCTATAACCTTTATTTTTTTTGCTCTATCTTTTAAATCCAAATCAAACAACTCCTTGCCTTAGGAGGTCGGTCAAATGCACAATTCCCACGGGAATATTTTCTCTGCCGATAACGGGAAGCACGGTAACAGGACGCGGCTTGTGCTTTTCCATGATAGACAACGCTTCCGCCGCCAAACGTCCCGGCGTAATCACAAGCGGCGTTTTAAACATAACGCTCTCAACCGGCTCGTCCAAGAAATTATTATCTTTATGAAGAGCGCGGCGAATTATGCCGTCCGTAATAAGCCCGATAAATTTGCCGTTTTCATCCACCACGCTTGCCGCGCCAAGCCCTTTATCAGTCATGACAAAGAGCGCGTCTTTTGCCGTCATGCCGCGTTTAACGATAGGATTATCCTCTCCCGTGTGCATAACGTTCTCAACTTTAAGCAATAATTTTCTTCCGAGAGCGCCGCCGGGATGAAACAGAGCAAAATCCTCCGAAGTGAAGTTTCTCTCCTCCATAAGTGCAACCGCAAGAGCGTCTCCCATGGCAAGAGTCGCCGTAGTGCTTGCCGTAGGCGCAAGCCCTAATGGGCAAGCTTCTTTTTCAACGCTTATATCTATGTAGAAATCGCAGTGATTTCCAAGCGCCGAATCTCGTCTGCCGCAAAGAGCGATAATCTTTGCGCCGATACGAGTCAGGATGGGCAAAATGTTGACAACTTCGGCGGATTCGCCGCTGTTTGATATAGCCATAACTATATCTTTCTCCGTCACCATCCCTAAATCGCCGTGAAAAGCCTCGGCAGGATGCATGAAAAAAGAAGGGGTTCCCGTACTTGCAAAAGTGGCTGCGATTTTTTGCCCGATATGCCCACTCTTTCCCATGCCTGTTACGATTACTCGCCCTCTGCAATCAAGTATGGCACGGACAACCCGTTCAAATTCATCGTCAATCCGCGGTATCAACCGCGAAATTGCTTCCATCTCTATTTTCAACGCTTCTATTGCAGCCGATCTCATCAATTCTTACCCCGCACTATCTCATGAATCTTTATTGCGTCCGTTAAAAGTTCCTCAAGTTTATCCAAATAAATCATGTTAGGACCGTCAGACAAGGCTTCTTCCGGATTATCATGCACCTCTAAGAAAAGTCCGTCAATTCCGGCTCCAACAGCCGCGCGAACTAAATATTCCACATATTCCCGATTTCCGGAGGATCTCGTTCCTGCGCCGCCGGGAAGCTGTACGCTATGCGTACCGTCAAAAATCACGGGATAACCGAAAGAACGCATTATAGGGAATGTTCTCATATCCACCACAAGATTGTTATAGCCAAACGATGCGCCGCGTTCGGTTAAAAGTATGCCCTCGTTGCCGGTTTCATGCAACTTGTCCACAACGTTTCGCATATCCCCCGGCGCCAAAAATTGACCTTTCTTTACATTAACAACGCGCTCGGTCTGCGCTGCCGCATATAGTAAATCCGTCTGCCTACATAAAAACGCCGGTATCTGAATAACATCAGCCACTTCCGCCACGGGCTTTGCCTGATATGTTTCGTGAATGTCGGTTATAATCGGCACATTCAACTCTTTTTTTATCTCTTTGAGCATCTTAATGCCTTCTTCAAGCCCCGGCCCTCTATAGCTATGAAAAGAAGATCTGTTGGCTTTGTCAAAGGACGCTTTAAACACATAGGGCATATTCAGGCGTTTTGCAATTTCCTTAATGGTACTGCCTATTAAGAGGCAACGCTCCAAGCTCTCCAATGCGCAAGGTCCGGCAAAAAGCATAAGAGGTTCGCCGTCGCCTATATAATAATCGCCAATCTTAACCTTGTTCATAATGCGCCCTCCATTCTCTTATAAATCTCGTTCACCCTCGCCAAATCTTCCTCCGTATCTACGCCTACAAATTCTTTGTCGGTCTCTATCACCTTAATTTTATAGCCGTTTTCGAGAGCGCGAAGTTGCTCCAAAGATTCCGTAAGTTCCAAAGGAGTAGATTCCATCTTTGCGTATTTCAAAAGAAACTCCCGTCTATACGCATAAATGCCTATATGCTTATAAACCTTTGAAATTCCCTCTTTTCTCGGATAAGGTATAAGGGAACGGGAAAAATATAAAGCGTACCCGTTTTTATCGGTTACTACCTTTACGTTATTAGGATTATTTTTTTCGGCTTCATCCTTCAATTCGGTTTTAACGGTCGCCATTTGAAGGTTTTCGTCATTTTCAAACAGACCCGTAAGTTCGTCGATTAAAATCGGATCGATTAACGGCTCGTCGCCCTGCACATTTATTATTAAATCAGCATCGGAAAAGTTTTCCGCAACTTCAGCCAACCTATCCGTCCCGGTATTATGATCCGCCCTTGTCATAACCGCACGTCCGCCGTTTTCTTCGACCGCTTTAAATATGCGTTCATCGTCTGTCGCAACTATTACGTCAGTAACACGCGCAGCTTTCTTTGCGCGACGATATACGCGAACAATCATGGGAAGACCCGCAATATCTCTAAGAGGTTTCCCCGGCAGTCTGGTTGAGGAATAACGCGCAGGAATAACGCAAAGGCTTTTCATAAACTTCATCCTTTCTCCCTTTTAGACACCGCTTCTTCTATCCTTGATTTCAAAAGTTCCCTAAATTCTTTAGCTCCCTCTTGGAAAGTTACTTCAACGGAAATAACATAAACCGGAATTTTAATTTCGCCGCCCAAAACTTCCGGCGGGAATTTCACCGCATCTTTTTCGGTTATGACAATGGCTTCCGCATCCTCGCTGTCAGCTTGTCTAAAGACGCTTTCCATTTCTTTTACGGTGTATTCGTGATGATCTGGATAACGCAAACTCTCAACGATAACCGCGCCCAAGTCCGAAAGCGTCTGTTCAAAAGAGGCGGGATTTCCTATGGCCGACACTGCCATAATACGCCGTCCCTTTATTTCCGATACCGGTATACCCACTTCCCCTATATGATCGAACCATCTTTCCATAGGTATAAAAGTCTTGGGCTGATGAATGCTTTCCACTATCAAAGCCTTATCGTTGTGTTTATGAACGGTATCTCTGATGTATTCAATCGAACCTTCCGCCGCCTGATCCACCTTTGTCATAAGACAAACGTCTGCTCGGCTTATATGAGAAATAGGCTCCCTTAAAGTTCCGCGGGGCAAAATATGCCCGTTACCGAAAACATTTACCGCATCCACAAGCAATATGTCAATATCTCGGTTTAGTTGCCAATGTTGATAACCGTCGTCTAAAATCGCAACTTCCGCTCCGAAATGCTCTATGGCGTACCGTCCCGTAATGGCTCGTTCAGCGCCTATCAACACGGGAACATTGGGCAAATGCTTTGCAAGCATAAAAGCCTCGTCGCCGGCTTCTTTTGCATCCATGTGAAGGGTTTCGCCATCGGACACAACACCGACTTCTCCGTGCCATTTCGCTCTATACCCGCGGTTTAAGATAACCACTCTATATCCCATATCGCGAATTTCTCTCGCCAAACATTGCGCCGTAGGGGTTTTCCCCGTGCCGCCAACGGTGACGTTTCCGAGACTTATTACGAAACAGGACAAGCTTTCCTTATGGAACAGCCCTATCTTATAAACCCCTAACTTTAAATTTACCAACATCCTGTAAATAAGAGAAAAACAATATAAGAACGCAATCAGAACATTGTTGCCGACGCCTTCCACGTTTTTACTGTGGACAAGGTTTATAAAATAAGTCTGGAGGTTTTCAATTTTTTGAGTAGTTTTTATATGAAGCAACCGTTCTTTCGCTTCGTAACACTCCAAAGTTTCCTTTAGCAATACGGCGGATTTTCGCGCCGCCCCCTTGTTTTCGTTGACAATAGCGAGAGTCTCGGCTTCCATACGGTTTTTTTCAGCTTCGTCGTCAAAAAGTCTCGCTACTTCCTTTGAAAGTTCATCGCTATCCGCAACCGTTATACAGGCGTTCCTTTTCGTAAAAAGGGCGTGGGTATCTTTGAAATTGAACATATTATGCCCGACCACGATAGCTTTACCATGCGCCGCCGGTTCTAATATATTATGTCCGCCGTGTGAAATCAAACTTCCGCCTACATAGATAACATCGCCGATACTGTAAATTTTTCCCAATTCGCCTATAGTATCCAAAACCACGACATCGTGTTTCGTATCGTGTTTTTTTTGCAATTTTGTACGAGTCGCAACGACAAACCCAGCGCTTTTTACTATATGGGTAACTTCCATAGTGCGCAAAAGTTCTCTCGGCGCAATCAGAAGTTTAGCCGTAGGATGTTTCTCCCGAACCTTTTTAAAAGCTTTTAACACATATTCTTCTTCTCCGCGATGGGTACTTCCCGCAAGAAAAATCTTATCATCTTTAGAAAATCCAAGTTCTCCTAAAATCGTTTCCTTTTCTTCCGATGAAACGTCCGTATAAGTCTGATCAAACTTAGTATTGCCCGTTATAGTGACAAGTTCCTCAGGCGCTCCCAATCGCTTTATATATTCGGCGTCAATCGGCGACTGCATTGCAAACTTTTTAATGGTTCCAATCATATCGTCGAGCATACTCCGTAAATGATGATACCGTTTTACGCTCTTGTCGCTTATGCGCCCGTTTACCATCATAACGGGTATGCGAAGTTCCCTTGCGGCTTTTAAGAAATTCGGCCAAAGTTCCGTTTCCACAGGTAAAAAAACCCTGGGACGAATACGACGAAGCACGCGTCCTGCGATCCACGGAAAATCGAGGGGATAATATATAATGCTGTCCGCATCTTTTATTATACGGTTCGCCATTTCATAACCGCTCGCCGTTACCACAGACACCAAAATCGGACTTTTGGGAAATTCCCGCCTAAACTCCTTAATAAGAGGACTTGTAGCCACAACTTCCCCAACGGATGCCGCATGAACCCATATACAATTCTTCTTTTCAACCGAGTCCAAAGCGTGCTCCGGAAAAATGCCAAACATACTCTGTCGTATTCTTTCAACAAAACCTCTTTCTCTGGTCGCGCGCACTAAAAACATTAAAAGCACGGGGAAAAACAACACAACCGCCGCGATATCATACAAAATCTGCAACCGTCTCTCCCCTTTCTTCTTACGCCGTTAGTTTCGCATTTACTTTCTTTTTTCTCTTTCTTTTTTATAAAAAAGAAAGAGAAAAAAGAAAGTAACAAAGAAAAAAGAGAAAGAAAAAATTTTATTAAATTCTAATCTAGTATAACCGACAATTAAAAAAAAATCAAACGTTACCAAATTGTATTTGATAGAGGCTGTAATACAACCCTTTTAATTTCAAAAGTTCTTCATGCGTGCCATGTTCTCTGATTTCTCCCGCGTCTATTACATATATGTGATCCGCATGAAAAATCGTTGAAAGCCTATGAGCGATAACAAAAGAGGTGCGTCCTACCATTAGTTTATCAAGAGCCGCCTGCACAATTTTTTCACTCTCCGTATCAAGAGCGCTTGTCGCTTCGTCCAATATCAAAATAGCGGGATTTTTTAAAATCGCTCTGGCTATGGCGATTCTTTGACGCTGACCGCCGGACAAGTTTAGCCCTCGCTCTCCAATCTCGGTATCGTAACCTTCGGGAAGTTCTTTTATAAATACGTCTGCGTTGGCAGCTTTCGCAGCTTCAATCACTTCTTCATCCGTAGCGTCTAGCCTGCCGTAACGAATATTCTCGCGAACATTTGAACTAAAAAGCATGGTTTCCTGCGGCACAATGCCTATTTGCGCTCTTAAAGATTCAACGGTAACATCTCTTATATCATGCCCGTCTATTAAAATCGCGCCCGAAGTCACGTCGTAAAACCTAGGGATCAAATTCGCAACCGTAGATTTTCCCGCGCCGCTCGGTCCCACAAAGGCTATCATCTCGCCAGGTTTTGCCTCAAGCGAAAGATGGTTTAAAGCAGGATGTTTTTCTGTATCGTATGAAAAGACAACATCTCTGACGCTGACATGACCTTTAACTTCCGGTAAATCAACAGCGCCTTCTTTATTGCTTACGGTTTCATCTAAATCTATAACGTCAAACACGCGGTCAACCGCAGCCATTGCCTTTTGTATATTTCCATATACCCTAGACAAACGCTTTACAGGGTTTGCAAGATTTACCGCATAAGTTAAAAACGCTATAAGCGCGCCGGCGGTAATCTCGCCGTTTACCACTTCATAACCGCCGAACCAAACGATAAACGTAACCGCTATTGCGGCGAGCAGCTCCACCGTCGGCGTAAGCATACTGGTAAGCTGAATGTTTTTCATCGCCGCTTGGAAATTTAAATCGTTCTCTTTACAAAACCTCTTTATTTCATATTCTTCACGAACGAAAGATTTTACGACTCTGATGGAAGATATGCTCTCCTGCAAAAGCGACGTAATATCGGCAAGCCGCTCCTGAATAACTTTCGCAGTAATCTTTATCTTCCTGCCGAAAATCTTCATAGCTTGCCCCACAAGGGGAATAACCGTAAGAGTTAGGAGGCTCAGTTTCCAATCAAGATATACCATCATAATAAGGGAACCGATTAAAATTGCGCTCTCCGTCACGGCTTCTATAAGATTATCCACCAAAGCGTTCTGCATGGCGTTCACGTCGTTTGTCAGATAGCTCATGGTCTCGCCGGTTTGATGCTTGTCAAAATAGGAAATCGGCATTCGCTGAAATTTCCTGAAAAGCACCTCGCGAATGTCTATTACGACTCTTTGACCTATATATGAAACAAGATACGATTGTCCATAATAAAAAATTCCTCGAAAGGCAAACACCACGACAATGCTTACCGCTATAAAATTAAGCATCATCATATTCTTTGCGGCAAGTACATCGTCCACCATGTCTTTAATAATCCAAGGTAGGTATAAATTAGCGGATGCCGCAAGCACTATAAATATAATAGCTATAAACAACCGCTTCAAATAAGGGCGAATATACATAAGCAACCGTTTGTAATTACGCATATCCGCCCCTCCTTACATTAGTGTAAACAACATACTTCTTCTTTCTTTTCTTTCTCTCTCTTTTTTGTAAAAAAGAAAGAGAAAGAAAAGAAAGAAGCAAAGAAAAGAAAGAGAGAGAAAAAACTTTAATATCGTTCTTTTTTAGTTTTGATTATTTTTATAGTTCTATCTTCTAAGATTTTGTCGCATCTAAAATTTTTTTTGCTATCCTTTTTGTCGCGCCGTTCTCTCCCAAAACAGCTTTAGCCGCTTTTAAGTCATTAATGACGATTTCTCTTTCCGCTTCGCCCTCATAAAGTTTTTTCGCTTCGGAAAAAATATTTTCCGAAGTCACTTCTTCCTGCAAAAGTTCGGGTATAGCCCGCTTTTTCAAGAGGAGATTTGGCAAAGTAAAATGCTCCACATGAACGAAAAGCTTAGCTATAAAATAGTTAAACGCGCTCATTTTATAAAGCGCAACACAGGGAAGTTCCAACAACGCCGCCTCCATCACAACCGTGCCGGAGGTTGCAAGCGCAAAATCCCCAATCTGCATTAAATCGTATCTTTTCTGGCGCGCAAATGTCACCGAAATATTCGCTTCACCGATATAATTTTGCAATAATTTTTCATCTATATTATCCGCAACAGGCAAATAAAATCGAGTATCAGGTCGATATTCAAGCAAGAGTTTAGCGGCTTTCAACATTATGGGAAAAATCCTGCGGATTTCCTGCAACCGACTTCCCGGCAAAAGAAGAACAACCGGTTCATTATCTACCTCAAAATACTCCCTTGCCGCCTCTTTGGTCATTGTGGGAACGACCGTATCTACAAGGGGATTCCCCAAAAAAGAAATCTTTGCGCCGACTTCTTCATAAGGCTCTAGCTCATGTGGAAATATCGCCACAAATTCATCCGCTATACGAGCGCAATCTTTAGCGCGTCCCCTTCTCCACGCCCAAGCGGAAGGGGGAATATACGAAAAAACTTTAACACCCAAAGCCTTCGCTTTTTTTGCAAGCCTCCAATTAAAATCCGGATAGTCTATCAAAACAAGCAAATCAGGGCGTTCTTCCTCTATTTTTTTCGCTAAAAAATCCAACAAGTTTAAAATGCGGCGAAGGTTCAAAACAACCTCCAAAACCCCCATCACATTGTAACTCTTATAATTCGCCCATAAATGCACCCCGGCGGTTTCCATCATATCGCCGCCAAAACCCACGATTTCAATATCGCCTTTAAGTTCTTTCAAAGCCTTTGCAAGCGCCGCTCCATGAAGGTCTCCGCTGGCTTCGCCCGCAGAAAGCATAATCTTCATAGACACGCCCCCTATAACTACGCAGAAAAGACGCGGACACTCTCCGCGTCTATACACTACACCGCGACAATTGAAATTCCGTTGGCTTCCGCCAACACCAAAACCTTTTCACGTTCCACCAAAAGCGTTTCCTTAGCTTCAATGGCGAGTGTTTTCGCTCCGACTTTTACCATTGATTCAATGGTTTTAAGTCCAACTGTCGGCACATCAAATCTATTATCCTGCTCAGGCTTTGCAACCTTCACCACAACAGCGTCGCCTTTGGCAAGTTCCCCGCCTCTCAAAATGCAAGCATCCGTACCTTCTATCGCTTCAAGCGCCATAACGGCAAGATTTTTCACCACAACGGTCTGCCCAACATCAAGACGACCCAATTCCTTCGCCATTTTAAATCCGAATTCTATATCTTTCTGTTCGCTTTCCGTAGGCTCGCGCTTAGTAAGCACACCTTTTTCCGGCATTAGCGCTTTTATGAGTTTGGTTTGATCAAAAGCCTCCATACCTGCTTTTCTAAGTTCGTCTATAAAAGCGAGCATAACCGTATCGTCGCTTTGGTTTGGAAGGGACATTAAAAGTCTAAGCATGGACGCGTCGGGTTGCACTTTACCGTTAAACAACAGTTCTTTGGTAACTTTTCCAATCATAGTTACCTGTTTAATGTCATTATTTTTCAAATGCCTAAGGAGAGCGTCAAGCTGACCGATACTTATTTTCTCGTAATTTGTAGCGACATCTTTAAGCTCATCTTCCGTTTCGTCTAACAAACCCACGGCATAAACTTCAAAACCTAGCGCCACAGCCGCCTTTGCGCACTCTGCCGGAAGATGTCCCGCGCCCGCCAAAAGCCCAATTCGCTGCATCAATTTCACTCCTTAATCGCTGTTTCTTCTTTCGCGACATATTCCTCTATCGGCATTTCTCAAAAAGCGAAGAAAATGCTCCACTTCTTCAGACGAATCAACTTCCTGCTCTATCACAGCAATGGCCTCAGGCAAAGACAAACCCGAACGGTAAAGTATCTTATAGGCCTTTTTTATGGAACGGCGTGTTTCTAGCGGAATTCCTGCCCTAGATATTCCCACGCTGTTTAAACCTACAACTTTAGCGGGATGTCCGTCCACTATCGTATAAGGCACAACATCCTGCACCAATTTCGCCATTCCGCCAACCATGGCGTTTCTGCCGATTTTTACAAATTGATGCACCCCCGCCATACCGCCTATAACAGCTCTGTCTTCTACAATGGCGTGTCCTGCAAGACTACCTAAATTCGACATAATAACATGATTGCCTACTATGCAGTTATGCGCCACATGAGTCAGAGCCATCAAAAGACAATCGGAGCCGATTTTGGTTTCCTCGCCCTCGCCCGTTGCGCGGTGAACGGTTGCGCCTTCCCTGATAACAGTACGATCGCCTATTATGCAATAGCTTTTTTCGCCTTTAAATTTTAAATCCTGCGGTACTTCTCCAACGGATGCGCCCTGATAAATTTTGCAATCCTTACCGATACTTGTCCAACCCGAAATTACAACATGAGGTCCAATCCAAGTACCTTCGCCTATTTCAACGTGTTCGCCGATTACAGAGTACGGTCCTATAACTGCTCCCGCGCCTATAATTGCGCCCGGTTCCACAACCGCCGTCTCATGAATCGACGCTTCGTCTTCTCTTACTACGCTAAGCATTTCGCCGACTCCTTTCAATTTATTGTATTTTTCCGTTTCAACGCATAAATCTTCTAACACTACAGTCCACCACTTTTGTTTTTTTTAGCGTCTCAAATTCCATTAAAAATTCCGATTATTTGCGTTTATATGGAAAAAATCTCCGTTTTCCTATACAAAAGGAGTCATTATCATAATTCTTCGTTTGCTTTCAACGCAAATTTAAAATCTGCGGAAGCTACGAGCACATCGTCAACATAAGCGTCTGCGTGAAGAGTTCCAAAAGGTCCTCTGGTTTTTACTATCTCAGCTTTCGTCACAACCTGATCCCCCGGCACCACGGGACGCTTAAACTTTACGTTCTCCATGCCGCCAAACAGCGCGAGTTTCCCTCTGTTTTCCTCCGGGTAAAGCATAGCCACGCCGCCTACCTGCGCCATAGCTTCGAGCAAAAGCACACCCGGCATTATGGGTTTCCCCGGAAAATGCCCTATAAAATGCGGCTCCATCATTGTGACGTTTTTAATTCCTACCGCAGATTTAAACGGTTCGATTTCGATAATCCTGTCCACCAAAAGCATAGGCGGACGATGCGGAAGTATTTGTTGAATTTCGTTAATATCAAGTTCCATATTCTTCTCCCCTAACATATATCAAAATTCATAAAATTTAAAATGCCTTAATTCAAGTTTTTTCTTCGCCAGAAGAAAAAACTACATACGTCAGCATTTCAACAAGACGTCCGAGAGGCGGAAGATTTAAACTCCCGCCTTTCTTCCGATATAGACCCCCACCTAAGAGGTGGGGGACATCTAGTCTTGTTATATACATAATTTTTATCCGATGTTTTCTTCTATCAACTTTGCAAGTTTGGTATTTAACGAATGCCCCGAAGCGGCGGCTATGATATGCCCCTTTATAGTTCCAGCCAATCGAAGATCTCCTATAGCGTCCAATATCTTATGCCGCACGAGTTCGTCGGGGTAGCGCAACTCATTCATCCATCCTTCATCGTTATATACGATAACATTTTCAAGAGTACCGCCTAATCCCAAACCCATTTTATGAAGCGTTTCAACTTCTTTTTCGTAGGCTATGGTTCTAGCGCCCGCTATCTCTTTTTCATAAGTCTCAGGAGTTACCTCAAAATCTTTATATTGCACACCCACCAGAGGATGCGGATTAACTGATGTAAATGATACTCTAAAACCGTCGTAAGGCAGAGCGATTACAAATTTTTCACCATCGTCTATCCTATAAATTTTATCAATTACCTTTTCCCTACGCGGCGCAGTTTGTTTCGTTTTTCCGGCTTCCTTCAATAACTCAAAGAAAACCCTAGCGCTTCCGTCGGCAACCGGAGGTTCTTCTGCATCCATCACAACTTCGCAATTATCTATTTTGTAGCCGTGAAGGGCGCTCATAAGATGCTCTACGGTAAAAACCTTAACTCCATCCTCTTCAAGCGTAGTGGCTCTTGCTGTTGCCGTAACATTTTTTGCCAAGGCGCGAATTTTAGGAAATCCTTCAATATCGCTTCTTACAAAAATAATTCCCGTATTTTCAGAGGCAGGTTTAAGCGTAAGGGAAACCTTTTTTCCGCTGTGAAGTCCCACGCCCTCATAAGCAACTTCCCGCATCAAAGTTTCTTGCATATAAGCCTTTCCTCCCCTGCTTTCGTTTAAGACTTTTTCTTTAAATTTTCATTTTCAACCTTTCATATTCTATATTAAATTCAAATTTCCTGCAAGAGAAAAAATTTTAAAGTTTTTCAAGTGTCAACACTGAAGTTACTATTCACGGGTAATACAACATAGTGGCGCGAAAGGTGAATTAGTGCCGTTCATGGTCGACCTCTCCACCGCTTCGCGGTCCCCCTCCCCTTTCAGGGGAGGCAACGTGAAGGTGACTTTTCTATTAAAATGCCTTAATTCAAGTTTTTTCTTCGCCAGAAGAAAAAACTA